>JAPOLH010000009.1 GCA_029977225.1 Verrucomicrobiaceae bacterium | reverse complement strand
GGGTCCAGATGGTGATGTTGGTACCGGTGCCGCAATTGACGTCGATGCTTGGTGTTTCCTTGAGGAACCACACGCGCATTTGGAAACGGAAATCATTCGATGTGAGCGCGCCTACCGGGCAGATATCGGCGGTGTTGAGCGAATAATTCGAGTCGAGCAGGCGGCCGGGGTGGACGGTGAGGGTCGTGTGGGTACCGCGCTGGGTGAAACCGAGGACTGGGTCGCCGGCGACTTCATCCATGAAGCGGATGCAGCGGCTGCACATGATGCAGCGTTCGTCGTCGAGGCGGATGCGTGGGCCGATATCGACATTTTTCGGCTTTTTCACCTTCATGTCGATGAAGCGCGAGACGCCGCGGCCGTGGCCGACCGAGTGTTCCTGGAGTCGGCATTCGCCGGCTTGGTCGCAGATCGGGCAGTCGAGCGGGTGGTTGATGAGGAGAAATTCCATCACGCCCTCGCGGCATTTTTCCACCAACTCGCCGGAGGTGCGGATGCCCATGTTTTCGGCGACCGTGTTGGCACAGGCGATGACGGGGCGCGGCATCCAGCCGATCGGCTCGTAGCCCTTTTCATCGCGCTGGGGCTCTTGGCCGGGCGCGGGGCGCGGTGGCATGCCGGTTTGCACAAGGCACATGCGGCAGTTGCCGGGTGCGGTGAGCTTCGGGTGATAACAGTAGTGGGGCACGATGCTGCCGACGCTGCGGCATGCCTCAATGATCCGTGTGCCTTTAGGGAACTGGCGCCAAACGCCGTCGATCTGTACATTGACCATGCCTTTTTCGGCAGCAAGGTCCTTTGGCAATTTCAGTTCCGCAGTCGCAGAGGGTGTGTCGCTCATGGCATCGAAGTTTAACCGGGCGCGGTATGCCAAATCGCCCGGCCCGCACGCGCGGGACTATGTCGGGCCGATCCCTGCCGGGCAAGCGTGCTTTCGGAAAAAATGCAGGGATTTTGGGTGGGAATGCGGTGAGTTGCGGCGACCGGTGATCGCCGCTACTGTGGATCAACCGGCTTCGTCTTCTGCGGGGCTTTCCTCGCTCTCGGCGGTGGCGGCTCCTTCGGCATCGTCGCCATCGGGGATGACGAGGGAGATGTCTTGGAGTTTTTCGCCTTCCTTGAGGGTGAGGAGTTTCACGCCTTGGGCGTTGCGGCCGGTTTCGCGGATTTCGTTGACGCGGATGCGGATGCTCTGGCCGGTGGAGGTCATGAGCATGAGCTCGTCCTCTTCGGTGACCGTAACAGCGCCGACGACCGGGCCGGTCTTGTCGGTGACCTTCATCGTGATGATGCCTTTGCCGCCGCGGGATTGCTTGCGGTAGTCATCGAAGGGGGTGCGTTTGCCGAGGCCGTTTTCGGAAGCGACGAGCAGGGTTGAATCGGCGGTGGCGAGGGCGAGGCCGACGACGAAGTCTTCGTCGCGCGGGCGGATGCCCATGACGCCCATGGAGGCGCGGCCTTGCGAGCGGGTGTCTTCTTCGTGGAAGCGCAGGCTGAGGCCTTCGTGGGTGACGAGGATGATTTCGTCGGAGCCCGAGGTGAGGCGCACCCCGATGAGTTCGTTGTTTTCCTCGAGGATGATGGCGATGATGCCGTCCTTGCGGTAGTTGCGGAAGTCGTTGAGGGCGGTTTTTTTCACCTTGCCCGAGCGGGTGGCGAAGAAAACGAAGCCCGCGTCCTCGCGGAAAGTGACGTCATTGCCGGCCTCGTCGGTGGTGCGTTCGAGGCGGAGCATCGCGGCAATTTTTTCCTCAGGTTTGAGGTTGAGCACATTGCGGATGCTGCGTCCGGTCGAGGTGCGTGATCCTTCGGGGAGTTCATAGACGCGCTCGACATAGACGCGGCCGGTGTTGGTGAAGAACATCAGGTAGTCGTGCGCTTGGACTGAGAACAAGTGTTCGACGAAATCATCCGGCTCGCCCTTGGCGGTGGACTTCGTTTCCATGCCTTTGAGGCCTTTGCCGCCGCGGCCTTGCAGGCGGTATTCGGTGGCGGGCGTGCGTTTCACATATCCGCGATGGGAAAGCGTAACGATCATCGCGTCGTTGGCGATCAGATCCTCGATGGCGACTTCGCCGGCCTCGGCAAGGATCGGGCACTTGCGCGGGGTGGCGTGTTTGTCGCGAATGGCACCAAGCTCGTCCTTGATGATCGTAAGCACGCGGACCTCGCGAGCGAGGATGTCGAGCAGGTCCTTGATGTCGACGAGCACGCCGTCGTACTCCGCCTTCACCTTGTCGCGCTCCATGCCGGTGAGTTGGTAGAGGCGCAGTTCGAGGATCGCGTTGACCTGGCGTTCGGAGAACACATAGCGGTCGCCCTGGATGGCGGCTTGCGAGCGGATGAGGATGCCGAGTGATTCTGCGGTGGCGGTGGAAAACTGATACGCGGCGAGGCGCTCGCGGGCTTCGTCGCGGTTTTTTGAATCGCGGATGATCTTGATGAAATCGTCGAGGTGGCCGAGCGCGAGGAGGAAGGCCTCGAGCAGTTCCGCGCGTTCTTCGGCCTTGCCGAGAAGGTAGCGCGTGCGGCGAATGACGACCTCGCGGCGGTGCTCGATGTATGCGTCGATCGCTTCCTTGAGAGAGAGTTGCTTTGGGCGATTTTCGTGGATCGCCAGCATGTTGACGCTGAACGAGGTTTCCAGAGCCGTGAGCTTGAAGAGTTGGTTGACGATCACCTGCGGGCGGGCGTCGCGTTTCAACTCGATTTCGATGCGGGTTTCCTCGTCGGAAAGGTCGCGCATGCCGGAGATGCCGGTGAGGGATTTTTCATTCACCAGTTCGGCGATGCGCTCCTGCAGGGTGGCGCGGTTGACGCCGTAGGGGACCTCACGAATGACGATGAGAGATTTGCCGTTTTCGTTTTCTTCGATCTCGACCTTGCCGCGAAGACGCATTGAGCCGCGGCCGGTGGCAAAGTAGCTTTCGATGCCACGAATGCCGCGGATTTCGGTGGGAACCGGAAAGTCCGGGCCCTTGATGTATTGCATCAGCTCGGGCAGCGTGATGTCGGGCTTATCGATTTGCGCGCAGATGCCATCGATCACCTCGCCGAGGTTGTGGGGCGCGAGGTTGGTGGCCATGCCGACAGCGATGCCGGTGCCGCCGTTGACGAGGAAGTTGGGAAATGCCGAAGGCAGCACTGAGGGCTCTTCTTGCGAGCCGTCGTAGTTCGGTTGGAAGTCGACCGTGTTTTTATCGAGGTCGTCCATCATCGCCATGCCGAGATGGTGGAGGCGGGCCTCGGTGTAACGCATGGAGGCGGCAGCATCACCTTCCACTGATCCAAAGTTTCCCTGACCATCGACGAGCATTTCGCGCATCGACCATGGTTGCCCCATATTGACGAGTGTCGTGTAGATGGATTGGTCGCCGTGAGGGTGGAAGTTACCCATGGTTTCGCCTACGATT
The DNA here is from genome assembly GCA_029977225.1 of Verrucomicrobiaceae bacterium. GTDB lineage: Bacteria > Verrucomicrobiota > Verrucomicrobiia > Verrucomicrobiales > Akkermansiaceae > Luteolibacter. The sequence continues at coordinate 32,313 of JAPOLH010000009.1, read as the reverse complement.
TTGGCGCATTTGACGTGGGACTTGCCGGGAGTGACGCCGAGTTGGCGCATGGCGTAAAGCACGCGGCGCTGGGAGGGCTTTAGGCCGTCACGGACGTCCGGCAGCGCGCGCGAAATGATGACCGACATCGAGTATTCCAGGAACGATTGGGAAAGTTCCTCGGCGACATTGATGGGCTTGATGGAGTCGTTGGACATGGCTTAAAAAAGAAGAATCACGCTTCCAGTGGATTCCAGACTTCGGAAAATCCGAAGGGCTTGAAGTGCTTGATGTTGGCGGTGGCGAATCGGTTGATCCCGTGGTGTAGCAAGGTAAATGCGATGCGGGCGTCGATCATCTGGCGAAAGCCCGCTTTGGTATGGGCGGCCCAATTCCATAGTTTTGGTGAAACCAGAGGATCATAATCGACGCAGCGCCAATTCGGATTTTGTTTGAGGGCATCGCAATAGGATGCGGACTCCTTCGCGCTGTAGGGTTTGCGGAAGATTGCCGGATTGCGAAGCTGCATGTAGAGCTCGATGAGGATGAGTTCACAGAGAACGAACTCGTCGTCAAAGGTATCGAGCTGCGCAAAAAATCCGCACGCCTCCCGGTGCCGCGGCGAATCCGGATCCGCGGCATGGATGAAGAGGTTGGTGTCGGCAGTGAGCATGTTGGTCAACGGATGTGGGAGCGGTGCTCGATGGCGTCGGCTTCCGCGCGCGTGCTGGCAGGATCGATCAAATGACCGCCGCTGCCGCGAAGAACGGGCATGGACCACTCCGTCTTGGCGTGGGTCGTTTCCGGGCAGGTCTGCACATAGGACTCCATGCCTCTGCGGATCAACTCGGCCACCGACCAGTCGCGCGCCTTGGCGATACTGCGAAGACGTTGGAAAAGGGGTTCGGGGAGTTGGATTTGAGTCCGGGTCATGATGTCAATGTAATGTAGGCGTCAATATGATGTCAAGTTTTGCAAATGACCGACGCTCGACACCTCACACATCCAAGTTTCTGACATTGAGTGCGTTGTCTTCGATGAAGCGTTTGCGGGGCTCGACGACATCGCCCATGAGGACATCGAACATGCGGTCGGCCTCGACCATGTTGTCCTCGTCGAGGCGGACGCGGAGGAACTGGCGGGTGGTGGGGTCCATGGTGGTTTCGAAGAGCTGTTTGGCGTTCATTTCGCCGAGGCCCTTGAAGCGTTTGATTTGGACGCCTTTGCTGGAGATTTCGAGGACGCGCGTGAGGATTTCGGGGATCGAAAACAGCGGGGTGGTTTGCTGCTTTTCACCTTCGCCTTCGAGGAGCTCAAAGAGCGGAGTGTCGTCGGAGTGGAAGTTGCGGATATCGATGCCGGCTTCGGTGAGACGGGCGAAGAGTTTGGCGATCGCGTGGGACTCGTGAAGTTCGTGGAGCACGGCGCGGCGCGAAACTCCGGGGCCGGCGGCCAGTTCTTCGTCGCTTGGTATTTCGTCGAAAAGTCGCAGGTCGCGGTTGGCGTTTGCGTAATCTCGCAGTGCGCCTTCGTCGGAGAAATAGAGAACATTTTCGTCGTTTCCCTCGCGAATGCGGACCATGAATTCCACCAGGTGGCCATCGGCTCGGCGTGCCGCAAGGTAATTGCGGAAGTCGCCGCCGTTGCCTTCGATCGAGCGGGTGTAGCGGGAGAGTGAGGAGAGGGTTTCGAGAATGCCTTTGAGTTCTTCGGCGGAGAATACGCGAGACCGATCATGGGTGCGGAGGACGACTTCGCTGGCGCCTAGTTCGATGAGGATCTTATTGAGTTGATCGTTGTCCTGGACGTATTCGGAGCGTTTTTTGCGGGTGACCAAATACAAGGGTGGTTGCGCAATGTAGAGGAAGCCGCGTTTGACGAGCTCCGGCATGTGGCGGCAGAAGAAGGTGAGCAGCAAGGTGCGGATGTGCGAGCCGTCGACATCGGCGTCGGTCATGATGACGACTTTGTGGTAACGAACCTTTTCGATGTTGAATGAGCCTTCTTGGTCACCGTCGCCGATGCCGGCACCGATGGCGGTAATGAGGTTTTGGATTTCCTTGTTTTGCAGCGCGCGGTGGAGGCGTGCTTTCTCGACATTGAGGAGTTTGCCGCGCAGCGGGAGGATTGCCTGCGTGCGGCGGTCGCGGCCTTGTTTGGCCGAGCCGCCTGCGGAGTCACCCTCGACAATGTAGAGTTCGGACTTTGCAGGATCGCGTTCCGAGCAATCGGCGAGTTTGCCGGGGAGTCCGCCACCGGAGAGGGCGGATTTGCGAACTGTCTCGCGGGCTTTGCGTGCGGCTTCGCGGGCGCGTGCGGCATTGACGGATTTTTCGATGACCTTGCGGGCAAGAGTCGGGTTCTCGTCGAAGTACTGCATCAGGCCTTCATAGACGATCGAGGAAACCACGCCTTCGATCTCGGTATTGACGAGTTTGTCCTTCGTCTGAGAACTGAAGCGCGGATTGGGCATTTTCACCGAGATCACGCAGACGAGGCCTTCGCGGACATCGTCGCCGGAGAGCGCGGGATCCTTGTCCTTGAGGATTTTGTTGGCCTTGGCGTATTGGTTGATCGCGCGGGTGAGCGCCGTGCGGAAGCCGGTGAGGTGGGTGCCGCCGTCGCCGTTGGGGATCGAGTTGGCAAAGCAGAGGATTTGGTCGTTGTACGAATCGTTGTACTGGAAGACCACATCGGCAAACACATCGTCGGTCGATTGCTTGCCGTCGTAGTCGAGCTCGATTTGGCGTTTGCCGCTAAGGATGACTGGGTCGTCGTGGATGACGGTTTTGTTTTCGCCGAGCTGGACGACGAATTCCTCGATGCCTTTGGCGTAGAAAAACGTGGTTTTTTTCGCGGACTCCGGGCGTTCGTCCTCAAGGTCGATCGTGAGGCCGGGGTTGAGGAAGGCGAGTTCGCGCAGGCGCGTTGCGAGGCGGTCGAATTTGAATTCGATCGTATCGACGAAGATCGTCGCGTCGGGGAAGAAGGTGATCGTGGTGCCGGTTTTTTTCGGGTCGACCTCACCAACGACATGGAGTTGCTCGGTGGTTTTGCCGCGTTCGAAGGCGATGCGGTGGACCTTGCCGTTGCGCATGATGTCGGCGCGGAACCAATCGGAGAGTGCGTTGACGCATTTGGCGCCGACGCCGTGGAGGCCGCCGGAGTACTTGTAGGCCCCTTGTCCGAACTTGCCGCCGGCGTGGAGGTTGGTGAGCACGAGCTCGACAGCAGGGATGCCGAACTTCGGGTGCATGTCGACCGGAATGCCGCGGCCGTTGTCGGCGATCGATACTGAGCCATCGACATGGATCGCGACCTTGATGCGCGAGCAATATCCGGCGAGGTGTTCGTCGATCGAGTTGTCGAGTACTTCGAAAACGCAGTGGTGGAGGCCGCGTTCGTCGGGATCGCCGATGTACATGCCGGGGCGTTTGCGAACCGCCTCCAGGCCCTCGAGTTTGTCGATTTGTGCGGCGTCGTATTGCTGCTCGGAGGCGACCTTGGTTTCGGCTACTGGTGGCTCGTTCGAAGGGTCGGTCATAGGCTTGGGAGAGGGTCTGAAAAACCCCGCAAAGTGACAAGGAACTTCTTTGCGAAAATCTTCGCAAAAAGGCTGGAAAATCAGCCTTTCATTCCCAGGCATCCAAGCTGCCATCCGAGCAGGAGCGCGGGGGCTTGGGATTCGTCCGCAGCGATCGCCTCGAGGGCGGCGCGGGGCGCGATGAGCGAGCCCTCGATGTCGAGTTTAGCCGCTGCTTGGTCGCGGGATTTGATCAACTCGTCGACGCGTTTTTCGAAGTCCTTGTCGCGCTTGCGGCGTTTGATTTTTTCGCGTTCGGGCCAAGTGGTTTGTGGCATCGCCTCGAGTTTGGAAATCGCGTTGCGGAAGCGTTTCACGCGGTCGGGGCGGAAGTGGTGGGGCAGGGCAACCGGTTTGCCGGAGGCAAGGTCGATGCTCCATTCGAGGATTTGCCGGTTGGGGGCGACCATGAACGAGGGGCGGTCCCACGCGGCGGCTTCGGCGTCGCGCCACTGCCAGATCGCGCGCAGGCAGGCGAGGCCCCACGGTTCGAGCTTGCCAGATCCTTGGATGCGCCAATTTTCCTCACGGCTGTCGTCGCGCTCGAGGACCTTGCGGCGGGCGGCGTGGCAGCTTTCCTCAAACCACTCGTAGCGCTCCTTTTCCTTGAGCCCGGCGACGATGCGCTCGCCCATTTCGAGCAAGTAATCGACATCATTGAGCGCGTACTCGATCATCTTGGGCGAGAGTGGACGTTTGCCCCAATCGGCCTTCTGCGAGGACTTCGAGAGCTCGACGCCAAAGTACTGCTGAACCAGATCACCAAGGCCGAAACGGCGTGCGCCAAGCAGGCGAGCACCGATCTGCGTGTCGTACACGACGGCCGGCAGGTGGCCGAACTCGCGCTTGAACATCGTCATGTCGTAGTCCGCGCCGTGCATCCAGACGGTGGCCTCGCTGAGGTAGGCGGCGAGCGGTTTGAGATCGTCGATCGCCAGAGGATCGATCAGCACCGACTCGCCGTGGATGGCAAATTGAATCAGGCAAAGGGACTCGCGGTAGCGATGGAGGCTATCGGCCTCGGTGTCGATGGCGCAAACAGGAGCGGAGTCCTGTGGTTTGCATTTCTCGAGATGTAGAATGAGCCGCTCGGTAGAATCAATCATGGGGTGAGCCGTCGTGGGCCGACGGGTGGGCGGGAAGGGGATAAGGCGGATCCCATAGGGCCCGCGAGTGGCCGCAATCCCCTTGCAATCAGGCGGATTTGGTGCGGCGGCTTCATGCCCGCGAGCATGGTTTCGGGTGAACTCGCTGACAAGTTGAAATTGCCGCCCCGGGTTTGAAAAAGTTTACATTGTAGCTACGATTTTCTCAAATCACCGTAAGTTTTTCGGCCTGCTGGTGAGTGAGCTCGACGCATTTCCATGGGAGGCCGAATTGGTTGAGGTCGGCCATGAAACCATCGGGGTCGAGTTGCTCCATATTCCAGACGCCGACCTTGCGCCATTGGCCCTCGAGCATCTGTTTGGCGCCGATCATCGCGGGGACGCCGGTCGTGTAGGAAATCGCTTGGGATCCGACCTCGGCGAAGCAGGCCTCGTGGTCGCAGATGTTGTAGACGTAGATCGCCTTGAAGTGGCCGTCTTTGAGTCCGGTAATGATGTTGCCGATGCAGGTTTTGCCTTTGGTGGTTTTGCCGAGGTCGCCGGGGTCGGGCAGCACGGCCTTGAGGAACTGGAGCGGGATGATTTCGACGCCGTTGTAAGTGACTGGGTCGATGCGGGTCATGCCGACATTGCCGAGTACCTCGAGGTGCTTGAGGTAGTTTGGTGAGAATGACATCCAGAACTGCGCGCGGCGGATCGTGGGGATGTGTTTGACGAGGGATTCGAGTTCCTCGTGGTACATGCGGTAAATTTCGTAGGTACCGACTCCGTCCGGGCAGGTGAACGATTGGTGGAGCGACATTGGTGGGGTTTCGACGAAGCTGCCATTTTCAAAATGACGGCATTCGGCGGTGACTTCGCGGATGTTGATTTCAGGGTTGAAGTTGGTGGCGAAGGCCTTGCCGTGGTTGCCACCGTTCACATCGATGATGTCGAGCGTGTGGATCTCGTCGAAGTGGTGCTTGAGCGCCCAGGCGGTGAAAACATTCGTGACGCCAGGGTCGAAGCCCGAGCCGAGCAGCGCGGAGAGCCCAGCTTTTTCGAAGCGCTCTTGGTAGGCCCACTGCCACGAGTATTCAAATTTCGCGACATCCTTGGGCTCGTAGTTGGCCGTGTCCATGTAATCGCAGCCTGCGGCGAGGCAGGCGTCCATGAGGTGGAGGTCCTGGTAGGGCAGCGCGACATTGATCAGCAACTTGGCGCCTGTCTTGCGGATCAACTCGGCGGTTTCGACGGAGTTGTCGGCATCGACTTGCGCGGTGTGGATCGTGCGGCCGGTGCGTTGTTGGATCGAATCGGCGATCGCTTCGCACTTCGAGAGCGTGCGGGAGGCGAGGGTGATTTCGCCGAAGACCTCGGGCAGCATGGCGCATTTGTGAGCGACGACATTGCCGACTCCGCCGGCACCGATGATGAGGACTTTGTTCATGAGGGAGTGATGTGGAAAAATGTTTCGAAGATCAGCCACGCGGGCGGCGTGCGCGGCATGATAGGGTTCGAGCGGGTGGGGTCAATCCGTGATGCCGAGCTTGGTTTTGACCTTTTCGATTTCGTCGGTGAGCACGCCCCAGCGCGAGTAGGCTGTTTCGAGTCCGTGGGTGATTTTAGAAATCGCGTTGCTGGTTTCTCGAAGTTTGTCTGGCTGAGAAATGATTTCTTCGCTGGTGAGCGCGGCGTTGAGCGTGGCTTGGGCAGCTTCGAGCTCGGCGATTTTTGTTTCGAGGGCGCTGAGTTCGGTTTCGAGCGGTTTGAGCAACTTGTTGCGTTGATCACGAGCTTCCGCTTCGGCGCGGCGTTGGTCCTTGCGCGAGACGCCGGGTTGGGAGGCGCTGCGTGAGGTGGGTGCGGATTTGTTGGCGGTGGCGGGCTTGGCGCTTTGGTTTTCCGCCGCGCTTTTCTCCAAATAGTAGCTGATGTTGCCGGCAAAGAGTCGGGGCGCTTCGCCGGGGCGGAACTCGAGGGTTTTGCTGACCACCGGATCGAGGAACGAGCGGTTGTGCGACACGATCAGCACGCTGCCCGGGTATTCGGCGAGCGCGCGTTGCAGGACATCCTGCGACTGCATGTCGAGGTGGTTGGTCGGCTCGTCGAGAATCAGGAAATTGGCCGGGCGCAGCAGCATGCAGACGAGGGCCACGCGCGAGCGTTCGCCGCCAGAAAGGACGCCGACTTTTTTGAAGACGTCGTCGCCGCGAAAAAGAAAGCAGCCGAGAAGATTGCGGGCATGGGGTGCGGATTCACGCGAGGCCGCGGCTTCGACGGTTTCGAGAATGGTTTTTTCTGGGTCGAGCTCGTCGGCGTGGTTTTGCGAGAAGAACGAAGTCGCGACCTTGTGACCGAAGGTATGCGTGCCGGCATCGGGAGTTTCCTGCGCGGTGATGAGCCGGCAGAAAGTCGACTTACCGGCGCCGTTCGGGCCGACGATGGCAAATTTTTCGCCCTTGTTGATTTCGAAATCAAAGCCGTCGAAGATGCGCCGAGCGCCGTAGTGCTTCGAGGCCTTGTCGAGCTTGGCCACCATGTGTCCGGAGTTGGGTGGTGGCGGGAATTTGAAATTCATCACCGCGTCGTCCTGTTCGGGTGCGGGGATACGCTCGATTTTTGCGAGCATCTTGATGCGCGATTGCACGAGCGTGGCCTTGTTGGCTGAGGCGCGGAAGCGATCGATGAAACGCTGGATCTCGGCGATTTCGCGTTGCTGGGATTCGTATTGCTTGCGATGGGTTTCCTTGCGGATCACCGACTCGCGTTCGAAGTAGGAAAAATTTCCTGCGTACTCTTCGGCCCGGCCGTGGGCGAAGGCAATGGTGCGCGTGCACAGCGTGTCGAGCAGCCCGCGGTCGTGCGAAATGAGTAAGATCGCGCCGGGGTAGTTGATGAGGTATTGCTCGACCCATACCTGCGTGTCGATGTCGAGGTGGTTGGTCGGCTCGTCGAGCAGCAGGACTTCGGGCTCTTGGAGAAAGAGCTTGGCCATCGCGATGCGCATCTGCCAGCCGCCGGAAAACTCGGAGCAATCGCGGGTGAAATCAGCATCCTTGAAGCCGAGTCCTTTGAGCACCGATTCGATGCGCGGCTTCATACGGGCCGGGTCGGTGGCATCGAGTTGCAACTCGAGCGTGCCGATTTCCTCCAGTGCCTCGGCGTAGGGCGAGGAACGCGGGTCGAGTTTTTCGAGCTCGTGGGAAAGGCGGTCGATCCTGTCGCGCAGCTCGAGCATTTCACCGAAGGCGGATTCCGTTTCCTGCCACAGTGTGCGGCCGCGGACGTGGATCCCTTCCTGCGGCAAGTAGCCGTAGCGCGTGCCTTTGGGTGAATGAATCGCGCCGGAGCTCGGGCGGATGATGCCGGCGATGCACTTCATCAGCGTCGATTTGCCGGCGCCATTGTGGCCGGCGAAGGCAATGCGCTCTCGGGCCTGCACGGAAAAGGACAGGTCGTTGAACAACACGCGGGCACCAAATTCCACGCGCAGTGATTGGACTGAAATCATCGGGCGCGGAGATGGCACGGAACACCGCTAGCGTCAACTCCGATGAGCGCCCGGCATTTGGGCGATTCCTGCAAACAAGCGCTGTTTATGTAACGAAAATTATCGTCACGAAAATCTTCGTGACGAGTCCCCTTGGGCGGTTTATTTCCCGTGCATGTCGATGCGCTCCACGGGCAAGCTTGCCGCCGAATTTCTCGGGACCCTCACCATGGTCTTTGCGGGGACAGGAGCGATCGTGATTGATCAGGCACATGGCGGCGTGATTGGCCATGTTGGGGTCGCGCTGACCTTTGGCTTGGTGGTGATGGCGATGATCCAGACCTTTGGCGACATCAGTGGTGCGCATTTGAATCCTGCGGTGACGCTGGCCTTTGCGGTGGCTGGGCGTTTTTCATGGTCGCGGGTGGCGGGCTATCTCATCGCGCAGTTGGCGGGTGCGTTTTCAGCGAGCGGATTGCTGAAATTGTTGTTTCCGGCGTCGGCCACTCTGGGCGCAACCCTGCCGGCGGGATCGGTGGGTCAGTCTTTTGTGCTGGAAGTCGTGCTGACCGCAGTTTTGATGCTGACGATTTTGAGCGTGTCGACGGGCGCGAGAGAAAAGGGAATCACCGCGGCGATCGCGATTGGCGGGGTTGTTGGGCTGGAGGCGATGTTTGCGGGTCCCGTCAGCGGTGCGTCGATGAATCCCGCGCGTTCGCTAGCTCCTGCAGTGCTGAGTGGAAATTTCCAGCATCTGTGGCTGTATCCGTCGGCGACGGTGCTGGGGGCCTTGCTCGCGGTGCCGCTGTGTTGGTTGGTCCGCGGCAGATTTGCGCAATAAGACTTTCGTGGGGCTTTGCCTGGATCGACAGCAAAGCAATTTTTAATCCATTGCTACGGCACTCGACTGGCAACTTTGCGCACCGCGCTCGGCTTGGCCTTCGTCAAGCGGCTCGCATCCGCATTTTTGCAGGAAGGCCTCCACTTCCGAGAGCATTCTTTGGCAATGCTTATTCCATTTGGCCGAACCCTGAAGGATCAGCGAGCTTTCGCGCAGACCGGTGAAATGAATTTTTTCCACGCCCGCATCGCGCAGTTCGCTGATCTCTGCGCGAAGCTTCTCGAAGAACGCGAGCTCGAATCCGTTGCCTGCCTCATTGGCGGATTCGACGAGTGAAAGCGTGAGGGGTGGCGCGAGCGGTTTAAGTTCGCCGGCGATTTTCACGCAGCCGATTTTCATCAGCATCTTGCGCATGCGTTCGTAGAGCTCGTTGAGCGTGAGCAGGCGCAGCGTGCATTTCGTTTCGAGGTATTTTACCACGCCGCTGTGGATATCGTGGACGAAGGGGAAATCCTCCTGGTCGGCGGCGAGAGCGGCGCGGCGCAGGGCTTCCTCCAGACATGAAGTGTCGTAATCGAAAACCTGATGACGGCCGATTTGCAGGGCGGGGCGGTTGGCGATGAAAGCGATCACGGCTGAGGGATTGGGTTCAGTCTTTGAAAAGTCGGCGTTGGAAGGGGTCGCGTGCGGCGCGGCGCGAGAGCGATTGGATTTCCTGGATGAACTCGTTCACATCGTTGAACTGGCGGTACACCGAAACATAGCGGACATAGGCGACCGGGTCGATCTGGTGGAGCTTGTCCATGACCTTGGCACCGATGTTGGCCGAAGGCACCTCGCTGGTGTGATCCTTGTGGAGGTCGGTGAGAATTTCCTCCACGGCGCGGTCGAGGCGATCCATCGGCACCGGCCGCTTTTCGCAGGCCTTGATGAGGCCGCTCATGAGCTTCTCGCGGTTGAGGGCTTCGCGCGTACCGTCCTTTTTCACGACCCGCAGCTCGGTGCGTTCGATCTGCTCGTAGGTCGTGTAGCGGTAGCCGCATTGCAGGCACTCGCGGCGGCGGCGAATCGTGGTGCCGTCCTTCGATGATCGGGAATCGAGCACCTTGTCTTTTTGGGACGCACATTGGACGCAACGCATGCAGCCGCGATGATGATCGCGCATGTGGTAGGGTCAATCCAAAAACTACGGCATATTTAGTAGTTGATCCTAAATGATCCGGCTTTCCGAAATATTTTTTTATTTAGATCTGGAAACGAATGCTCGAATACAAAATAGCACTCACCCAAAATTAAAAAGCTTCAGCTACGAAGCTGGGAATGCGGCTTTCGGCTTGGCGGAAATCAAGAGCCATCGCGAAGCGGAAACTGGCATAGCCGCCGGAGATGCAAGGAGCAACGCGACTGGAGGCGGAGGTGGGAATGCGGCTTTCGGCTTGCCGGAAATCAGAAACCTCCGCGAAGCGGAAACCGGCACAGCCACCGGAGATGCAAGGAGCAACGCGACTGGAGGCGGAGGTGGGAATCGAACCCACGGATGACGGTTTTGCAAACCATTGCCTTACCACTTGGCTACTCCGCCGTGCGCTTGGCGCGGGAGCGATTTGGTAGCGGTGGGTACCGGCTTTGTCAACGCAGGATTGTCGAAATCGCCTTATCCACAGCGGCAAGGGCGTGATCGAGCTCTTCCGGGCTGGCGCAAAGTGGTGGCATCAGGACGATCGTGTCGAGAATGGGGCGAGTGAGGAGACCGTGATTTCGCGCCTCGCGGCAGATTTGTTCGCCGATGCGGGACTCGACTGGGAACTTTGTGCCATCGGCGTGGCGCAGCTCGATGCCGGCGACGAATCCGCATTGGCGGACCTCGTGCACCAGCGGGTGCCTTGCTTTCAATTCGGCGAGACCGGACTGCAGGTGATCAATTTTGGCGGGGAGCTTTTCGAGGGTTTTTTCGGTTTCAAAAAGTTCGAGGCTGGAAAGTGCGGCGGCGCAGCCAAGCGGGTTTGCCGAAAAACTATGCCCATAGTAAAAGGCGCGGTCGGCAGAGCCGAGGAATGCCTCGTACACCTTGCCGGTGGTGAGTGTGGCGGCGAGGGGCAAGTAGCCGCCGGTGAGGCCCTTGGCGAGGCAGAGGAAATCCGGGATCACGCCTTCTTTTTGACAGGCAAACATTGCTCCGGTGCGGCCGAAGCCGGTCATGACTTCATCGAGGATCAACTGGATGCCATGCGCGTCGCACCACTCACGCAGTTGCGCCAGCATGCCAGTTGGCCATGGCCGCATTTCATTGACGCCCTGGATGAGCGGCTCGATCACCACGGCTGCGACCTCATGCAGTTCACTGTTTGGCAAGCCGCGCAAGGTTTCGAGCGAATCGACATGCTGCACAGCATAGCCGCTGCCTTTGAAGCGCTCGAAAAACCGGTTCACGCCACCCAGCGATGCCGCACCAAGCGTGTCGCCGTGATAGCCATCAGCAAAGGCGATGAAGTTTTTCCGTTCGGGTTCGCCGCATTGCTGGCGGTATTGCAGCGCGAGCTTCAGCGCACATTCGACTGCGGTCGAGCCGTCGTCGGAATAAAACACCCGCTCAAGCGTGTGAGGAGGAAAGAAACCGCAAAGTTTTTTCGCGAGCTCGATCGCCGTCGGGTGGGTGAACCCCAAAAACGATACATGCGAAATTTCCTCCAGCTGTTTGGTGATCGCCTCGTTGATCGCTGGATGCCCGTGGCCGTGGATGTTCGTCCAGATCGTCGAGTTGCCATCGAGGTAGCGTCGACCCTCCGAATCCCACAGCCACGCACCTTCACCGCGCACGATCACCACGGGTTCGTGCTCCGGCGCGCACCACTCGGCCTGCCGCGTGAACGGATGCCAGCAGTGCGCGCGGTCGGCCTCAATCCAGCGGCGGGTGTCATTGCGCATTGCCACGACCATGGCCACATTCTCCGCTGCCGCAAAGCCGAAAGCGGTTCAGCGCTTATGCTCGTATCAATCCGAGTTTTGGATAGTTTGCGCCGAGGATCGGTTTGAGGTTGGGGGCGCGCAGCCAATCACCGAGAAGACTGGCATAGACGCTGCGGAAATCGACGCTGTGGGTGATGTCGCCTTCCGAGAGTTCGGTGAGGCTCGGGTGTTTGCCATGGAGACCGCCCGCAACTCCGGCGCCTGCCACAAACAAACATGAGGCTTTGCCGTGGTCGGTGCCGGCGCTGGCGTTTTCCGCCACGCGGCGGCCAAATTCTGAAAAGGTCATTAGCACGACGCGCTTGTCATTGCCTTGTTCCTTCAGGTCGGCAAAGAACGACTTGAGTCCGCTGTCGAGTTGGCCGAGCAGGCGGTCGTGTGTGTTCACCTGTTGGTTGTGGGTGTCGAAGCCGCCGTGGCTGACGTAATAAACACGCGTCGACATGCCTCCTGCAATCATGCGTGCGACCAGGTTGAGGTTGCGGGCAAGCGGCGTGCCGTCATAGGGGACGCTGGTTTTGTGCTTTGCTGCGCACTCGAGAATTTTTGCCGAGCTGACGCGGGCATCGAGTGCGACCCGCTCGAGGAATGCGAGGTTGGTTTCGCCGTGAATGCCGCCGTGCCGCCCCCCTGCGGGCATGGCGATCGAGGAGCCAGAGACCGTGTCATCGTCGTCGGTTGGTTGGTTGAGTTCCGCAAAAAATTCCTCGGCCAGCGCCTGTTCGCCACCACTGTGGATCCATCGGTACAGCTCGGGTGAACCGAGGCTCACGCCGGGGTTTTTGAGTGCGCCAAAGCTCTCTGGTTGTGTTTTGTTGAAGCTCATGCCGACCGCGGGATCGGCGCCCGGGCAGGCATTGTCGAAATAGCGTCCGAGCCAGCCGGTGGTGGAGCGATTGCTGGTGTCGCCGGTTTCCCAGATCGAGGTGGAAACGAAATGCGAACGGTTCGGATTCGGGTATCCGACCCCTTGCACGATGCCCAGCCCGCCCTCCTTGTACAGTGAGCCAAGGAAGGGCATCGCGGCGTTCAAGCCGACATGGTCGCTGAGGCGTATGATTTCTTTTTCCTTTTTTGCCAATCGCGGACGGGCTTTGTGATAGGCATCGTCCGCGTATGGAATCAGAGTGTTGAGCCCGTCATTTCCTCCCGCCAGTTGAACTACTACGAGTATCGTATCATCCTTGCCCGTGGTCGCCTGAATGGCGAGGTCCTTTGCCTCTGTGTGAAGCTGCGCAAAGGTGCGTTCGACAAACATCGGCACCGTCCATGCCGAGGAGGCGCCGAGCATGGTCGAGCGAAGAAATTCGCGGCGGGTTTTCATGGAATGTGTTGTGGCTTGGTTTTTTGGATCAGCAAAGCTGGTAGTGGGGTGTGCTAAGCATCAGATGGCAAAGCTCGGCGACCTGTTTGTCGGTGAATGACGCACCTTTTTTCGACTCGGCATATTCGACGAATGAGGCAGAGGTATTGGCGGGAAGGGGTTGGTGGAAAAACCGCAAGACCAGTGAATCGACCAATTTTTTCGGGTTTTCGCGCAGGTCGGTCGGCGCGATTTTTTGGTAATCGGGTCCCGACTTATCTTGAGTCATCGACCGCTTTTTTGCGAATCGCGGATTTTTTTTGCCGCGCATTGGTTGCGTCGCTTCGCCTTTGCCGTTGATTCCGCAAAGCACGCCGGCGAGGTTGTAACGCGAGAGCAGGGTGTTGGTGTTGATCCATGATTTTCCCCAGTCCCACCCTGCGACATTGGGCGGCATGAAAAGCACCTGACCAAGCTGCTGCTGGGCATTGTGCGCAAATCCTCGTGGCGAATCGACGATCTCCAGCTCTTTGTGCAACTGGATGATGTACTGGATCGGGCATTTGATTTGGGTGCCCATCGCAGTTTCGCCATAAAATTCCTTCGATAGGAAAATTTCGCGCAACAGCGGCACCATTTCGTAATTCGATTCCCTCAGCGTGTCGCCCAGCGCCTCGACCGCTCGTGGCGGCGGATTTTCATAAGCGAAAAATTCCCATATTTTTCCCGCCATGAATCTTGCCGTTTGCGGTTGTTCGAAGATGAGATCAATGACATCCGCGCCGTTGAATTTTCCGGTTTTCCCAAAGATGGTTTTTGGCGTCTCGTCCCAGCGCCGCTTGTTGTGCTGCACGGCTCCGGTGTTGAGGCTGAATTGATATCCGGTGAAGGCGCGGGCGGCCTCGTGAACGTCGTTTTCGGTGTAATGGCCCTCCCCGAGTGTGAAGAGTTCCATGATTTCCCGCGCAAAATTTTCATTCGGTTTGCCCTTTCGCGAATCCTGCGTGTCCAAGTAGCGCATCATCGCCGCGTCCATCATTACGGCATGGGTCAGGTTCTTGAAACTTCCCGTCGCATGACGACGAAACAGATCGTTTTGCCAGACCATGATGATGGGCTGCTTCACCTTTTGAAGCGATGTTGCAAAGTGGTCGTGCCAGAAGAGCGTCATTTTTTCGCGCAAGGGAGCTTTGCTCCGAAGCATGCGATTCACCCACCACGATTGCGCCTCGAGTCCACGTTGCCGATCTTGGATTTGCTGTTCTTTCCTCAGCCGGCGTCTCGTTTCCTCCGTTTTTTGCGGAGTCATCTCGGCGGTAGGCATTTTCATTTGCCGCATGCGTTCGCGATGTTCGCTGAAGCTTGCAAGTGCTTGCTCCTTGTTTGCCCAATCGGGAGATGGAAATTCATCAGGTGCATCTTGGGCGGAAAGAAGCGATTCAACAGCGCCCTTGCGACCGAGCGTGTGGAAGGCCCGGATCGCATCAGGGCTGCCACCAAAGCCCGCGCGATTGAGCAAATGGGCGGCCTCGCGGAGCGTCCATGAATCTGCCGCTTTGGGGATCATGCGAATGAAACCCTGCATCGCGTAAAAAGTTGCGCAAATCGCGGTCTTTCTTGCCGCGCCTTCTGCTGGTCATTTGTCGCTGGGCTGATTCAATGAGCGCGTGAACAGCATTGATTTAAGGCCCGAGCTGCTTTCGCCTGCGGGTAACTGGGATTGCGCGCGGGCGGCGGTGGTGGCCGGTGCCGATGCGATTTATTTTGGCCTGCCACGATTCAATGCGCGGCTGCGTGCGGATAACTTTGGCGCAGAGGACCTGCCGGAGTTGATGGATTACCTGCACCGTCATGGCGTGAAAGGTTTTGTCGCGATGAACACGCTGGTGTTCACCGGCGAGCTCGAGGCTGCAGAAAAGCAGCTGCGCCTGATCGCCGATGCGGGGGTCGATGCCTTGATCATCCAGGATCTTGGCTTGGCAAAGCTTGCGCGCTTGGTGGCACCCGATGTCGAGCTGCACGGCTCGACGCAGATGTCGATCACCTCGCCGGAAGGCCTGGAATTTATCGAGTCACTTTTCCCGATGGAGCGCGCGGTGCTGGCGCGCGAACTTTCGGTGCGCGAGATCGAACGATTTCAAAAATCCCATTCACAAACCCGCACACCGCTCGAGGTCTTTGTGCATGGTGCATTGTGCGTCGCGTATTCGGGTCAGTGCCTCACCAGCGAATCGCTCGGACAACGCAGTGCGAATCGCGGCGAGTGTGCGCAGGCATGCCGCATGCCATACGAGTTGGTCGTCGATGGTGAAGTGCGCGACATGGGCGAGCGCCGTTATCTGCTCAGCCCGCAGGACCTTGCTGCCGTTGACCTCATTCCCGATCTAGTCCGCGCGGGTGTGAAATCGTTCAAGATCGAGGGCCGCCTCAAGTCGCCCGAGTATGTGGCGGCGGTCACGCGGGTCTATCGCAAGGCGCTTGATGCGGCGATGGCCGATGCTGCGTCGGAGGTCACCGATCACGACCGCTATGCGCTCGAAATGACCTTTTCACGTGGGCTCACGAGCGGCTGGCTCGCGGGGACGAATCATCCTTATCTGACGCACGGGCGCTTCGGTAAAAAGCGTGGACCGCTTCTCGGCGAGATTGCCGAGTGTGGTGAGGGATGGATCAAGCTGACGAACACCACCGGCGTGCCGCTGGCGGCCGGTGATGGGGTTGTCTTTGATGCCGGTGAGAATCGCGACCTCGAGCAAGGTGCGCGGATTTGGAAAATCGAAAATGGCCGCATCATTTTTCATCGAACTTACAGCGGCATCAACTTCGAGCGCATCCATCCGGGGCACACGGTGTACAAGACATCAGATCCGAAGCTCGAATCCGAGTTGAGGAAATTTTGGCAAAACACGCGTCCGCTTGAGAAAAAAATTCCGCTCGAGATGCAGGTGCGCGGTAAGCCAGGCGATGTGCTTGAGTTGCGTTGTGGGAATGTCCATGTGCGCAGTGAAATCACCCTGCAGCCGGCGGCGAAGCGCGCGCTCGATGCAGAGACGCTGGCGGCGCAGCTTGGGCGTTTGGGCGATACGCCATTCGAGCTGGCGGCGATCGACAACCAACTTGAAGGCGATTGCCATTTTCCGCTTTCGGCGCTCAACCAACTGCGCCGCGATCTCGTCGCGAAGCTTGATGCGGACAAGGAAAAACCTTCACGGGTGGTGAACCACGCCAGTCGTGAGGATTTGATGCCTGCCATGGCGCAAAATGATGGCGCTGCTGCGCGATTATCGGTGCTTTGTCGCAACTTTGCTCAGCTCGATGCTGCGATCGCCTGTGGGGTGGAGCTGGTCTATTGTGACTTCGAAGACCCGCGCCGCTACAAGGATGCGGTGGCGGTTTTCAGAAATTCGGGCGTTAGGGCCGATGCCAAAATCCTGCTCGCCACACCACGCATTCTCAAGCCCGGTGAAATCGGCTACCTCAAGCTCGTCGAGAACGCCGCGCCCGATGGTGCCTTGTTGCGCAATCTCTCGGCGTTGAATTACTACAAACGCCGTAGCAATTTCATCAAGGCCGGTGATTTCTCGCTCAATGTTTCCAATCCCCTGACCGCTCGCGTGATGATGGAAGGCGCGGGTTTGGATTTCATGACGGTGTCCTACGACCTCAACATTGGCCAGGTGCTGGATCTGCTCGATGCTGCTCCGCCGCAGTGGTTTGAGCTATCACTTCACCAGCACATGCCGATGTTTCATATGGAGCACTGTGTGTTCTGCACATTTTTGAGCAACGGCACGACCTACAAGGACTGCGGCCGGCCCTGCGAAAAACATGTCGTGCATTTGCGTGATCGCGTTGGCCAGTTGCACCGCTTGCAGGCCGACGTCGGCTGTCGCAACACGCTCTTCAACGGCCGCGCGCAGACCGGCGCGAGGTATTACGATGAACTGCGCTCGACCGGGCTTGCGAAGTTTCGCGTCGAGTTGCTTGATGAAGACGAGGCCACCGCCACCAAGACCATTCGTGCGTATCAGGACCTGCTCGCAGGCCGGGCTGGGGCGATTGATCTGCTCGAACAGGTCGAAGCAATCGAGAAACTAGGCGTCACCGAAGGCACCCTCAAAATGTGACGGCGCTAGACGCCAACAGCCTGAGCTCAGACATAGTGAAGTTCGCGAGCCTTCGACTCGATGGCAGAGTCGTTGTCGAGAAGTTCCTGGATCGGATCCCAGCGACCGGAGACGAGCGCGTCGCGTGCTGAGTCGGGCATGGTGACGGGGAAGTCGAGTCCGCTTGAACTACGCACGCGCAGGCCGTCGACATCGATGGTAATGATGGTCGCTGGGTCATTCTCCACCGCATCGCGCAGTGCTGCAATGTCGGCGGCCGTGGCGATCACGCAGGGCATGGCGAGAGTGGTCGAGTTGCCGAAGAAGATCTCCGCAAACGATTCGGCGACGACACCGTTGAAGCCGTATTTTTTCAACGATTGAGGAGCATGCTCGCGCGATGATCCGCAGCCGAAGTTAACACCCGCAAGCAAGATCGATGCCCCTTCGAAGCGTGGGTCGTTGAGCGGATGATCGGTTTTCTCCCCGGTTTCAGAATTGAAGCGCACATCGTAGAACGCGAACTCGCCGAGCCCGTCGAAGGTGACGCACTTCATGAAGCGCGCGGGGATGATGCGGTCGGTGTCGATGTCGGCGCCGGGAATGAAAACGGCGCGGCCGGAAACTTGAGTTACGGGATCGAGGGGCATGGTTGAGTATGAATTGCTGATGGTTTAGTGCTGAGTGATCGCGCTTTTGGCTTACGCGACAGCGGCCTGCTGAAGATCAAAGACCTCGCGTGCGTCGGCGATGCTGCCGTTGATGGCGGCGGCAGCGACCATTACCGGCGACATGAGGACCGTGCGGCCGGTGGGCGAGCCTTGGCGGCCTTTGAAGTTGCGGTTTGAGGATGAGGCGCAAAGTTGATCGCCGACGAGTTTGTCGGGATTCATTGCAAGGCACATCGAACATCCGGCACCGCGCCATTCGAATCCGGCGGCACGGAAAATTTCCGGGATGCCCTCCTGTTCGCATTGGATCGCGACGATTTGCGAGCCGGGAACGGCGATCGCCTTGACGCCCGCTGCGACGCGATGGCCTTGAATGTATTTCGCCACTTCGCGGAAGTCGGAAATCCGGCCGTTGGTGCAGGAGCCGATGAACGCGACATCGATCTTCACACCCTTGATGGGCGTACCTGCGGGCAATTTCATGTAGGCAAGTGCCTCGTCGATCGAGGCCTTGTCCTGCGCAGATGCAGCCTTGGCGGGGTCGGGGATACTTTCGGAAATCGAAATGCCGTGATCGGGTGAAATGCCCCAGGTGACAGTGGGCTCGATATCGGCGGCGTTGATGCGGACGATGTCGTCAAACTTCGCATCCGCATCGGAGGCGAAGGACAACCAGCGCGTCGCGGTGGCATCGAAGTCGCTCATGTCGACATAAGGGCGACCCTTGAGATAGGCGACCGTCTTGGCATCGGGGTTCACATATCCGCAGCGTGCGCCGCCTTCGATTGACATGTTGCAAACGGTCATGCGCTCTTCCATCGACATGCGGTCGAAGACATCGCCGGCGTATTCGTAGGCATAGCCGATGCCGCCTTTGGCACCGAGCAGGCGGATGATGTGAAGGATCACATCCTTGGCGTAGACTCCGGGGCGAAGGTTGCCATTGACCTCGATGCGGCGGACTTTGAGAGCTTCGAGTGCGAGAGTTTGCGAGGCCAGTACATCGCGCACTTGCGTGGTGCCAATGCCAAAGGCAATCGCGCCGAACGCGCCGTGAGTGGCGGTGTGCGAATCGCCGCAAGCGATCGTGGTGCCCGGCTGGGTGATGCCCTGCTCGGGGCCGACGACATGGACGATGCCCTGTTTGCCAGAGGCGAGGTCGAAATAAGTCACGCCGAAGTCATCGGCATTTTTGCGCAGCGCCTGCATCATTTCCGCGGCAAGCGGATCCTGTGGCGCATCCTGGTCGACGGTCGGCACGATGTGGTCGACGGTGGCAAAGGTGCGTTGGGGGAACTTCACCTTGAGGCCAAGGTCGCGAAGCATGCCGAAGGCCTGCGGCGAGGTGACCTCGTGAATCAGGTGCGTGCCGATGAAGAGCTGCGTACGTCCGTCGGCAAGCGTGCCAACAGTGTGGGCGTCCCAAACTTTCTGGAAGAGATTTTTTCCCATGGTGAACTGACCGCCGGGGTTGGTGGCGGGCGGGAAAACTGCCTTTGTGGCGCGAAAATGTCAAAGCCGCATGCGCATCAGGCGGAGGTTCCACGCATTTGTTGCGCTATCGCATCTCGATCACCAAGCCGATGATGACCCCCAAAAGGGCGAGACTGCCCACGAAGAGGAGAAGGATTTTGGTCCAGTTTCTAGCTCTTATGGGCCCGCTGCTCGTGCCGTTGATCCATTCTTCCCAGTTTTTTTGGTTGGAGCGTGCAGCCCGATGGTAGTGCCTCACGCTCCCCCTGAAGCGTGAGTTTTCATCGAGTGTGCGGCGGGGTTTCATGATGTTTCGGAGTCTATGGCACTCTGCAGAGGAGCCGTGTGATTGGAAAGCCCGCAATCCAGTAGGTGGCAAATAAGCAAAAACGCCCAACCACGATGCGGAAGGGCGTTTTTGAAAATGGTTTCGCGCGGCTTATTTCGAGGGACGAATTTCCGGCTCCATGGGAGCTTCGGTCTGAATCTCCTGAAAAATAGGAAGCGGGCGCAGCTTCGGCGGCTTCGAATCACTGGTGCAGCAGCAGGAGGCGGCAATCAGAGCGAGGCCGGCAATGGTCAGTGCAGAGATGAGGCGTGTCATGGATGCTGGGGGATGAGGATGTGGGAGCGTATCCGGGGTTGTGTTGGATTTGAGCGAAACTTGCGTGGCCTGCTCGGTGCCTTGGCTCTTCAACCAGCGGACGACGGCCTTACGACTGGTGAAGCTAGATAATGCGGGCTTAGCTGCAAGGCAAAAGAAGTGGCTAGAAAGCCGCAGGCTTGTCATCGGGCGCGCATTGGCGACACTCGCCCGGCCCGAAGCTTAGGCATTTTCATCCCCCTGTAAGCAACGGTTTGGCTATTTTCACCCCATGAGCGAGAAAAGGAAAACGAGGCACGAGATACGCGGCGATTGGAAATCGTCGATGCTCGGCACCTTGTTGGGCTGGGTGATGAAGGTCACCACCGCGACGCTGCGGGTCGATCTTCACAACCCTGGCCACATCGGCGACCCGAACAAAGCCGTGCCGCCGATGATTCTGATGCTTTGGCACAGCCGCTTTTTTGTCGTGCCGGGGGTATGGCTCAAAATGCTTCGCAGCAAGCGCCGGGTAAGCATTCTCACCAGCGCGAGCCGCGATGGCGACATGGTCGCAAATGCGATGGCAGTCTTTGGATTCAATGCTATTCGCGGTTCTTCATCGCGCCGGGCGGTGGCGGCCTTGGTCGGACTCAAGCGCGCACTGGAAGCCGGGCAGGATGTTTGCCTCACGCCCGATGGCCCGCGTGGCCCGCGCTACAAGGTGCAGGCAGGGGCAATCAAGCTCGCCGAAGCCACCGGCGCGCCGATCGTTCCGGTGCATGTGCGATTCTCTTCGGCATGGCGGCTTGGAACTTGGGACCGCTTTGTGATCCCTAGGCCATTCAGTCGCGTGTCCGTCACTTTTGGCGAACCACTTCATGTGTCAAAAGGCATTGATGCTGAGGCGTTGGAAAACGAGCGACTTAAAATTGAATCGTTGCTCGTGTCCGGCACCGACGATGCGTAAAATTTTTTCAACCAACCCTATGAACCAGCCCCGATTGCTTGATGGAAAATCCGTGGCCGCCGCCGTGCTCGATGAGTGCCGCGCGGAAGTCGAAGCCCTCAAATCCCGCGGCACCACGCCCGGCCTTGCGGTCGTGTTGGTCGGCGATGATCCAGCCTCGCATGTGTATGTCGGATCCAAAGTCCGCACCTGCGGCGAGCTCGGAATTTTTTCGCGCAAGATCGAGTTGCCCGCGAACACCACGCAAGACGAACTGCTCAAGGTCGTACGCGATCTCAATGCCGACCCCGCGATCCACGGCATCCTCGTGCAATCGCCACCACCGGCACACATCAACGAAGAGGAAATCATTCGCGCGATCGACCCGCGCAAGGATGTTGACGGATTTCATCCGGAAAATGTCGCCAAGCTCGCTCTGGAAGACCCGACAGGATTTGTCCCCTGCACGCCCGCAGGCTGCATGAAGTTGCTCGAAGTCGCCGGCATCGAAACCAACGGCGCCGAAGCGGTGGTCGTCGGCCGCAGCATGATCGTCGGTAAGCCGATGGCGCTCCTTTTGGTTTCAAAAAAATCCAACTCCACCGTCACCATCGCGCATTCGCGCTCACGCGATTTGCCAGCAATTTGCCGCCGTGCGGACATCCTCGTCGCCGCTGTCGGCAGGCCTGAAATGGTCAAGGCCGATTGGGTCAAGCCTGGCGCGGTCGTCATCGATGTCGGCATCAACCGCGTAGCTGATCCGTCGAAAAAATCCGGCTACCGTCTCACCGGCGATGTGGCCTTTGAAGAAGTGGCGCCGCTCTGCTCGGCGATCACTCCGGTGCCCGGCGGCGTCGGGCCGATGACCATCGCGATGCTGATGAAGAACACGCTGCAAGCGGCACGACAATCGCAGGCCTGATTCCCGACCGCGCCGCTGTCACAGCACATTTTGAAACATCATGCAGGCGGCGACCCATCATGCAGTCATCACCGGAGGCACCGGTGGCCTTGGCAAGGCTATCGCCGAGGCGCTTGCTGCGCCTGATTGGTCGATCGGCGCACCCGGCAGCCGCGAGCTTGATGTAAGGGATCCCGCACATGTGCGCGGTTATTTCGAAGCGCGTGATGTTGACCTACTGGTATGCGCGGCCGGCATCACGCGCGACGCATCGCTTGGCCAGCTCAGCGAAGAAGCTTGGGACGAAACATGGTCGGTCAACTTCAGCGGCGCGCTTTCCTGCATTCGTGCGGTGCTTCCCAACATGATCGAACGCCGCCATGGTCACATCGTGTTGATCTCAAGTTTTTCAGCGCTGCGACCACCGCGGGGTCAGGCGCCCTACGCGGCCGCGAAAGCCGCTTTGCTTGGTCTCGTCGCCGATCTCGCATCGCAACACGGGCCTTCCAATGTTCGGATCAACGCGGTGCTTCCGGGCTTTCTCGAAACCGCCATGACCTCGGGCATCACCCCAATACGCCGCGAACAAATCCTCGCCGACCATACGCTCGGCCGTTTCAACACCTGCGCACACGCGGCAGAGTTCATCCGATTTCTTCACCACCACATGCCCAATACTTCAGGCCAAGTCTTCCAACTCGACAGCCGCATCGCGCCGATGTGAGGGCGGCCACCCTTAGTTCATCAGCGCGCTTTGCCATGCCGCATCCTTGAAGCCGACGAGCACTTTTCCATCGCCGATCACGAAGGGGCGCTTCACGAGATTGCCATGGGTTGAGAGCATTTCGAGCGCCTCTTTTTCGCTCATGTTTGGCAGGAGGTCCTTGAGGCCGAGGGCTCGGTAGTCCATGCCCGAGGTGTTGAAAATTTTTCGCAGGTCACCATGAGCGGCATCGAGCGCGACCTTGAGTTCGGCCTTTGTCGGTGGCGTTTCGCGGATGGCTTTGACTTCGTACTTGATGCCACGCGCGTCGAGCCACTTGAGCGCATCGCGGCAGGTGCTGCATTTTTGATAAATGTAAACCTTGAGCATGATCGCCGTTTGTATTTTTGCGCGTTTCGCGTGCGGCTTATTTCATCGCCGATGCGATGTCGGCGGCGAGCCTCGAGAGCAACTTCGATTGCGCGGCGACGAGTGCCGGGTAGCCATCTGCTTGCAAGGGCTCGCGATCGACGAAGGTTCTTGCCGCAGCGACCCTGCGTTCGGGCAGCGCGTAAATCCGCCAGCCAGCCTCGATGACCGCATGACCGTCGCCCGATCCGTGAAGCTGGCGGATGTCGATGGTCACTTGATAACGCAGGCCGTTGTCATCGCGCCACGGGTAGGTGCGCACATTGCCGGTGCCGAGACGGCGACCGAGGTTGGCAGCGGTGACGCGTGCCACCGATGAGCCAAGATCGCCGGCCCAGCGGTGATCGTCGGCGATGCTGAGTTGGTTGGGCGACTCGGCGATGACGAGGTTCGGGCGATCGATGTATTCGGCGAGCGCGATCGGTCCAACGCCGATGCCCATGCCGCTGCCGGATGGCGCAGATCCGTCGGCAGTGAGGACATAGAATGATTTGGACGAAGTGGCGCAGCCGGCGAGCAGGATGCCGATGAACAGGGAAAGGGTGCGGGTGATCATGGCGGCGAATGTTTTAGCGTTCGGCTTTCTTGGGCACCGGATTGTTTGATGACTCGCGACCGAAGAGCAAGGCATTGGGTTTTTCTTCGATCGTGTTGGTGACCGATTTGAGCGAGCGCAGCGATGCGCGCAGTTCGTCCAGCACGCGCAACATGTCGCCTTGCATCGGGCCATCGGGCCCAAGGCTTGAGACCGACTTTCGTGTGGCGGCGGCGGTCGCTTCGATTTCCTTGGCGGCCGCGCCGATGCCGGTCACCGCCTTGTCGATTTCCAAAGCCTGGAACTTGTCGAGTACCGCAGAAAGTTTTGCTTCAAGTTGTGCGAGACCGGACGAGACCGTCGGCACGGTGTCGAACTCGCCGACCTTGCCCATGCCTTGCGGCAAGACATCGTCGTAATAATCAAGATCCACAAAAAGCGCGCCGGTGATGAGGCTGCCGGTTTTCAATGCGCCGCGCAGGCCTTTGTCGACCGCCTGACGGATGAAGGCGATGTCGGCATCTTTTTCTTTGTTCGGATTTTCCGGAACCATCAGGCGCGGATCGATCTCGATCAACACCGGCACCGACATGTTTTGCGCGCCGGGCATGAGGTCGAAGGAAATGCGCGACACGCGACCGATCGTGATGCCGCGGTATTCGACCGGTGCTCTTTCGCTGAGGCCGCGCACGGTTTGGTCAAACAGCAACAACAGGCGCATCGTCGGATCGAAGGAGGATTTTTTGGCGAACTCCTCATCCTTGTAGAGCGTGAACGAGCGGCCATCGGTAGCTGCGGCACCCGGTTCCTCGCCTTGCGTCACGCCAAAAGAAACGCCGCCGGAAATCATGGCTTGGAATGAGGGCGTGCGCAGCTTGAAGCCATCGGCACCGGCGCTGATGTCGATGCCGCTGGTGTTCCAGAAGCGCGTGTTTTCCGTGACCAAGCCGCTGTAGGTTTCGCCAATGAAGGCATCGTAGCTGACCTGCGATCCATCCTCGCTCAACTTGCGGCCTTCGATGCGGCCGACTTCGAATCCGCGAAAATAAATTGGTGCTCCGGTGGCCAGCGATCCGGCCTGATCGGCGACGAGCGTGAGCCGCAGTCCCGGCACATTGCGGTTTGTGGCAGGGGGGGTTTCAAGGCCTTTGAAGGATTCGTCACGCGGCGCATTCGCAGGCCCCGGATCGAGCTCGATGTAAGCACCAGTGATTAGCGTTGAGACGCCGGAAAGTTCGGTACCGGTGATCCGTGGCCGCACGACCCAAAAGCGTGTGCCTTTGCGCAGCAGATTCTCTTCATCACGATCGACATCAATATCGACCATCACCGACTTCAAATCATCCGCCAGTTTCACATGTCGCACCATGCCGACCTTCACTGAGCGGCAACGCACTTCGGTTTTTCCCGCCTCGATGCCGTCCGCCGTCTCGAAGCGCACATGCACAACCTCGCCTTGCGCGGTGAAATTCCGATACAGCAACCAAATACCAAGCAGCAGGGCCACGATCGGCACCACCCACACGGCATTCCAACGCTTGGCGCGCTGGATCTCGGGCTTGGGTGCTTTTGGTGATGTCGGTTTATCGCTCAAGGGCTTTGGTCTTTCGAGGTCAGTGGATCCTTGGCCATTTCATCGAGCCGATCCCATAGCAAACGAGGATCGAAGCTCATCGCCGCGAACATGGTAAGCATGACCACCCCTGCGAATGCAAGCGCTCCCGGCCCGGGGGTGATGCTCATGTAGTTTCCCAGCTGTACCAACGAGACGAGAATGCCGACCACGAAAATGTCGATCATCGACCAGCGGCCGAGCAACTCGGTGATGCCGTGCAGTCGGCCCAGTGCGGTCGGCGACGGGTGAATCCAGCCGGCCGCCGCTGCGCAGAGCCAGCTGAGGGCCGCGATTTTGAGAATCGGAATGAGGATGGAGGCGGTGAAAATCACGATCGCGATCGGATAAGCGCCGGTGCGCCAAAAGGTCATCATGCCCCCGATGATCGTATTGGGCGTCACCACGCCGATCTCGACGACGGTCATGATCGGCAAAATGTGCGAGGGAATGTAGAGGGCCATGGCGGCTGCCATCAGCGCCACGGTGTTTTGGATGCTGTTGGACTTGCGCAGCTCGAGCTTGCTCGCACAGCGCGGGCAATTTTCCAAAGTCACCTCCGCGACACGGCCGCAGACATGGCAGCCTGCAAGCCCGCGATCGGCTGCTTTTTCAAAATGCCCGCTCATCTTCGCGCCACCTCCATGCGGTCCCAAAGTTCTTCGCGATCGATGCCCGCCACCGCAAATGCCAAGCACAGCATCAAGCCCGCAAAGGCCCAAAAGCCGATGCCGAAAGTGACATCCGCCACTTGTGCCAATTTCAACAAACTCACCAACACGCCGAGCAGGAACACCTCGACCATGTTCCATGGCTCGCTGAGGTGCATCCACTTGGCGATCGTGAAGGAGCCGGGAAGCAGACGGCCAAACATCAGCGGCAGGCTCACATACAGCATCCCGCCGGCCAGCACAAATGGCGCGACGATGGTGAAAAGCACGATCGCGATGCCCAGCACCGGCGTGCCTTCATCGATCAGTGCGACCGCCGCGCCCAGCAGTGTGAGGCTTTTGCGCAGCGTCGCGGCGTCCATCGTGAGAAAGGGAAACACATGCGCGAGCGCCATCAGAATCAACGCCGCAAGCGAGCAAGCCGAAGCCCTTGTCAGCGAAGCCACGCGATTCTGGTAAAGTACTTTGCCGCAGCGGATGCAGCGTGCGGCGGCACCCTCTTCGAGCGTTCCGGCTTCGTGCAAGGTGTCACAAAATTCGCAGGCAGCATAGCGCGCGCCTAGTGGTTTCGGCCACGAGAGCAAGGCCTTCCAGGTTTTGGAAAAACCGGCCTTCATGTTTCATGATACGCCACCACGCGTTGCGCCAACTCGCCAAGGCCTTCAATGCCGCATTCGACAAAATCCCCCGCCTGCAGATAACGCGGCGGCGCCATGCCCAAGGCCACGCCCGCCGGCGTGCCGGTCGCGACCACGTCTCCCGGCAGCAAAGTCATGAAGCGGCTGATGTAGGCCACCAGCTGCCGCACGGAACACATCATGTCGCCAGTCCAACTATTCTGTCGCAATTCGCCATTCACCTTGCACCAAAGCCGAAGTTTTTGCGGATCAGCCACCTCATCGCCGGTCACCAACCATGGCCCCATCGGCGCAAAACTGTCGGCACTTTTGCCCTTGGTCCACTGACCCCCACCCTCCAATTGAAACGACCTCTCGGAATAATCGCAAAACACCGAGTAGCCCGCCACATGATCCATCGCCTCGCGCTCGTCGATGCACGATGCCGTGCGGCCGATCACCAGGGCCAGCTCGACTTCGTAATCCACTTTCGTGCCACCGCGCGGAATGATTACATCGTCGTGCGGACCGCTCCACGCGCTGCTGGCCTTCATGAAAAGCACCGGCTCGGAGGGGATTTCACCGCCCATTTCCTTGGCGTGATCCAAATAATTTTTCCCGACACAGACGATCTTTGACGGCCGGTTCACCGGCGGGCCCAGCCGCGCCGCAGGATCGACCAAGGCCCCACCGGGGCAGCCATCCGCCACCCACTCGGCCAGGCCCTCAAGGCCGCCCGAGGCAAAAAAACCCTCGTCGTAATCATGAAATTCGCCGCTGGCATCCACCCGCCGCCCGTCCGGCAGCAAAACCCCCGGCTCTTCACGGCCGGAATCACCAAAACGGATCAATCTCATGGCTCACTTCTAGCAGGTTTTTGACCCTGACCCAATCCCCATTTCGCGGGAAAATGCCCTTCTCGGGCGGTGGATCGGATAAGCTCGCCATCGGCGGAGCCCAGTAAAAAAGAAGCGGCCCGACCGATCATCCCAGCAGGAAAAACCCAATAACCTGAAGGGCATCTCAGTCGGACCGCCTTGTCTTGCGACGAGGGACCTGTAACCCACATGCCTCATCCGCGCAAGGGAAAAAATTTAAGAAAAGTTAAAAAAGGTGAAATGGTTGCACCAGCCCGCCACTGCAACCCAGGTAGGGCGATGCGACTCACGGCACCGATGCTTTCGCCAAAAACCCCCGATTTTTTCTTCTATGGCGCTTTCCCACAGGCTTAGTCTGGTGCGATCGCTCGAAATTGTAGTTCTGCTGTTTTAATGCCGGCCATGTAATTGCCCGATCCTATCGGCCGAGCAGGAAAAAATGATCCAAGGCAGGACTCAAAAATCGTGGCGATGATTCCATTTTGCGACACGATTTGGAATATTGGCCGCCATTTTCAAAAAAATTTTTTCTCAGATGAGTCGACTGGAACATTGGCCGTACAGCACTTGGAACAGAATGTTCCATGCCCCACTTGTAAAGTTGCGGCCTCTTCTTGCTCTCTCCCAATCACCAATCACAAATAACCAATAACTCTTCCCCTCAACACTCCTCCGCTGCGCGGACGGCTTGGATGACGAGCTGAAGGGTCGTGCGGCCGCGAAAGTGGTTGCGGTCGATGGTGTAGGCGATGTCCCAGGGTGGATCGGGCAAGGGGTGCTCGCCGCCGCCGAAAAAGACCGCGTCCTGTTCGTGATAACCCTGACGCAGCATCAGGCGCAGGTGATGGTTTTTCATGTGCTGCGGCGAACGGCTCAGGCCCACGCGCCGTGAAATGAAAACCGGCTGCGGGTTGCCGTTGCCGAAGGGTTGCAGCAGGTCGTAGTCGGCCATGAAGTCGAGTGACAGCTGATCAAAGCCCAGCTCCATGTCATACATCAGCGTCGGCTGGCGTTGCTCCTCGCTGGTATGACGCAGCACATAGTCGCTGAAATTTTTTCGGAATGAATCGATTTTATCCTCCTCGATCGAGAGGCCTGCCGCCATGGCGTGACCTCCACCCGCGAGCAAGTCGTCATCGCAAGCACGCAGAGCCTCGACGAGTGAAACTCCTTCGATGCTGCGGCCCGAGCCTTTGCCGATGCCGTCTTCGTCGATGGCAATGATGAAGGTCGGCTTGTGATACTGACGCATGAGCCTTGAGGCGACGATGCCCACCACACCGTGATGCCAAGTGCGCGAGCCCAGCACGATCACCGGATCGCGTTGCGGATCGAAGCTTTCATTGAGCATCTCGACCGCATCGGTGCGGATGCGGTTTTCAAAGGCCTGACGCTCGCGATTGTAATCATCGAGCTTCAAGGCGAGGTCGCGTGCGAGCCTGCGGCAATCGGTGGTGAGCGTCTCGAGCGCGTCTTCGGGCACATCCATGCGCCCTGCGGCATTGAGTCGCGGCCCGATGCGGAAGCCGACATCCATCGAAGTGGTGAGCCCGCTGATCCCCGCCACTTCCTGCAGCGCGCGCAGGCCGGGGTTGAGCGTGCGCGACAAGTGCTGCAAGCCGTGGCGCACGAGCAATCGGTTTTCCCCCACCATCGGCACGATGTCGGAAATGGTTGCCACCGCGACGAGATCGATGAGCTCCTTGAGATCGAGATCGGTCTGGCGCGTTTTCAGCAAGGCGTGACCCAGCTTGAACACCACGCCGGCCGCGCAGAGATAAGTGAATTCTGTGCCGCACTTGGGGTTAACCAACGCGCAGCAGTCAGGTCGCCCGTCGAGCAGCGGCTCATGATGATCGACAATCACCACATCGACCCCCGCCGTACGCAGCGCCGCACATTGCGGGATCGACACCGTTCCGCAGTCGACGGTGATCAGCAGATCCGGCTTCGGCCCCTCGGCCATGCAACGTTCAAGTGCCGCATCGCTCAAGCCGTAACCCTCTGGTCCGCGTCTCGGAATGAAATGCCGCGGCTGCAAGCCATAGGCCATCAGGATCCGCCGCATGAGGGTGATCGATGAAACGCCGTCGACATCGTAGTCACCGTAAATACAAATTTTTTCACCGCGATCCACGGCCTGTAGGATCCGCTCGACCGCCGGGCGCATGTCGGGGATCAGAAACGGATCGGCCAGATCCCGCAGCCGCGGCCGCAAATACCCCTCCAAATCGACTCCTTCCGGCAGGCCCCGCTGACGCACCAAATGCTCGAGTACGGCCGGAAATCCGCCCGAGGGCGCGTCGCCATTCGCTTGGAACGGCTCACCCCGTGGAATCCATCTCGATGCTTGAACGCGCATAACCCCTGAACGGACCCTAGAAAGGGAATTCACTATCTTTCAAGGTCGGAAAATTTCTGACGTGCATTTCATGACACTGCGACACTTTGGCGCGCAAAAAACGCGTCATTTTGTCGCTTTGGGGAGACTATAGAGCGTCTCGGGTCGATGGCAGAATTTTTTAATTTGTTCAAAATCAATAAGTTGCAGAAAAATTGTCGATGCTGGCATGAGGGATGCGAAAGCTGGTCTGAACCAAAAGGCCCCAAAGGCCAAAATTGAAAGGAAATCACACTCATGTCCAAAATCCTCGGAATCGACCTCGGTACCACCAACTCCTGCATGGCCGTCATGGAAGGCGGTGAGCCGACGGTGCTTGAAAACTCGGAAGGTGCACGCACCACCCCATCGGTCGTCGCCTTTTCCAAGAGCGGCGAACGCCTCGTCGGCCAGGCCGCCAAGCGCCAGGCCGTGACCAATCCCAAGAACACAATTTTCTCCGCCAAGCGCCTGATCGGCCGCAAGTTTGCCGAGCTGACCGAAGCCGACAAGCGCATGCCCTACAAGATCGTGGCAGCCGCAAATGGCGACGCGCACATCGAAGTCGAAGTCGCCGGCGAATCAAAAACTTTTTCCCCGCAAGAAATCGCCGCCATGGTCCTCGGCAAACTGAAGGCCGATGCGGAATCGAAACTCGGCGAATCGATCAAGCAAGCGGTGATCACCGTGCCCGCTTATTTTAACGACTCGCAACGCAATGCCACCAAGGCTGCCGGTGAAATCGCCGGACTCGAAGTGCTGCGCATCATCAACGAACCGACCGCCGAGCTGGCCCGCGCTCATGGCCTCGATAAAAAGTCCGATGAAAAAATCGCCGTCTATGACCTGGGCGGCGGCACCTTCGACATCTCGGTGCTCGAGATCGGCGATGGCGTCTTCGAAGTGCTTGCCACCGATGGCGACACGCAGCTCGGTGGTGACGACTGGGACAACAAGATTATCGAGTGGGTGGTGTCAGAGTTCAAATCTGACACTGGCATTGATCTTACTGGTCAACCTGATGCTCTACAGCGAATCAAGGAAGAAGCGGAAAAAGCCAAGATCGCGCTTTCATCGACGCAGTCCTACGACATCAGCCTGCCCTTCATCACGGCCGATGCGACCGGGCCGAAACACATTCAGCTTTCGCTCACTCGCGCAAAGCTCGAGCAACTCACCGACTCGCTCTTCGAGCGCACCAAAAAGCCTGTGCGCGATTGCCTCGAGGAAGCCGGCGTCAAAGCCTCTGACATCAATGAGCTGGTGCTCGTCGGTGGCATGACCCGCATGCCGAAGGTGGTTGAGACCGCGCGTGAACTCGCAGGTCAAACACCGCACCAAGGCGTGAACCCCGACGAAGTTGTCGCCATCGGCGCATCGATCCAAGGCGGCGTGCTGCGCGGCGATGTGAAGGATGTGCTGCTGCTCGATGTCACGCCGCTCACGCTTTCGATCGAAACCGAAGGCTCGCGTGCCACCGCGATGATCGAACGCAACACGACCATCCCCGCGAAGAAGTCGCAGATTTTCTCGACCGCATCCGACAACCAACCGGCGGTCGATATCCGCATTTGCCAAGGCGAACGCCCGATGTTCTCCGACAACAAATTGCTCGGTAACTTCAAGCTCGATGGCATCACCCCCGCACGCCGCGGCGAACCGCAAATCGAAGTGACCTTCGACATCGACGCCAACGGCATCCTGCATGTTTCGGCCAAGGACAAACAATCGGGCAAGGAACAGAAAATTTCGATCCAAGGTTCTTCGGGCCTCTCGCAAGACGAAATCGAAAAAGCCAAACGCGATGCTGAATCGCACGCCGAAGAAGACCGCAAGCGCGTCGAGAAAGTCGATGCGAAGAACAAGGCCGACAACCTGGTTTTCTCGGTCGAAAAACAACTCGGCGAGCTCGGCGATCAAGCGCCGGCTGAACTGAAATCGATGCTCGAAGGCAAGATCCAAGCCGTGAAGGACGCGATCGCCAGCGACGATGTCGAAAAGATTAACAGCGCTTCGACCGACCTCGAAAACTCGCTGCAGGCACTCTATCAGGCTGCCCAACAGGCACAGGCCGGAGCCGCAGGCGCCGCGCCCGATGTCGAACCCGCCGAAACCGCATCGAACGAACCGAAGCAGGCAAAAGGTAAAGTCGTCGACGCTGAAGTGGTCGATTGATCATTCGATAAAAAATTTCCACTCCGCGCACGTGGAGTGGTCTCTCACCAAAAACAACAACAAACACACAACAACATATGGCAAACATCAAACCACTCGGACAACGCGTACTCGTGAAGCGTATTGAAGCCGACGCCGTCAGCGCCGGCGGAATCGTCCTTCCCGACACCGCAAAGGAAAAACCCCAAGAAGCCGAAGTGCTCAGCCTCGGCACCGGCGGCAAAGATGAAGATGGCAAGACCATCGAATTCTCCGTCAAGGTTGGCGACAAAGTGCTTATCTCGAAATACGGCGGCACCGAAGTAAAAGTCGACGGACAGGAAGTCCTCATCTTCATCTTTGCCGCCGGTGCCGAGGCTGAGCACTTCGGCTTCTTGGG
>JAPOLH010000099.1 GCA_029977225.1 Verrucomicrobiaceae bacterium | reverse complement strand
CTCCAATTTCACGTGGAATTGGACCGAAGATACGTCCTGCTACTGGTTCTTTTCGAGATTTGAAATGGACATCATTCACGCTATTGTCGCGAGACGAGACTCATCGAATCTACGGATATGTGGAACGCGATTCAGCATTGGAGATCGCGCTCGCGAAAACCCAAGAATCCTCTGACAGGTTTTTAACACTCTCGATCAAATTCCCACCGAATGCCACGTCCAACAACCAAGTCATCATCGAGCGCATCGTCTCGGACGGCTGGGTCACTCTTGATACCCCCTCGCCATGACACCTACCTCTTACGACAAGGCACTTGAACTGAATCTTGACCCAAAAATCTACGGGACGCTGGCGGAAATTGGTGCAGGACAGGAGACTGCGAACTGGTTTTTCCGAGCATCAGGAACCGCGGGGCTAGTGGCCAAGACAATCTCGGCTTACGACATGACGATGAGCGACGAGATCTACGGCAAATGCGAACGCTATGTATCCGCAACGCGGCTCAACTCAATGCTCAATCACGAATATGGAATTCTGTTGGAGCGCTTAGCCGCAAAGCGCGGGCCCGACACCACCTTCTTTTCATTTTGCAACACCGTGAGAGCCCGCGGCTATCGCGACTCGGGGGAATGCCACGGTTGGTTAGGCATTCGCTTTCAAATCAAGCCCGGCGATCCACCGTCCGACATTGTCATTCACATCAGACTTCTCGACCAACGCGCCATCGACCAGATGGAAGCGCTCGGCATCGTGGGCCTCAACCTCATCTATGCGGCTTACCGTCATCGCGGGCACCTGAGGGAATTCGCGGAGTCCCTTACCGACAACCTTAATCCGGGCAGGGTGGAAATCGACCTGTTGAAGTTCACCGGCCATGGCTACGGATTTTTCGACAATCGACTCTGCGCCTTGCAGTTGGTGCAAAGCGGACTCACCGATGCCACCATGTTCTTGCCGGATGGCGAAGTGGTCCAACCCGCCGAAGCGCTCCATCACAAGCCGGTGCTGCTGCTTCGCGGCAGCTTCAACCCAGTGATGAACATTCATTTGGAAATGCTTCGGCGAGCCAGGGAACAATTCTCACACTCTCTTCCACCGGAGCAACAAGGACGCGAAGTGGAACTCTGCGAAATTTCCATGCACAATCTCCTGCGGGGCCCCGGACTTGATCCTGTCGATTTCATCGATCGCGCCGACGCCCTGCAACGCCTCGGCAAAACCGTGCTCGTCTCTCGCTGTGCGGAATTCCACCGCATCGCCGCATTTCTCAATCGTTGTACGGATAGTGCCGTTGGCATCATTCTCAGCATCGGACTCCTCAACGAACTTTTTAAATCAAAGTGGTCTGAAAGTCTTGCCGGGGGATTGCTGGAATCATTTGGCCGCCTGTTCAAAAAGGGAGTCACGCTCGAAGTCTTCCCATGGAAAAATCGCAAAACCGGGGAGCTGGTGACTGCAGAAAACTTTCATCCGCCGGAGAACAGCAAGCACTTGTACCGGCACTTTGTGGAAAACGGCCGCATTCGTGGGATTCCCTGCGACAACGAATCACTGCTCACCCACACAAGCCGTGATGTTTGCCGAATGATCCTTGCCAATGACCCCCATTGGCGTGAACTCGTTCCTGAGAAAGCATGGGCGATTGCCGAGCGGCAGGCCAAAATGCAAAACGCATGACACACCATGTCCGATTCATCGATACCTTCCACAAACGACCATCATGGCCCATCCAATACCGGGCTCATGAGACAGCTTGTGAAATACCTTGAATCGGAAAAAGCCAAAGGGCGTAGCCATGTCCTGCTCGACGAGGATGCCAGACAGGCACTTCGAAAACTGGCCAATAGCTCAAAGTCCGCACCTAAATCCAATTCGACCGCATCCGCGCCCTCCGCTGCCGCAACATCCAAGGCCCCATCGCTCACAAAACATGAAGCGAAGAATGCGAATGCTTTCGGACTCACCGCCATTTCATCATCACTGCCAAAATCCGAACAATTGACGCAACTCGAGGAACAAGTGCGCACTTGGCCATCTGGCGATTTTCCCCAAAGGCTGCGCCAAACGATGGTCTTCTCTTCCGGCAACCCCGAGAGCAGAGTGATGCTAATCGGTGAGGCTCCCGGCCACGAGGAGGAAAAAGCGCTCCGCCCGTTTGTCGGACCTGCTGGAAAAAAACTCGACCAAATACTCGAAGCCATGGGCCTGAAGCGCGACGAGACCTACACCACCAACATCGTCAAGTTTCGCCCCGCCACGGCTCGTCAGACCACCAACAACCGAAAACCAACCACCGAGGAGGTGGCGGCATTCATTCCAGTGATTCGCGAGGAAATTCGCATAGTTGCACCCCAGTGCATCGTCGCACTGGGAGCCACCGCCCTTGAAGCGCTTCTTGGAACAGACTCTACCGTCGCATCGGAGCGCGGCCGCTGGCATGATTTTGAAGGCATTCCGCTGCGCGTCACATACCACCCGAGCTACCTGCTTCAAACAGGGGAAAACCTCTCCGTAAAACGCATGCTCTGGGAGGACATGCTCGCCGTGATGGAAAAACTCGGCATGGAAATATCAACCAAACAGCGCGGATATTTCCTGCCGAATCCCTGAAAAATTCACGGCATCGGCTTCTCTCCAAGGATACGAATCGCCTTGGGCATCGGCTTGCGTCGCAAACCAAACTGCCTCACCGCATGGCGCTGCAGATGAGCCACGGCATCCTCGACATCATCAGTGAAAAAAATTAATTCCGGATCCTCGGCGCTGATCATTCCTTCATCCGCCATTCGATAAACAAAGTCCATCAACGGCTTCCAATAATCCTTACCCATGAGGATGATCGGAAAACCCTTTAGCTTGCCTGTCTGGATCAAGGTCATGGTTTCAAACATTTCATCCAAGGTTCCGGCACCGCCAGGCATGACGATGAATGCGTAGGAATATTTCACCAACACAACCTTGCGCGTGAAGAAATGCCGCATGGTCAGCGAACGATGCACATAGGGATTGAGATGTTGTTCAAAGGGAAGCTCAATGTTCACACCAATTGAGCGCCCACCTGCTTCGTAAGCTCCTTGATTGCCAGCCTGCATGATGCCCGGCCCGCCACCAGTCATGACCGTGAATCCCAGCTTGCTCAACTCGGCCCCCATTCGACGTGCCATTTCGTAATAACGCGAACCAGGCCCCACCCGCGCCGAACCGAATATCGTCACGCAGGGCCCCACAAAGTGCAGCATGCGAAACGCCCTCAGCATATCGATGCACACTCGCAATAGCGTCATCAAATCTCTGATACGGGAACTTGGCCCGGAAAGAAGCGTGCGATCCGGCAACTCAAGTTCGAAAAGTTTCAGCTCCTGGATGTCCTTTTCAGAAATCGGAGGATCAATTGCGGGATCCGCTGATGGTGTTGGTTTGTCCACGACCGCGATCCTGATACGGATCGAGGAATTTTGAAATAACGGAATGACAGCACACCAGCCCTACCGCAGAGGAAAAAGCTTCAATCCCAAGGATTTGCTCGACTTGTTCACGGTCCGAGCCATACCCGATGCCTACCAAACAATCTGATTTGCTTATGCTGGAAAAAACACTCTTCGAAAAAATCCGCGACCGCGAAATCCCCGCCGATATCGTTCATGAGGACGATGACTGCCTCGCCTTTCGCGACATCTCACCCCAGGCACCCGTCCACATTTTAGTGGTGCCAAAAGTGGCTATACCGCGCATCGCCGCCGCTCAACCGGATGATGCAGCCCTGCTCGGAAAACTTTTGATCGCCGCCTCTTCCGTCGCCACCAAACAAGGCATCGCCGAAAGCGGCTTCCGCCTTGTCATCAACAATGGTCGCGATGGCGGCGAAACGGTCCCCCACCTGCACATCCACCTTTTGGGCGGACGCCCCCTCGATTGGCCACCCGGTTGACGGATCGATGGCCCTTTCGG
>JAPOLH010000098.1 GCA_029977225.1 Verrucomicrobiaceae bacterium | reverse complement strand
CCTTCAACCCGATTGACGGAAGCGTTGTGCTGAGAGTTCTTCAATGGGTGTGTTTGCTTGAAGCATATCTTGTGTTAGTTGGCTGTTTCGGGATTGTTTTGGAAGAGTCTTCTGCGATAACTTTGCACAGCATCGGTCCAGACTGGGTGAATGCTATCCGCGGAGCGCAGCCATACCGCGCGATGCATTAGTAGCATGGCTGGCCCCAGATATAGAAGTTCCGACAACTCATTTTTGCTTAGGTCATCCGGACCTTTGATGAGGCAGCGTTCTGCGAGAGCTTCCTCGTGCGTGCGAATTTCCACATTCTCCAGTAGGGAAACGTGCATGCCATTCACATAAGGATCGACCACAGCGGCAATGACGCCATGGCGTTCCTCGTTGGAGGCATCAAGCGCAGGGTCGACAGCGGCGTGAGCGTTTTGCGCAAGTTGCATGATTTGCGGCGGATTTTTTTCTTCGGGAGTGCTCAAGATGCCAAATTTGGCAAGCTTTAGCCCGTAACGCGCGCGGCTCGTCCAGACCGAAACTGGAGCTGAGAGCATCAAGCCCAGGAGAATGGGGGAGATCCATGCGGTAAATGTCGCCCCTATGTAGAGCGCGACTGCCGACCAGATGATTCCGAGGAAGGTTGGAAACGCATGAAAGCGGATGGCGTCGCCCCATGTGGTGCCGTCTGTTTCGCGGTTCTGGCTGCCCCATCCAACAGCTCGGCCAAGCAGGATGCTGATGACCATAAGTGTGTGAGCCGCCATGATGCATGGGGCGAGCAGAATGGATATGAAGGACTCTAGGGTCACGCCCGTGACGATGCGAATGCCGCCGCCAAAGGACCTGCGGACTTCTGGTACGATGAGCGCGCGTAAAATCGAGAGGATTTTTGGCAGAAAAAGCAGGCTGAAAATGAATCCCGTAAGAATGATGCTTTGTTCGATTCCGTTGAAGCCTAGCAGTCGTTCGACATAGCTTTCGAAGGGCAGAAGGCTCAATTCGCTGGTGGATCGGTCCCATGCCACCCAAGTGCCCAAAAGAAGAAATAGAAACCAAAGGGGGCTGCCGAGGTAGGCCATGATGCCCATAAAGAGGTGCATGCGCACGGAGAATGGCAACTTGCGGGCAAAGATGAGCCATAGGTGTTGCAGATTGCCTTGGCACCAGCGGCGGTCGCGGATGAGGTGATCTACGAGGGTCGGTGGAGCCTCCTCATAGGTTCCCTCGATGTCCCACGCCAACCAGACTTCCCAACCCTCGGCAACCATTAGAGCCGCTTCAACGAAATCGTGACTTAGGATGCGACCGCCGAATGGTTCGCGTCCGGGAAGTGCCGGAAGTTCGCAGAATTCGGAGAATGGTTTGAGGCGGATGAGCGCGTTGTGGCCCCAGTAGCTGCCGCCGGCGAGCTGCCAAAAGTTTAGCCCCCGAATGAATACCGGACCATATAGGCGCATGGCAAACTGCTGAAGGCGTGTGAATACCGATGACCCTCGAATCAGTTTCGGTGGGGTCTGCAGGATGCCGAGGCGCGGGTAAGCCTCCATGACGCGGGCCATCTTCACGATATCGGCGCCATCCATCAGGCTATCGGCATCGAGCACCAGCATCGCCTCGTAGCCGCCGCCCCAGGTGCGGACGAAATCACCGATGTTGCCTGCCTTTCGGTTCTCGTTTTTTTTACGACGTCTGTAGTAGATGCGACCGAAGCCACCAAGTTTGCGGCAGAGATTGGTCCATGCAGTTTCCTCTATCACCCAGAGGTTGAGGTCACGGGTATCGCTGAGGATGAAGAAGTCGAATGATTCCAGGTGTCCGGTGGCTTCGATCGACCGGTAGATTGCCTCGATGCGCGCGCAGGTGCGTGTGCTGTCTTCGTTGTAGACCGGCATGACCACGGCATGGCGCTTGGCAAGTGGTCCTGATTGTCCATCTGCCAACTTGGTAATGCGGGCCGCGCGCCGACTGCCGCGCAACATGTCGATCGCGCCAAAGACCGCATGAAAAGAGCCAAGCGTGAGAAGTCCGTTCAAAATGACAAAAATTGCCAACAGCGGGAAATGGGCTTTTTGAAGACCAATACGCCAGAAGAGATCGGCCAGCCATAGGCTTGCCAAAAGGTTGAACAGGATGACGCTCCCAAAAAAAACAATTCGCCGCACATGAGTCGCCTTGATGCTGAAGAAGACCTTTTTGGTGTCGGGTGGTGAGAGATCGACGGGATCCATCAGTCGAGAAGGAAGAACCATGCGGCCAGGGCGATGATGGCGACAAGCACGGCGGTGAACATGAGTCTTACGATCGGTTTGCGATCCATGGTTTCCCACCATTGGGCCGCACCGCTGCCGAGAGCGTTAAGTTCGAGCGGTTTGGGAACCATGGTGAGAGCGGCAAAGCGCGGACCTGCGGCGAGATAGGATTTTTTCATTGCCTCGACAAATGCGGCTGGCCAAGGCGGTGGGGTCAGAAAGGTGCCTTGCCACTTGTCGGGCATGCCGGCGAGTAACAGCGCGAGTCGCCCACGTGCGGCGAGTCGGCGGTTTTCCAGCGGCACATCCAAAACATCCTGGGTCCAATCGGCCACCTCGGTGAGTGCTTCTTCCATGGCGAGAAGCCGTGCTGGCTGCTCAGGCTCATTGATTCGTCGTGAAGATGCCCTGAGCAGAATGCCACGCACCAGCTCCGCAACGAGCAAGCGGTTGCGAATGCGAAGAGCCTGCAGGTAGGCCTCTACAGCGGAATAGGCTTCCTCCCATTCGATGAGTTCCTGCTCGCTGAGGGGCGACAGTCGGTCTAGGGATTGATGCGGTGCACCCATGTTTCGGTGAGGAAATTGTCACCGCGTTTGAGGCAGCAACGAAGCTCGATAGGCCCGATGTCGGAGAGTTGTCCACCCTCTGCGGCTGGAGCGACTTGGAATGCGAGGCGCCAGCGATCGTCTGGAATTTGTTGAAGATTGACACCTTGGATGCTGACCTTTTCGGCGTTTTGACCGATCGGAGTGATTTTTGGGGTAATGGGTGCTTGATCGCCGGTTTGTTGAAGGCTCGTGCCCTTGAACTCAACGATGATGGTGCGCTGGCCTGGCTGCCAGTCGTGAATGCCGGTGCGGGTGGCTACCACATGTCCGACGGCAAGTGATGGATCGGGGTCCATGGTCCAGTGTTGGCGGTAGGAGAATTCCACCCGATCGCCGGCGAGGGGGGTGCGTGCGGGCTCCCACATGGCGACCGTGTTGTCGGCTAGCTCATTCTCCGTAGGTATTTCCATGAGCATCACGCGGCCGGGGCCCCAATCGGATGTCGGCTCGATCCAAAGTGAAGGACGCAGGTGATAGGCGGCCTCGCTGTCTTCATAAGCACTGTAGCGACGGTCGCGTTGCAGGAGACCGAAGCCGTCACACTTGTCCATGCTGAAGAAGCTGAATTCAAGCTTGCCCGAATCGTTGCAGATCGGTCTCCAGATGCGTTCGCCGGTTCCCATGCGGATGGCGAGTCCGTCGGTATCGTGCACCTCGGGGCGGAAATCGTCGAAGCGGCGACGTGAGTTTTCGCCAAACCAAAACATGCTCGACATGGGTGCGATGCCGAGGCGTTGGACTGCGCGGCGGGCAAATATCACAGCTCGCACATCAACGATGGTTTCATTGCCGGGGTGGACTTTGAAAGCGTAGGCACCGGCGTATGAAGGGCCGTCGAGCAGCGCATAGAGGCGTGCGTGGGTTTCGCCTGGCTCTGGTTTGCGCAACCAGAACTCGCGGAAGTTTGGAAACTCTTCCTGGGCACCTTCAACGCCTGTATCAACAGCGATGCCGCGTGCCGAAATTCCCCAGCGTTGATTTTTACCGAGAGCGCGCCAGTAGCTGGCGCCTTGAAAGACGATGAGTTCGTCGAAATAGTCGGGCCTGTTGAGTGTGGTGTGGAGGCGGAATCCGGCGAAGCCCCCATCGGCTGGGAGATCACCATGTTTTTGGATTAAAGGGCCATAGTTGAAATAAGCCTCAGCCAAACGAATGCGCTGTTGATGGCTACTGGTGAATTCATTGAGGGCGACCGGTTCTCTGTCGAGGTTCCGTGTTGAATAAACTTTTGGTGGCTCGGCGGTTCTGTAC
>JAPOLH010000097.1 GCA_029977225.1 Verrucomicrobiaceae bacterium | reverse complement strand
AGCTTCGCGGCAAAACCCTGTATTACAGCTCGGCTATCGGCACTGAAAGGCTCATCGCCGATGTGATCCTCGATCAGGTTTCGGATTTTGACAAAGCCCAAAAGTCATTGGTTGCCAACTGATTGAATCGAATAAATTTCATCAAAAAATGTCCATCGCCAGTCAACTTCGACACTTCATCCGATCCGGTATTCATCGCATCGGTGAGTTGGAAATCCATAGTGACCTCTATGGCTATACCTACGCGTTGAGCCATTGGCAGGATGCGGAACTCGCGACCGAACCTGCACTCGGTGGGCTTGATCATTACGAAGGCCCTGCTGCCGCACGCGACCTCTCAACCTACGGCCTCGATGGCGAGTACCGCTTTGCGAAAGGCCAGGTGAATCTCAAGCGCGGTTGGGTCATGACGCTGGATGACGAAGAGCAACTGCGCCAAGCGCTCGATCAGTTTTATCCGGCATGCCTTGGCCTTTTCGTCGCACAACAACGCGGCGATCTCGATGTGCAAAACCTGCGCGACAAGCTCAACCGCCAGACCGGCATGTACCGCTTTGCCCGCACGATCAGCGATGATGGTGCCCAAGAACTCGTTCGCAAAGTTTGCGGACCCGCTCACCAGTGCGCGAAAAAAATCCTCTGGAAAATCGATGATGCCACCCCGCTCGCCGACAGCG
The DNA here is from genome assembly GCA_029977225.1 of Verrucomicrobiaceae bacterium. GTDB lineage: Bacteria > Verrucomicrobiota > Verrucomicrobiia > Verrucomicrobiales > Akkermansiaceae > Luteolibacter. Next base: position 3,537 of record JAPOLH010000097.1, on the reverse strand, counting down.
AAGCAAGCCGCTTCAATGGCATTCCCGGCGACCTTCCAGAAAACGAGGCCATTCCCCTACTCTGCCGCGAAGCCTGCAACCACTTCGTCGCCGAATGCCGCAAACGCGCCAAAGCCGAATTCGAAGCGAAGGAAAAAGGATAGGTAAGAGTTCTTGGTAAGTTGTTTTTGGATATTAGGAAAGAAGATGCCGCTTCTTCGATCCATGACCCCCAATCAAATTTTGTTCACGACCTTGCCGCATTGTCGGTAAATCCAAATAAAATGGCCGCCCACGCAACAGCGCAAGCGGCCATAAAATATTCGATCAGTTCGGGAATTACTCTCCGCCTTCAGCGCCTTGGGGCAACTGGAATGGCAGGCCTTGCTCTGGGGGCGCGTCTTCGATCGACACAAGCTCGAGTTCAAAGATAAGAGCAGTGTTGGGCCCGATGTCGGCGCTGCGGCGTTGCTCGCCGTAGGCAAGCTTGGCAGGCAGGAACAACTTCCATTTTGCACCGATCGGCATGGTGGTGAGCGCTTCCTTGAAACCTTCGACGACTTGAAGCGTCATTGGCACCGGCTGACCCGCGGGCGAGGCATCGAACTCTTTGCCATCGATAAGTGTGCCCTTGTAGTTCACCATGAACTGCTTTTCTGGGCCTTTATCGTCCTTCGGTGCTTCGTATTTTTTGTCGCCACCCTTGTTGATGACTTCGTATTGAAGTCCGCTCTTGGTGGTGATCACGCCTTCGCGCTTGCCGTTGGTTTCGAGAAACTTGTTGCCCGCCGCGAGGTTTTCATCGGCGAGCTTTTTCTCGCGCTCTTGCAGCATTGTGCCAAGCGCTTCCATAGCGGCCTGCAAACGTGCTTCTTCGAGCGAAGGTTTGCCATTTTTCAGAGCATCCATGAAGCCCTTGATGAAAGTGTCTTGCTCGAGATCGGCATCGGTAACGCCAAAGCGACCGAATTGCTGGCCAAAAGTTCCGCCGGTTCTGAAACCGAGTGCGTAGGAGGCATCGGACTTGCTCGCAGCAGGGTCTGCTTTAGGTTTCGCAGTGGCGTCGACTTTTTCCGATTTGGCTGCAGCCGGTTTGTTTTCGGCGATTGCGGTGGCGGCGAGACCAAAAATAAGGACGCCAGAAGTGATAATATGTTTCATGCGTTATATGGGTGAACTGCAAAACTACGGCGAGGCCTAGCCTGTGTCGAGAACGGGTTTTCGGAATTGACGCCTAACTAGCGCGTAAAGATCAGCAGCATCCAGCTTTTACCGGTGCCGAGTCATCGTGCTTAACAGGTGCGCCGCAACATCCGATTGACGGACTGGCGGGCATGCTCGGGTCGATGTCCGGTGCCGCAAGCGACATGTCCGGCTCTAGTGTAGCAAGCCCAAGCTTGGCCAGTAGAGCACGGTCTTTTTCCGCTTCCGGATTGTCGGCGGTGAGAAGTTTCTCACCGTAGAAAATTGAATTAGCTCCGGCAAAAAAGCAGAGAGCCTGAACTTCGTCCGAGAGCCTCGTGCGTCCGGCCGAGAGGCGCACCTTGGCCTTGGGCACCGCGATACGCGTGCAAGCGATCATGCGCACCAGATCAAAGGGGTCGACCTGCGGGCTGTTGGCCAGCGGTGTGCCAGGCATCGGCATGAGCGAGTTGATCGGCACGCTCTCAGGTTGTGGGTTGAAGTTGGAAATGACCTCCAGCATGCGCAGGCGATCGGTGATGGTTTCGCTCAAGCCAAGGATGCCGCCGCAGCAGACGGAGATGCCGGCGTCTTGCACATTGCGGATTGTACGCAGGCGATCCTCGTAGGTGTGACTGGTGACGATGTTCGGGTAGTGCTCGGGCGAAGTATCGAGATTGTGGTTGTAAGCGGTCACCCCTGCATCGCGCAATTGTTTGGCTTCTTCGGGGCCAAGCTCACCCAGCGTCACGCAGACTTCCATGTTTAGCGCCGCCACATCACGCACGATATCGAGAACTTTTTCAAATTTCTCAGTGCCACCACGCACGCCTTTCCAGGCGGCCCCCATGCAGAAACGCGTCGAGCCGTTGCGCTTGGCGGCGAGGGCGTGTTGCATCACCTCTTCGCGCTCGAGCAGGGCCTGACGCTCGATGTCCGTCTCGTATCGTGCCGATTGCGAGCAATATGCGCAGTCCTCCGAGCAACCACCCGTCTTGATCGACAGAAGCGTGCAGAGCTGAATTTTTCCATCCGGCCACGACTTTTCGTGGACCTCACGGGCGCGCTTGAGGAGGTCGAAAAACGGCAGCGAATGAAGTTCCTGGAGTTCGGCAAGTTTCATAGTGGATGGATTCGGTGGGAGGTGTCGATGCTGGCGATTAACGGCGCCAGCTGCCGCGCGAGACTGGAAGCTGACCTTGGCTGATGACTGTGTAGGTGGTCGCGCCCGTGGCTCCCTCGAGCGGGATGCCAAGCTTGCTTTTCCACACGGCGCTCATGCTTTCGCCGGTATGGCAGCCCCAGCTTTTGCAATAGGCGTTGGCAGCAAACACCGAGGACTTGAGCTTTGTAAGATCGCGCTCGTGGAGCCATGCAGTCGATGCGGCCATGATGTCGGCACCGTAATCAAACATGAAAGCATGACGATTCGAATGCCCAAAAAAATCAAAAGTCTGAACGGATCCTTTTGGTCGCGAATTTAACGCGCGAATGAATGAACCCGTATCATTAAACCATATGAGCGTAGCCTTCCGCTCGGCAGCGAGCTCACTGATCCATGTCGCGTAGGGTTTGCCGTCTTCACGCCCTCGTGCATGGTATGCGGGCTGATAAACGATCCAGACCAGCGGTGCACTCGGTCCGTATGCCTTGCGAATTTCCGCCATGCGCAGGGTCGATGCCCGGACAAAATTCGCCCACCACCGATCGTGTTGGTCTTCCTTGATGCGCAGATTTTCCCATTTCCTAAGCGCTGGCCCACCGGTCGCGATGACATGGTCGGCAAGCGCGACGGGAGCACCCAGCGTCCACATGAGCGCCAAAGCAACGAGGCAAATCCGAACCATGGAGAAAATCGTAAATGGTCGAACCCTCGCTGGGAAGAGGGAAAACTCCATGCCGGATCAACCGATGACTTCTCCAGAGCCGTTGCGGATGATCTCCATGAAGCTCTGCGGCTCGAGCGCCGCGCCACCGATCAGCGCACCATCAATGTCTGGGCACGCCATCAGCTCAGCCGCATTGCCTGGCTTGACGCTGCCACCGTACTGGATGCGAATCCTTGCGGCGGTGTCGGCACCATAGAGTTCGGCAATCAGCGAGCGCACAAACGCATGTGCATCTTGAGCTTGTTGGGATGTGGCAGTGACACCTGTGCCGATTGCCCAGACCGGTTCATATGCGATCACGGTTTCAGCCATGTCCTTGTCTGTAAGGCCCTTAAGTCCCTCAGTCACTTGGCGGCGAAGCACGGCTTCAAGCTGTCCTCCTTCGCGCTCGGCCAAGGTCTCGCCGATGCAGAAGATCGGCTTCAAATTCGCCTCACGCGCCTTGTGCATCTTGGCGTTGATGACCTCATCGGTCTCACCGAAAATC
>JAPOLH010000096.1 GCA_029977225.1 Verrucomicrobiaceae bacterium | reverse complement strand
TACATCGGTAAAATGCGCAGGTGTCGAAAACCAAATTAATTTAAGTTTTTTGCAAGTCGCAATTATTGCTTTATGATCTTTGTGAGTTAACTGATTTTTTAAAAAAAATGAATGCTGTGTAATTTTTTTTCCTTTTAATGGTAATAATGGTGATGGTGGATCTTGCGCTTTGATACGCTCCTCCGCTATCCAATGCTCACCCAAAGGACCGGAGATATCAAACATATCACTGTAAGAGTATCCGCTTTCGGTGTTCCGATTTGGAAAGTAGGCGCGCGCCTTCAGGGTGTAATCACCTACAGTACCGGTCAGGCGCTTGTAAAGATTGGCATAGTCGCGCAGCGCCCACCAGTTCGGGCCGCGCATCACCGCATTGGCGGTTCCCACGCCGATTGGCGGCTGCGGCTGGAGAATATCCGATGAAAACGGATTACCGTAACTTCGCTTATCACGGTAGAGAAAGCGTTCGTTGACCGGCAAACCGGCTGGCTTTTTGGGGGCGCTGAGCTGATCCCCATTGCCGACAAATTCGCCGTCTTGAGCATTGAAGTTGGTCGTTGCGTTTCCTGACTCCGCCGCGCCATCCATTTCAAACGCGAGGCTGAGGTCGCGGCGGAGGCCGCCTTTTTTCACATCGGCCATGACGCCTAGGCTGCCGAGGGTGACATCGTGGCGGACGCTTTTGAGCCAATTGCTGAGGCTTGAGTTCGTGGACATCAGCAGCGGCATGTCGGCGGGGCTGAGGGCTTTGTCGATGTTGGCGAGCCAGGGGTTGTCGGTGAGTGATTCTTTGGTGATCGGGTACTTCACCTTGCTGCTGGTGAAGGGTCCGCCGAAGACTGCGTAATCCACGCCTGGGGCGGCGGAAAGGCGGGCCGCTTGTCTGAGCTCGGAGGTGGTGGCATTGCCTTCTTTCCACCCGAGGTCAGCTTTCAGTCCTTCGTCTTCGACCCAGTAGGCGTAGTAATGTTTGGAGGTGCTTGAATTGGAAGAAATTTCCACCTTGGGAACCTTGACGCTGTTGGTGGCGTTGTTGTTGCCGCTCGGATAATCCACGGCTTTGAAGATTTCGTAATCGGTGGTCGCAGGGGCGGTGGCGACCATGGTGAGGTTGGAGGTGTTGGGGGTGGTCGTGGTGCTCTCGCTGGATGAGACCAGCCAGCGGACGAATGCCTTCGTATCGGGAGTGGCGGGACTGTAGGTGCTGGTGTTCCAGACGCCGACCCAGCGCTTGCGGCCGTCTTTGGCGGTGTTACTTCCGGAGAGAATGTCGGCGGCGGCGGTGATGCGTTGGTCGGGGCCTGCGGCCTTTTGGAGTTCGTCGAGGGCGAGATCGAGACCGAGTTTGGCATTGGCGCGGGCGGCGGCCATGGGCTGCTCGACGTTGGTTTTGCGCATGGACACCGAGCTTATGGACAAGAGGCCCACGGCAATGACCGTGAGTAGGACCATGAGACTGAGGGTCACCACGAGGGCAAAGCCCCGAGGTTGCCAATTTTTTGGGGGTCGAGCAGTTTGGAGCGGATGCGCATTCATGGGCAAGGTTGGCAAATGCTTGGTGTGGGAAGAATTTTCTTGGGGCCTATCGGCACAGGGCTTTGAAGGTCGGTGTGACTTCTAGCTTGTACCGACAATGTATCTGCATTTTGGAAAATGGGTATCCCAAATTTGGGGGAATTTCCGGGTAAGGTTTTTTGATGGGGCATGCATTTTTAGTCGCTTGCCATACGGCTCACGGGCGGTGAGGATCTCGCCATCGAGGTTGAGGGTATTCGCCCTATTTGCCTCACCCTACCTGTCATTTATGAAACAACGATTCTTTGCCATTTTGGTCATTGCCTCATCTGCAGTCGCGGCCATCCCCGTAAGTGCGCAAACTCCGCTCAAATCCTCAAAAGGCGGGCCGATCGAGGTCAATGGCATCGCGGCTAAGGTCAATGGCCGGGTGATCACCAAGAACCAGGTTTCATTCATGCTAGCCCCCGTGTACGCGCAGCTCAGCGCGCAGTACCCGCGCCGCGGGGCGGAGTTCGAAGAGCAATTTAAAAAAGCCAGGGCCGGCGTGATGCAGGAGCTGATCGACCGTCAGATCATTCTCGATGAGTTCAAGCAGCTCGGGGCCTCGATCAAGCCCTACCTCATCGACGAGGAGGTCAAGCGCCAGATGCGTGAATTGTACAATGGCGATGAGGTGAAATTTCGCGAAGAGCTCAAGCGCAGTCGCTTGACCATGGAAGGGTATCGCGAGATGACCCGAGAAAAGATGGTCGTGCAGGCGATGCGTGCCCAGCAGTTTTCCGATGCGCCGCCGCCATTGCCCAACGAGATCCGCGATGAGTACGAAGCGGTGAAGCCGACGCTGCGCGATGTGAGCAAGGATGTGATCAGCTTCCGCAAGATTTTCATTCCGGCGAGCAACCCGGAGGATCCATCGGTCACGGCCGAGGCTCAACTCGCACTGGCCGAGGACCTCGCCAAGCAACTGGCTCAGGGCAAGGATTTCGCCGAGCTGGCCAAGGAGCATTCCAAAGACGCATTTGCCGAAAATGGTGGCCTACAGGAAGATGTGCCACGTACGGATCTTTCGGTCGAATTTGCGGCGATCATTTTTGATTCGAAGGTCGATGCCATCGTGGGTCCGCTCATGGATCCTCAGGGGTTCACCATCGTCAAGCCCCTCAAGATCACGCAGGGGGCACCGCCGCCCTTGGAAAAAGTGCGCCAGATGATCGAGGAGCGCGTGCGGAAGAAAAAGACCTCATCGCAGTATGAGCGGTGGATCGAACTCCGCCGCAAGCGCGCGATGGTGGATGTGAGAATCTAAGCGTTTCGGGATTCGTTCATCGTGCGATGAACGGGTTGTGTTTTGATTCTGCCCCCCAGTTCGTGGCGGGACCGTGGCCTGGGAGGATGACGCAGTCTGGTGTGCGGTTTTCGAAGGCGTGACGAATGTTTTTGAGGGCGATGCGATAGGCCTCGGGTGTGGCGCAGCCGCCGATCGATCCAGCGAACAAAGCATCGCCGGTGATCATGACGGGTGCATTGAGTCCTTCGATATGGAAGCCGAGTGCGGGAATTGCGTGACCGGCGAGATCGCAGGCGCGGATGGTGATTTGGCCCATGCGAATGGAATCGCCGGCTTTCATCGCGGTGGTTTCCCTGATGCCTTGGGCGTGGATCGGAATGCCGTGTTGGAGGAGATGGCGGATGCCGCCGGTGTGGTCGCGGTGTGCGTGGGTGATGAAGACACGATCGGGCAGGCGGCCGAAGCGTTGATCGAGTTCCGCGCGCAGGTCCTTGGCCTGATAGCCCGTGTCGAAAAGGATTCGTTGGTTTTCAACTTCGAGCATCCATGCGTTCACATGGCCTCGGCCAAAGGGGAGTGTGAGGCGGTGGATTTCGGGTGGAATCGATGCCTTGGGCCGGTATGAGTCGATGGAGGCAAAGGCATCCGCATTGAGGTCGAGTGCGGCAGCGATTTTGCGGGCAAGGGTTTCGTCGAATTGCCCTTTTTGAAAATGGTTGAGCGATGCGACGCTCGTCTCCGCCCGACGCGCGAGTTCCTGCGGGGCCAGCGCGTTGCCAATCATCGCCTTGCGCAGGATGTCGGTGAAATCATCTTCGGGTATTTCCATGCGCCAAGGTTTCGCTACGGGCGGGGCGGGGTCAATGCAAAGGCCATCTATCCCCAAGGTTGCCGGCGAGCATTTCCCGTGGATGATGGGTGGCGGATGAGTGGATGGACGGAGCAAGCGCTGCGCGGAGCGGCATCATGGCGGGCCTTCAAGGAGGGGCTGGCCTTGCGTGAAGGCGGCGCGGTGGTGGAGGCGAAAAAAACCGAGAGTGGTTGGCGGGGGGCGGTGCGGGTCGGCAAGCGGGTGTTTCGGGTGGGCGTGGTGGTGAAGTCGGCGACGGGCTTTGAGGTGCGCTGCTCGTGCCCGGAGAATCAGGCGAGTGGTGAGGTGTGTTGTCATGCCGTGGCAACGGGTATGCAGGCGCTGGCGGTGACGAGTGCCGTGCAGACACCGGATGAGCCGTAGGCGGCGGCTGCGCAAAAAGCTGCGTGGGATTTGGTGCTGCCGGGGAATTGGTGGGATGCCTTGTCGCGTGGAAAACTCAGCGTGTTGGTGCGTGAGTCGAAAGATGGAGAAATTTCTGCCGCGGATGAAAAACTGGGGCTGTGGCTGGAATCCCAAAAAGTCACGCGTAACGCCGAAATGCACCTGCATTTGGATGGGCGGCGGGTGGATGATTTCTTGTCGACGATCATCGATCATCCGCGGGTGCGGACGGGTCAATCGCCTGAAGCCATGCAAATTTCCAAAGGCGCACGCTTGGTGGTGAATGAGGCTCAAAATAATGGTGATCTTTGCATTGCCTTAATCACCGAGTTTTTGGAGAATTCCAAATTCA
>JAPOLH010000095.1 GCA_029977225.1 Verrucomicrobiaceae bacterium | reverse complement strand
ATTCCCATGATTTCTTGATGCGATCAGCATCGGCGGGCGATGCGGTGGATTCCGTGATGAGCAGCAGGGAAAGGGCAGGGATCAGGCGGCTCAGGAGTTTCATGGGAGGGAGTTAAAAGTTTCCGGCGTGTGGATGGAATTCGAAAAATGTGGGGCGTGTTCTCCATCAATAAGAGCACGACAAGAGTGTCGTGCCTCCTTAGGGGTTACCCCATCGCCTCGCAGAATTTTTTCGCGGCGTGGCGGGCCCATTGGTCGGCGGTGACGACGGCATCGAGGGACGAGGAGGCTAGGACCTCGTGGTTTTGCATCACGCTGGCGACGCATTGCCAGATGCCGGGGAAGGGGATTTTTCCGGCGCGGAAGGCGTCGACCGCGACTTCGTTGGCGGCGTTGTAGACGGCGGGCAGGGTGCCGCCGGTGAGGCCGGCTTTGCGCGCGAGGTCGAGCGCCGGGAAGTCATCGGTGCGCGGTGCTTCGAATTCGAGTTTCGCAAGGCTGGGGAAATCGAGTGGCGCGAGAGCGCCCTTGATGCGATCGGGCCAGGTGAGCGCGTATTGGATCGGAAAGCCCATGTCGGTGCGGCTGAGTTGCGCGAGGACCGAACCATCGACGAATTCGACCATTGAGTGAATGATGCTTTGCGGGTGCACGACCACATCGATGCGATCCATACCGATGCCGAACAGCCAACGGGCTTCGATCATTTCGAGGCCTTTGTTGAAGAGCGTGGCTGAGTCGATGGTGATCTTCGGGCCCATGTTCCAAGTCGGGTGGCAGAGTGCTTGCTCGGGAGTCACCTTGGCGAGTTCGTTGGCGGGCAATTGACGGAAGGGACCACCGGACGCAGTCAGGATCAGTCGTGAAACTTCCGTGTTGCGCGCGTGTTGGCCATTGAGGCATTGGAAAATGGCGTTGTGCTCGCTATCGACCGGAAGGAGTTGCACGCCTTTTTCCTCGGCGGCGCGGGTGATCACTTCGCCGGCCATCACGAGGATTTCCTTCGAGGCGATGGCGAGATCCTTGCCGGCGTTGATCGCGGCGAGGGCGGGGAAAAGTCCGGCCGTGCCGACGATTGAGACCAGCACGATGTCGGCCTCGGCGAGGCTTGCCACTTCGATAAGGCCATCGGGGCCAGTGTGGATTTTTACGCCATCCGGCAAAAGCGCGCGGAGGGCAGCTTCTTGGGATGCATCGTGAATGGCCACATGGCGCACGCCGGTTTCGCGGGCTTGGGCGGCAAGTTTTTCGATGTTGTTGCCAGCAGCGAGGGCGACGATCTCGATGCGGTCGGGCATCGCGCGGGCGACATTCAGTGTCGTGGTGCCGATCGAGCCGGTGGAACCGAGCAGCGCGACGCGTCGTTTGCGTGGTGGGATCATGCGCCGCGCAGGATGAACCATTTCATGTAGAAATACAACGCCGGGGCGGTGAAGCAGATGCTGTCGATGAGGTCGAGGGATCCGCCGATGCCGGGAAGCATGCGGCCCGAGTCCTTCGCGTCGAGCGCGCGTTTGATCACACTTTCGGCGAGGTCGCCGATCACTGCGAGAAGGCAAAGGATGAGGCCGAGGATGGCGATGTGGATCTTGGAAGTGAAGAATGAGTATTCCTGCGGGAAAGCAAAATAGAGGCCGAAGGCCGCGAGTTGGGCGAAGATCACCGCGCCGACGAAGCCCTCCCAGGTTTTTCCGGGGCTGACATGAGAGATCATTTTGTGGCGTCCGAAAATCGAGCCGGTGATGTAGGCGCCCATGTCGGTGAATTTCGTCACCGCGATGAGCCAGAGCAGAAGGAAGGTGCCATGGATGCCGATGGTGCCGGGGTTAGCAGTTTCGGTCGGGAAGAGAAAGACAATGCGGGTGGTGAAATTGAAAAGAATGACGATGTAGGCAAAGCCCGTGACATTGGCGGCGACGGCGAGCAGGGATTCCACGCCGCGAACCTGGTACTTCAGCTGGAGCGTGAAGGACCCGAGGATCGCGATGAAGATCGCCAGCGAGTCGAGCCAGTAGGGGGCATTGTTTCCGGAAAGAAAATAGCCGTGCAGGACGCCGCAGTACGCAAGGGCCATGAGGATGCCAAAGCGCGGAAAGCATTTCACGCCGGCGCCACGCAGCATGCGGAAGTACTCGATGGTGCCGATCAGCACGAGCAGGCCGATCAAGCCGAGGTAGGCCCATGACCAGCGGCTGGCGAAGATGGCTGAGACCGTGACCCAGAGAAAGAGGGTGCTGGCGGTTCTTCGGGCGAAGACAATCAGTTTTGAGGCGGGGGAGGGCGGCTTTGGAGCGTCCATTGCTATGTGCATCCAACCCGACTGGGATGCCTGTGGCAACTCAATCTGAAAATTTGCCGCAACCTTTTATGTTTAATGGGGTTTCACTGATGAGGTTGAAATCGGAATTTCGTTTTTAACCGCAACCACAAGAACAATCATGAAAACAAAACTAATGATGACCATGGGTGCGCTATTAAGCACCGTGTTGATGGCCGGCGCGCAAGCGTCTGGAGAAAAACCCAAAGGTGAGGGGAAGTCACAGAGCGGGCGCCCGCAGGGGCCACCGCCGCACTTGTTGGAGAAATTCGACAAGGACAAGGACGGCAAGTTTTCTGCCGAAGAACGCGAGGCAATGAAGGCTGAGCGCGAAAAAGCGACGGAAGAGCAACGCAAGGTGATGCTCGAGAAGTTTGATGCCGACAAGGACGGCAAGATCAGCCCCGAAGAGCGCGAAGCGATCAAAGCCAACCGTCAAAAGGAAATGGAAGAGCGTCGCAAGGCGGATTTCGAAAAGTTCGATGCCGACAAGGACGGTAAATTGAGCTACGAAGAATTTGTAAAATTGGGCGATCATCATCGCTCCGAGATGATGAAGAGGCTGAATCAGGGGGGGGCGCGGCGCGCAGGTGGACCGAAGCCTCCAGGTGGTCCTGTGCGTGGCGATGGTCCGCCGCCGGCACCAGCAGAGTGATATTCGGACACTCAAGCAAGCCGCGGACGGGGTAATCCTGTCCGCGGTTTTTTTGTATGCCGAGGTCGGGCTTGCGCCCCTGCGGCTTGGTCGGTATGCATCTGCCCACAATGACCCTTGATCCGGACCAGCATGCATCTCTCGGCGGGATGTATTCCGACTACTTTCTTGATTACGCCAGTTATGTGATACTTGAGCGGGCAGTTCCGCATTTGAATGACGGACTCAAGCCCGTGCAGCGCCGGATTCTCCACGCGATGGAGGAGCTCGATGACGGCCGCTACAACAAGGTCGCGGGCATCGTGGGCAACACGATGAATTATCACCCGCACGGCGATCAGTCGATCGGTGCGGCGATCGTGCAATTGGGCCAAAAGGATCTGCTCATCGATACCCAAGGAAACTGGGGCAACACCCTCACCGGTGACGGGGCCGCGGCCCCGCGATACATTGAGGCGCGCCTGACGAAATTTGCGCTCGATGTCGTCTTCAACCCCAAGACCACGCGATGGTTGTCGAGTTACGATGGCCGTCGCAAGGAGCCAGACACCTTGCCGGTGAAATTTCCGCTGCTGCTCGCGCAGGGGGTCGAGGGCATTGCCGTCGGTCTCGCCTGCAAGGTGCTGCCGCACAATTTCAACGAGCTCATCGAAGCGTCGATTGCTGTGTTGCGCAATGAACCGGTGAACTTGCTGCCTGATTTTCCGACGGGAGGCATTATGGACGCGTCGGATTACCGCGACGGATTGCGTGGCGGCAAGGTGCGGGTGCGCGCGCGGATCGCCACCGACAAAAAAGGCGTATTGCGGATCACCGAAATTCCCTTTGGCACGACGACAGGTGCCTTGATGGATTCGATCGTTGCGGCGGCGGACAAGGGTAAGATCAAGATCGCTAGGATCGAGGATAACACCGCGGCCGATGCTGACATTCTCGTGCATTTGCCGGCGGGTGCAGATCCTGAGACCACCCGCGATGCGTTGTTTGCGTTCAGCGACTGTGAGCTCACAATTTCTCCCAACTCCTGCGTGATTGTCGACGGCAAGCCGCAGTTCATGGCGGTGAGCGACATCCTGCGCCGGGCGACCCACAACACGCGCGATCTGCTCAAGTTGGAGCTTGAGATCAAGCTCGGTGAGCTCGGAGAAAAATGGCATTTCAGCTCGCTGGAGAAAATTTTCATTGAGAACCGAATCTATCGCGACATCGAGGAATGCGAGACCTGGGAAGCGGTGATCAAGGCAATTGATAAGGGCCTCAAGCCGTTCAAGAAACTTCTCAAACGCGAAGTGACCGAGGATGACATCGTGCGTTTGACGGAGATTAAAATCAAACGGATCTCGAAGTTTGATTCATTCAAGGCCGATGAGGAGATCAAAGGCTTGGAAAAGGCGATGGCCGAGACGGACAAGAACCTGCGCAACCTCACGAAGTTCACGATCAAGTGGTAC
>JAPOLH010000094.1 GCA_029977225.1 Verrucomicrobiaceae bacterium | reverse complement strand
AACCACATAGAGGCGGTTCATCGAGGACGCGTCGGGCGCCTTTTCGTAGGCTTTTCCTTCGGGTTTGCGGCGATCGAAGAACGGTGTGACCGGGCCTTGCGGGTCAGTGCCGGCAAAGTCGCAATCGAGAGACACGATGCGGTCAGCCTTGGAGAAATCGGCGGTGATTTTCACGCCATCGCCGAGAGCTTTGGCGGCGTCGCCAGTGAGGGCCTCGTATTGATAAAACTTCGCGGCAGAAAACTTCGCAGCGAGGACTTTTTGGAGGCGATTGCGGGTTGGTGAATCGTCGGTGCCGCTGAGGAAAGCGATTTTTGCAGCTGGGTTGGCGGCGAGGGCTGCGAGGGCTGCTTGGAAATCAGCGCGTTTGGCGGCTTTGCCGGACTTGAGAAATTGGCGCGAACGGTTGGGCGCGTAGAGGTCGAGGATTGAGGCTTGGGCGAAGGCATCGGTGCCGCCGGCGTCCGGGTGGAGCGAGTTCGGCGCGAGGTGGGTCGGGCGTCCTTCAAAGGTCGTGATCACCAGCGGGGTGGCACCGCCGCTGCGGGGCATCGAGGATGCGTAATAGGTCGCCTTGCCAGGGATGACCCATTCGGGGGCCTTGGTGTAGGGGACGATGTAGGTTTCCGGGCGGCGGCAGGCGGCCATGCCGAAGCCGGCGAGCGCCGAGGAGGCACCCATCAGCTTGAGGAACGAACGGCGGGTGTTTTCGGCCTCTTCTGGGCCAGACATCTCGGCGGTGCCGTTGGGGAATTCGCGATCGAGCCAGTCGCGGAACATCGGGCTGTTTTCGAGTTGACCGGGACTGCGCCAAGCGGTGGTGGTTTCGCTTGCGGGAACCTCGGGGTGATGCCAGATGCGCTTGCTCATGGGTGACTGCGGAAAAAGGGGTGGAAAATCGGGTTGAAGGGCGGATCAGTGGTGGCAGGTGGCGCAGCTTTCCTTGGGTTTCACATCAAACTGCTCCTTAAGTTTCAGGCCGAGATCCTTGGTCGTTTTGACGCCCAGCTGCGGGTTGTTGGAGATGTAGGTCTCGGCGTTGTATTCGAAGTTGTAGACCTCTTCGAGCGGGCGGAGGTGTTTCTCGGGGGCGCGGTGGCACTCGAGGCACCAGCCCATCGAGTGGCTTTGGTCCTGATAGACCACTTCCATTTTGTTCACGTCGCCGTGGCAACTTTGGCAGGAAATCCCGCGGTTTACGTGGGCCGAGTGGTTGAAATAGACGTAATCAGGCGATTTGTGGATGCGAACCCATTCGATCGGCTTGCCGTCGTAGCCGGGGAAGGCCGGGTCCATCGAGCGATGGAGTGGAGCGAGCTTTGGGCTATCGCGCTGCACATGCTGGTGGCAGTTCCAGCAGGTGTTGCTGGTGGGTACATTCGAGTGGCCGGAGACATCCACGAACGAGTGGCAGTAGCGGCAGTCGAGCCCGAGCTGGTCGACGTGAATTTTGTGGGAGAAGGGGATCGGCTGTGAGGGTTGATAGCCGACGGTGAGGGATTTTGGCGTTGCGTAATAATTGAACGCGAGGGCTACCCCGGCCACCGCAGATCCGATGCAGACGGCAATTTTGAGCGGCAACAGATTGGACCAGCGGGGAAAAATATTTGCCATGGTGTTGACGGAGCGTGTGCTTCAGGGGCCGTGATTTGTCACTGCAGTGACAGGCGGTTAGAGAGCGCCGCCGGTGCGGGGCGAGCATGCAAACCGACAACGCGCATGCAATCGAAAAAAAGAAATTCCTTCGGATTTTTTGAATTTCATCCCTGCGGTTCGGAGCCGCTGTGAGGGGGTGTCCAATTGAGGCCTTTTTCCTTGCGCCAAATCCGATAGAGCCTGAAGCGTTCCTTTTTCGGCAATTTCAGCCTCTCGGGATCTTCGCCTAGAAATGTTTCGTACGCGCTAAGGCTTTCCTGCCGGGTTTCGATCTCTTTGGAGGACGAGCCATCCATGCGTTTGGTGACATCATTCAAGTGCCGTGAAACGCGTGCGAGGTTGTTGGAAATGCGGGTGAGGATCAGTGCGAGCAGTAGGAGCACACCGAGGATCGATGTGAGAAGAATCAATTGGGTCGATGAGATCGCATCTGGCATGGCGAATTTGTTTCATTCCCGAATCGAAAAAGAAAGCGGTAAGAGCGACGGACTAAGTGCGGCGGATGAGCCGATCGTCCGGTGTGAGGGCGGGATGGTATGCCTCGGAGTGCAAAGTGGTGGCAGAGGGCGGATTTGAACCGCCGACCAAAGGCTTATGAGTCCTCTGCTCTACCGCTGAGCTACTCTGCCGAAAATTTCCTTTGCGCTTGGAGCTGTGCTCCTGACGCGGGCGGCGAGGGTTAGCTTGCCGGCGTGGGAATGTCCACCGAAATTTTGTCGGCGGCATGAACGCATCGTGCGGGTGTTGTCGTGGCGATATGACGCGATCGAGTGGTTGGTGTCTTGACCCCGCGGGTATCATTCCACAGCTTCTGCGCATGTCCGATCGGAATGCGCGTGCTGCGAAGCAAAAACATGTAGTGGTGGTGGGTGCTGGACCTGGTGGTTTGACCGCTGGCATGCTGCTAGCGCATCGGGGATTCAAGGTCACCATCGTGGAGAAAAACGATCGCGTGGGCGGCCGCAATTCGGAGGTGCGTTTGGGTGATTACTCGTTCGACTTGGGGCCGACCTTTCTGCATCAGAAATTTTGCCTTGATGAGATTTTTGCCGAGTTGGGTGGCAAGAGCGAAGATCATTTGGAGTTTGTCGATCTCAACCCGATGACCAAGTTGAGTTGGGGAGATACCTCGATGCACACCTTCAGTGAGAAGGATAAAATGGCAGGCGAGATCGAGCGGGTGTTTCCAGGGAGTAGCAGAGGGTTCTTGCGCTACATGGATGAGCAGGGTGCCAAATTCCGTGCCATCTATCCGTGCTTGCAGTACCCTTATCACAAACTCAGCGCGTTTTTGCGTCCGCATCTGCTCAAGGCTTTGCCGCATGTGCTCACGACACGCAGCGTTCACGATGTGCTCGGCGATTATTTCGAGGACGAGCGGCTCAAGCTCGCA
This sequence comes from Verrucomicrobiaceae bacterium, assembly GCA_029977225.1. GTDB lineage: Bacteria > Verrucomicrobiota > Verrucomicrobiia > Verrucomicrobiales > Akkermansiaceae > Luteolibacter. The sequence goes on along the minus strand of JAPOLH010000094.1, from coordinate 1,423 downwards.
TTCACCTTTCAGGCCAAATACCTCGGCATGTCGCCGTGGCATTGCCCGGCATTGTTCAGTATCCTTTCCTTCACCGAGTACCGCTATGGGGTTTATCATGTGCAGGGTGGCCTGAACCGGATTTCCCAGGCGATGGCCGACGTTTTCACCTCGATGGGTGGAGAGCTTCGCTTGCAGTCGCCGGTGAAACAACTCATCCACCAAGGCCGCGACATTAGCGGGGTCGAGTTTGAAAATGGCAGCAGGCTTAATGCCGATGCGGTAGTGGTGAATGCCGACTACGGGCATGCGGCGACGCGTTTGTTCAATGGTCGCTCGGTGAGCGAGGATCGTATGCGTGCGAAGCGTTTCTCATGCTCGACCTTCATGATGTTTCTTGCGCTCGATAAGGTGTACGAAAACGAGCCGCATCACCACATCATCTTTGCCGATGATTATCGCGCGAACGTGGCCGACATCCAGAGTGAGCGTCATGTGTCGGATGATATGTCGATCTATGTCAGAAACTCATGCGTGACCGACCCGCATGTCGCGCCAGCGGGTAAGTCGGGATTGTACATCCTCGTGCCGACCATCAACACGCGTCATGGCTACGACTGGGAGTCAAACAAGGAAGCGTATGCGGAGAAAATTTTGCGTCGCATCGAGGAGCGCACTTCGATGAAGGATCTGCGCAGCCACATCGTCGATCAGCGGGTTTTTTCCCCGCAGGATTGGGAAAGTTCGTCGATCTTCATGGGGGCGACCTTCAACCTCGCGCACACGCTGACGCAGATGCTTTATTTCCGCCCGCACAACCGTTATGCAGGCTTCAATAACTGCTATCTGGTCGGTGGCGGCACTCATCCGGGCAGCGGGCTGCCGACGATTTACGAATCGGGCCGGATCAGCGCCAACCTCATTTGCGACCGGTTTGGAGTGCCTTACGAGCCGGTGGATTTGGCCTCGGGCTATCTTCAGCGGGCCTGATTTTTTCGTCCGATTGTTTCAGGGCATTCCACATCCGCCTTGCGGTTGATCGGGGCTGCGGTTTGAATGCGCGCCTCACGGCATGTTTCTGCTTAAAAAGGTCATCCAACTCCGCGAGAGTTCGCATCCAGATCACGAGAAGCCCTTCCTCGAGCATCTTGAAGACCTGCGCGTGATGATCACGCAAATCGTGGTCACGCTAGTGATTTCGATGGTCGTGTGCTTTGCGTTTCAGAAGCAATTGATGGAGGTGCTGCGTCGCCCGGTCGAGCAGGTATGGATCACTAAGCTTGATGCGAAGTTGCCGAAGAGTTCGACGGAGATTCCTAAGCCATTGAATGTCGACATCTGGGAGCATGCCAAGCGGCTAGAGCATGCGGCGTCGGGATTGAATGCCGAGCAGCGTGAGATTTTTTACCAGGGCATTGGTGATGCTGATGTGGTGTTTCATATT
>JAPOLH010000093.1 GCA_029977225.1 Verrucomicrobiaceae bacterium | reverse complement strand
GTGTGGAGAGTAATGATTCTCGATGGCAAGGTGGTAGCGAAAGGGGTCGAGCGCTTCGACTTTGGACTGGATGAAGCGATGGCCGTGCCCGAATACGTCGAGCTCGGGGATTTCATATTTCAGACGACGGGTGAATTCGTGGCGCAGAGAGTGCAGTGTGTGGCGTTGCTGTTTGGAGGAGCAGACGGTGGAGAAGTTCAAACTTTTCTGCGTCGGGAAATCGGCCAACGCCTCGCGGTGCGACTTGCCATAGAACCAGAGCAGTCCGCATTGCGAGAAGATCGGATTCGGGTGCGGGATCGCCCATGGTTCCTGACTGGTCAGCACATGTCCGAACTGCGCGAGGAAAGCTTTGCCATAGACCTTGATGGTGGCGGGCTCGGCCGTGATGAGTAGGGTATTTTCCCTTGGGCAGGCCAATGTTTCTTCCCACTGGGAATTGCCCCCGTCCGCAGCGAGCGGAAGGTCATCGTAAACGACAAGCCAATCGTATCGCGAGACATCTGGCTCAAGGATCCATTCGATGTCACCGATTTGGCGATCACCATGGGGCAGGTAGCGCGGCAGGTAAGCCGCGGGATTCTCGCTGGCGGCCTTGCTGAGGAATTTGACGCGAAGAGGCATGGAGCTAGTCCTGAGAAGTCAGAATCCGCGAAGTTTTTTCCACAGGGCGCGAAGTTGGTCGAGAAACGCGGCGCGCCTGAATGCTGCAGCTTGAGCATGCATGCGTGACTCGAAAGCCTGTGAGTCAAGATGGTTGGGCTCGATGATGGTTTGGTGGTTTTCGACGCATGAGGCCACATTTTTACCCACGATGTCGGAAAAGCAGGGCCGTTGAACAATCAGCGAAGGAGAGAGCGCGGTGATTGTGAGCTTGGGTGAAAGGTTGTGATAGTAAAACCGATCGATGGCACGGTGGCGGGCTAGCCATGGCCAGATCTCTGGAGGTGATGGCAGCAGACGTAGGATATGATCAATGGCGGATGCGGAAAGAAGGTAGGCATGGGCGGTGTTGCAGCCGAAAACCTGATGAAGTGCATGTCCCGAATCGACATCGACCAAGTGCCTAAATGGCGGAACTGGATCAGTGAAGCCGAGATAACAGACATCGAAGCGCGTGGATTGAAGGGCGTTTTGAAAAGCATTTAGAAACGCCTGAGTCAGCGTGGCTTCAATGGTGATGTCGTCCTCCAGAATCAGAAGATGGCTCCAGCCCTTTGCCTTGGCGTGAAGCATGGCATCGCGGTGGGAGAGCGTGCATCCTCCACGTGCCGCCCAGGTGCGGTCGCGTTTCTTGCCGCGAAAATAGGGAGCACTGCCGTAGCCTGAAATCTGTGTCCCGAGAGTGGCCGAAATGCGATCGATTGGCAGGCCTTCAAAATGCGGAAGCATTTCTTGCCGAAATGTTTCCCAGCGATCCGTGCGTGAGTCGAGATTGATGACGCAGACGCCGGTGCCGCAAGGTAGCGCTGCGCCGAGTGTGGGTGGGGTCTGCTCGCTCATCGAAAAGCCAAATTACAGTTTCCAGTGCGTAGCGAGCCATGGAGCGGCCCGCATCGTGTGGCGAGGGGTTTTGCCTTTGTAGCCTTGTAACGCCTCGTCCGGATCAGGTCGGCCATGAAAAATGAGGATTTTGCAGTTTTGCGGTTCCTTGGGCGTAATGATTAGATTGAGAGGGAATATCGAGCGGCAATGCCATTTGTAGCTTCGAACCCAAGCATCTGGCCACCATGCGACTTCCTTCATGGCATAGGTGAGGAAGGCCTGCTCGGTATTGAAAATCGAAGTGTCTTCCGCGCGACTCATTTCGCGAATGAATGTCTGATAAATGTAGTCCGATTGCGGGCCAGCTTCGAAGCGAAATGCCGATGAATTGCCAACATGTGGCCGTGTGCCGAGCAGGCTTTTGCGCCAGTTCACCCAGTTGTGGATGATGCAATTTTTGCCGGGCTCGAAATCAAAGAAGGGATCGAGGTCGCACATGATGGCGACATCGAGATCCAGAAAAAGCGTGGGCCCGACGAGTCCACCGAAGCCGTTTTTTGTGACCATCAGTTTGACAAGGATGTGCGGCCAATAGCCAAGGCCTGGGTTCTCGGGGAAATTGATTACTTCGATTTCCGGATCCAGGCCTGAGGCATCATCGGTGCAGCAGTGGAAGCGAAAGGGCCGCTTGAGATGGCGGCGCACGGAACGATGAAGAATGTTCACATAGTCTGCAGGATAGCGCTTTCCCCATTTGAGGCAGAGAACATTGACGGGCTCGGTCATGAAAATCGATGAGGTGAGATTAGGCGAAATGTGGAAATGAAAAGCGTGCGTGAGTTATGAAAATTACGGATTTATCTTCGCAAAAAGCTCGTAAATTTCAGCAGTAGCGGCAAGGGATTTCTCGAGGGTGAAGCTGTTGTTGGAGGTGGGTGAAGAGGGGCTCTCGAGGACTTGTGATGTGGTGGCCAGAAGTTCGGCAAAGGCCACTGGTGGAACCTTGCCTGCCGGGAAAAGGGCGCTAAGCAACTCGCCGACTCCGCCGCAGTCGTAGCCGACGACGGGGCGGCCGAGGGCTAGGGCTTCGAGGACGGTGAGGCCGAAGGACTCGGGTTGCTGGGATAGGGCCATGACGATGTCACTCACGGCCATGAGTTCTCGCAGGTCGCTGCGGTGACCGAGAAAGATGATGTCGTTTGTGATGCCAAGTTCGCGAGCCTGCTGCTGAAGCTCTTGCAGGTACGCTTGTTTTTTGGGGTGGGTATTGCCGGCAATCAGGCCGCAAACGGGTTGGCCGGATTTTTTTAATTCGCTGATGAGCGTAAAGAAATCCGAATGACCTTTGAGTCGGGTGATGCGGCCGGCAAGGAGAAGAAGTTTTTTTCCGATGAGCTCAGGGTGATCATGATGCCACTGGGCGAGCCAGGCATCGGAAGGTTTGAACTCTGGATGGTAGAGTGTGGGGTCGACGCCGTGAGGGATCACGGCGATGCGGCTTGGATCGCATGCGGGGTATTTCTCCTGTACATAAGTGCGAATGCTTTCCGAAACAGCGATGATGCGATCACCCTTGGTCATGATCGCTGAGTAGGCATTGACCGAGTAAAAGCCGTGGACGGTGGTGACAAACTTAGGCCGCGTGAGTGGATCCATACTACGCAGGGCGAGCCAAACAAGCCATGCGGGAACGCGCGAGTGGGCGTGGACGACATCGGGCTTTTCAGCGCGAAGCCAGGCCCGCAACTTGTGCACTTGCAAGAGCGAGCAAAGCGACTTGCGGTGCACAGGCATCGTGACATGGCGAACGCCGCGTTGCTCCAGCTTCGCTACCATGTTGCCGCCATTGGAAATCACGATGGATTCGTGGCCTGTCGACGCAAGGAACCCCGCGAGATCAAGCACATGCCCTTCCACGCCGCCGGCGTTGAGCTCGGGGAGGATTTGGATGATCTTCACGGCAGTCGGATGAGGGGAATGGTTTCCGCCGCAGCGGCGGCAGCGAGCGTGTGTGAAGAGTCCTTGGTGAGGATGAAGTCGATGGGTAACAGCGCGAGAGCGTCGATTTTTTCGATGGCGGCGCGCAATGATGCGAGCTGGGCATTTGGAGAAACTTCATGAATGATCGCATCGGGCGGGATCCACGAGGGACGCGGCATGGATTTGGGAAGGACGAATTCGTAGTCAACATTTGCATGCGTCCAGGGCTTCGGCACTTGCCATGAGGGATCGTTTTCCGAGAGCCATGCAAGCGCTCTGAATGCTTTGTCGCCTTGTTGGTTTTCATCTTCCAGCAAGATGTTGATCGGATGTTTGGGCTCGCCTTGAAATTTCCATCGTTCTTGCAGCCAGAAGACATCGATGGGACTGCGCCGAATGGTTTGCTCGAGGGTTTGCATGCAGTCGGCGGTGGTGGCGGCATTGACCGGTAAAAATTCCGCGCGCCATTTGCCCGGAGATTCGGTGACGAGTGAAAGTGCAAGTAGTTCGCTTTTTGATCGGCGGGCCAAGAGGCTGGGCAGTGGGCTTGCGCGGGTGAGTCTGCCAAAGAACGGAACCAAATCGCCGTGGCGGCCGGTGCGTTGATCGGCGAGGATGCCGACGATGCCGCCATCGCGAAGGAAACCGGTGACTTGATGGAAGCCATCGTTTTTCGAAAACATTCGAGTGCCGTCCGCTTCGCGGCGTTTGCGGGTGCGGCGATCGAGTGGGATGTTGTTGAGGTGGCGATACATCGCTCCGGCCTTTGAGTCCTTTGGAAAGAAGTGCACCATGCGGCTGAGAAGTTCCCAGTTGCCCATGTGGGCGAGCAAAAGGACCACGCCGCGGCCTTTGGCGAGGGCCTGTTCGAGCAGTTCGAGGTTTTCCACCCGCAGAACATCCTTGAGCTGCTTGGGTGAGAGACGTGCTGTGTAGGCGACGGAGATCATGTTTGCTGCAGTGCGGCAAAAGCTGGCTTTGGCCATGCGGTGGATTTCGGCCATGTCCATTTCGCCAGCGAAGGCGATGCGCAGGTTGCGGATCACGATGCGGCGTCGCTTGCCCATGAAGGGCCAAACGAGTGCGCCCAGCCATTCGCCCACGCGAAAGACCCATGGCCCGGGTAGTAGCCCAGCGATGAGCTCGATGAGCGTGTGGCCGATGCATTCGATCCGCCACTGCAGGTGCTTGGCCTTGCTGGGATTGCGAACGCTCATGGGTGGTTGGTGAATGGAAAATTGCGGATCGGAGAAAGGCTTTTTGGGGCCGAAACATTCAAGCGGGAGCCGAGGAAAGGGTCAAGTGTGGGGAGGTGGAGGAAAAGCTGAAAGCTGAAAGTGGAAAGCTAAAATGAAGAGAAAAAGTTTGAACCGCGAATGGACGCGAAGGAACGCGAAGGGGAAGAATGAAGAGTTATTTGTGATTGGTTATTGGGGGGCAGAGGGTCGAAGACTCCAGATAAAGCTGAAGCTAA
>JAPOLH010000092.1 GCA_029977225.1 Verrucomicrobiaceae bacterium | reverse complement strand
GAAAGCCGATTGGACGGGTAGCAGGCAAAGGCCTGCAAGGGCCGGTCGGAGCAGGCTCCGCCGGATGGTAGTTGGTATCATTTTTTCTCTTCTATGTTTGCTATGTGTGCGCACGAAGAGAGGGCCGCGGAAAAAAAATTCCTGCAGCCTTCTCTCGTCGATCCCCTTTCGCGGGGGACCACTGAATCCGCGCGCCGCGTGAGCGACGGGCGGCTGACGAGCTACAAGGGTGCAAGTATTCGGGCTCCCGGCTTCATGCCTCATCCCCGTCTTCACCGCCATTGCGGACGATTGACATGGTGGGGACTCGTATCCGGATACCGCAGCGCGACTGCTCCGGGTTCTCACCGGATTCCATGACGCCCATGTGGTTGGTCGCGGTGAGACTGGAAGCCATGCATAGCCCCATCAAGGAAAAACGCGGTCGATCGATCTAATTGGCAAAAATAGACCATGATCGCGCATGGGGGCGCTATTCCACGGGCTTGCGTTGACCCATCGTTCGATTACAATTCGTGCTCTCATGAATCATGGCATCCGATACATTGCGGGATTTCTGCTCGCCTCGCCACTGGCCCATGGCGAAACCGTCAAGGCCGCTGCGGCACCGGTGCAGCAGATGGATTTTCTCGAAATCCTGGCCAAGGGTGGGCTCATGATGTTTCCGCTCGGCTTGATGTCGGTGATCACGGTCATCCTCATTCTGCTGTTCTTCCTCTCGCTGCGCCGCAATGCAATTGTTAGCGAGCGATTCATGGCGACGGTCGAATCCATGATCCTGAAACGCGATCCGGCTGGCCTGATTGGTCAAAGCAGTCGCCGCAATGAATGCATGGCGCGGATCGTGCAAAATACTCTCGAGTTCATGGCCAGCAATCCGGGCGTGCCATTTGAAAACGTCCGCGAAGTCGCGCAAACCGAAGGCTCGCGACAGGCTGGTCTCATGACCTCGCGCATCACCTATCTCGCCGATATCGGCGCGATCGCACCCATGGTGGGCCTGCTGGGAACCGTCGTTGGCATGATCAAAGCCTTTATCGAAATTTCCACCGGCGGCGTGCAAGGCGTACGGGAAATGGGCCTCGCGGCAGGCGTCTCGGAGGCGCTCATTGCCACGGCCGGCGGACTTGGCATTAGCCTGGTGGCACTGATATTTTACTCGTTCTTCCGCGGGCGCGTGCACAATTACATTGCGGAACTTGAGTCTGCCGCGACGCACTTTGTCGCGCTGCTGCACGCCCGCTACAACGATGATGCGAGCGGCGATCTTCCGACTTCCGCCAAGCGTCGTGACTTGCAAGGCATCTAACCCTCGCGCGGATGAGATTCACCAACCGTCAACCGCCGCCGATCGCCATGCAACTGGCGCCGATGATCGATATCCTGCTCTTGCTGCTGAGCTTTTTCATCATCAGCTGGCAGTTCAGCCGCTCTGAAACCGAGCTCAATGTCACAGTACCGACCGCACAGGAAGGTGCCGACCCGGAGCGTCAGCGTGGGGAAATCATTATCAATGTTCTGCCCGACCGCGTGATCCGCGTCGAGGGGTCGGACATGGATTTGCCGAAGTTGCATGAGAAACTTGCTGCGATTGCCAAGCAGTTCGAAAACCAACCGGTGCGGATCCGCGGCGACGGCAAAGTCGATTATCAGCGAATCGTCGAGGTGATCGACACCTGCCAGAAGGCGGGCATTTGGAACATTTCGTTCGCAACCCAGGCCCCGCCCCGGAAGCAATGACTTCTCATTTTTTCGCCATGTCCATGTTGACCCGTTCCTTCGCCTGCTCGCTCGCCTTGATCATTTCCGCGATTGCCCAGGTGCCCCGGGCTACAGCGGTGGATCCGGCCTTGGCTGGAGATTCTTCCAACGACCTCTTTCTTCGCGGCAAAAACATTTACGACTCGGCACAAAACGCAACCGAACTGGCCAATCGCATCGAGTACTATCAGCGCTCGGCGATGATCTTCTCGCAATACATCACCATGTTTCCGGACCACCCGAATGCCGAATCCGCATGGTGGTATCTTGGCAACAGCCACTACCAATCGGGCATGATCGATGATGCTCGGCGTTGTTTCAGCACACTCATCAACCGCTACACCAAGGGCAAGTGGGTCGCGGCCGCGGCCTACACCATGGCGGCGGACCATTACAACCGAGGCGAATACGCATTTGCTGCGCCGCTGTTCGAGCGTTACGCGCTCAACACCGAAAAGGCCGCCGAGCGCCCGCGCGGTCACTACCTTGCCGGCAATTGCTACCGCATGCTCGGTCGCGACCGCGAAGCCGTCTCCTCACTGCGCAAGGTGATCGGGGATCCGGCCGGTGGTCATTTTGCACCGCAGGCAAAAACCGCGCTCGGCCAACTCAGCGCCGCCGATGGAAAATTCCAAGACGCGCTCAAACTCTTCGAGGAAGTGCTCGCCACCGATGCACCCGCAAAAATCCGCGGCGAAGCCGCACTCAACGCCGCGCTCGCCGCTACGAAACTCGGCCAAGCCGAAGATTCCGACCGCTTCCTGGCTCTCATCATAAAAACCCCAGGCATGGAAGACTTCCGTGCCGAAGCGCAAACCGTGCTGATGGGCAACGCATTCGAGCGCAAGGACTACCGTGAAGTCGTACGGCTTTTTAAAAGTAGCGACTCAAAAGCCACCGGCGAGAAAGAGGCCGCGCGCCTGATGATTGCCGCACGCGCCCAAATGCGACTCAAAGCCCATCGTGAAGCGCTCGCGCTCTTTCGTGAAGTCGAGCGGCTGGCGAAAGCTGGCAGCGAGCTAGGCTTTGATGCGGCTTATCACCGCCTGCTTTGCTTCTTCCAAATCGAAGGCCAGTTTGTACCCGATCAGGTCGATGCTTTTCTGCAACTTTATAGAAAATCCTACCCCAAGGACACGCGCATTCATACCGCGATGATGATGAAAGCCGAGGCGCTGTTTGCAAAAAAGGAATCGACCGCCGCTGCCAAAATCTACTCTCAGATCGATGCTTCCCTCATCAGCCAAAAAAACCTTCCGGGCTTTCTTTACCAACGTGCCTGGTGCCTTGCCGAGACGGGTGACCATTCGGGAGCTGCCCGTTCTTTCGACGAATTCGTTTCGCGATTTCCCAAGGATGCGCGCGTTGCATCGGCCATCGCCAAGCGCGCGGCATCCCACGCCGAAATCGCCGAGCCGCGCAAGGCACTCGCCGATTACGACTTACTCATCAGCACCGCCTCAACGCCGGGAGATCTGACCTCTCTCGCATGGCTCGAATCCGCGCGGATTAGCCGCAAGGAAAACAACATTCCAGACATGATCAACCGCTACCAGGGGCTGTTGAAAAATATCACGAACCTGAGCAATAATCTGCAAGCTGAAGCCAACTACTGGATCGGCTGGGGATTGGTCAAAAGCAACAAGGCGACGGATTCGATCAAGCATCTTGAAGCTGCGCGCAATCTGCGGCCCGACGCCTACACCAAGCATGCCGGCATCCTTCTCGCGCTCGGGTACTTCGCCGCGCAGGACGCACCAAAGCTGGCCGCCGAAATTCAACTCGCGATCAAAAACGATTTTGCCACCGATATCCCGGTCCAAACGCTTCAGTGGTGCGGCATCCAGGCATACAACTCCGGCGATTTCAAACTCGCGTCCCAATGCCTATCGCTGATCGCGTCGCCCGAAGATCCGCGCTCATCGCCCAAAGAAGTCTGGCGCTATCTCGCCAAGGCACGACTTGAAACGCAAAACCCCGAGGGCGCGCTCATCGCCGCCAACAACGCGCTCGATATTGAGGACAACCCGACCTGGAAGGCCGACTCTTTGCTCGATCGCGGCCGCGCGCTTTTTCTGCTCAATCGCTTGTCCGAAGCTCGCCAATCCGCCGACGAGGCGATGAAACTCCAGCCACAGGGACGCACCAGCGCTGGCCTGCGCATCCTACGCGGAGACTTGGAAATGAAATCAAAAGACCCGCGCAGAGCTGCCGCCGAGTATCTCGTTGTGGTGAATTTCCACGAAGACCAAGAGCTCAAGCCAAAAGCGCTTGCCGGGCTCGTCAAAGCTCTGGCGCAACAAGGCGACGCCAATCAGGCGGAAAAATACCGCAACCAGCTCCAATCGGAGTTTCCGGATTGGAAATCCCGCTGAAGCAGTCCACGCTCCGCGCTTCTACCGCCCCGCGGCCACCGAGCCGACGATTTACTTGTCTTGAAACTGCAAATCGAACCCCTGAGAATTTTCCTCCCATGACCCCACCTGCCATTTCCACCGCTGCCACCAAACCCAGCCGGCGCGAATCCGCAAATGCGTGGTCGCCGCAACAATCGGCTGAGCTTTATGGCGTAGAGTCGTGGGGACACGGATTCTTTGGCGTCAACCGCAAGGGCCATGTCACGGTCAAACTCGAGGACGATCAGGCCTGCAAGGAAGTATCGCTCCATGATATCATCGAGGGTCTCCACGACCGCGGCACCCGCGTACCCGTGCTGCTACGCTTTCGCGATCTGCTCCACTCACGCATCACCGAGATCAACGAGTCCTTCCGCAAGGCGATCAAAGACAGCGGCTACAAGGGCGAATACCGCGGCGTATATCCGATCAAGGTCAATCAACAGCGACAGGTCATCGAGGAAATCGCCGAGTTCGGAAAAAAATACCACTACGGCCTCGAAGCAGGGTCCAAGCCGGAACTGATCGCCGCGCTGGCGCACATGAATGACCCCGAGGCGTTCATCATTTGCAATGGCTACAAGGATGAGGAGTTCATCGACCTCGCGCTGCATTCTCAAAAAATGGGGCTCAAGATCATGCTCGTGCTCGAGATGCCGAGCGAGCTGGAGCTCATCCTCGAACGCTCTCGCAAAATCGGTGTGTTGCCAAACCTCGGCGTGCGCGTTCGCCTCTCGACCCGCGGTTCCGGACACTGGCAGGAAAGTGCCGGCGACAAATCCGTCTTCGGACTCAATGCCGCGCAGGTGATCCAGGTCGTCGATCACCTCAAAGCCACCGGCTATCTCGCCTGCCTCAAGATGCTGCACTACCAT
>JAPOLH010000091.1 GCA_029977225.1 Verrucomicrobiaceae bacterium | reverse complement strand
GCCTTCATGTTCATAGCGCCCGAGAGTTCACGATAAGCGCTGAGGCGCAGGCGGGTATCATCGAGCCACGATGATGGCAGGAATGCGGGGAGCAATTCTGTAGAGCCGGATTTTTCCTGTCTGAGCCATGCGGCTTCGGTCGATATCACGAAATCGGCTTTGAACGCCGATGGTGATTGGGAATGCGATTTGCGCCCTTTGAGGCGTTCGATCGACTGCTTGAGAAGCTGACAGTAAAGATCGAATCCGATTTGGGAAATGTGGCCGGATTGTTTGGTGCCTAGCAGATTGCCGGCACCGCGGATTTCGAGGTCGCGCATGGCGATTTTGAAGCCCGAGCCAAGGGCGGTGTGCTGTTTGATTGCATGGATGCGTTTGCGGGCGTTACCCGCTGTGACCATATCGCGAGGCAGCAAAAGGATTGCATGGGCTTTCTCTCCAGCACGCCCGACGCGGCCGCGCAACTGATAGAGATCGGCGAGACCGAAGCGGTCAGCGCGATCGATGATGATGGTGTTGGCGTTGGGGATATCGATACCCGTTTCGATGATGGTGGTGGACAACAGGATGTCGGCTTCGCCTTTCACAAAGGTGCGCATCACCTGCTCGAGGTCGTCTTTATTCATTTGTCCGTGACCGACGACCACCCGTGCCTCAGGGACGAGCGACGCGATGCGCTCGCGCATGTTTTCAATCGATTTGACGCGGTTGTGGAGGAAGAACACCTGGCCGCCGCGTTTCATTTCGCGTCGGATCGCGTCAACGATGATGCGCTCGTCGTACGGGCTGATCGATGTGGCGACGGGAATCCGGTTGGGTGGGGCCGTGTCAATGGTCGACATGTCACGAGCACCCATCAATGCCATGTAAAGCGTGCGAGGTATCGGAGTCGCGGATAGCGTGAGTACATCAACTTGGCGGAAGAGTTGCTTGAACTTCTCTTTGTGGGCGACGCCGAAGCGTTGTTCTTCATCGATCACCACGAGTCCGAGGTTTTTGAAAATCACATCGCCTGAAACAAGTCGATGCGTGCCGATTACCAGGTCAACTGATCCATCGGCCACGCCTGCAATCGTGTCGCGGATTTCGGAGGGCGAACGGAAGCGGTTGAGCAGGTCGATGCGAATCGGGTAATCAGACATCCGCTCACGAAAGGTATGCCAGTGTTGCTCGGCGAGCACGGTGGTTGGCACGAGAATGGCCACCTGTCTGCCGCTGGTGATGGTTTTGAAAGCGGCGCGAATCGCCACTTCGGTTTTGCCAAAGCCGACATCACCGCAGATCAGGCGGTCCATCGGCCGTGGGGATTCGAGGTCGCGTTTGGTTTCCTCGATCGCGCGGATTTGGTCGGGTGTTTCGGTGTGATGGAACGAGCGTTCGAACTCCCACATCCAGCGCGTGTCGGGAGTTTGCGCAAAGCCCGGTTCGTGGTTGCGCTCGGCTTGGACGCGAAGCAGTTGGGCGGCGTAGTCGAGGATCGATTTTTCGGCAGCTTTGCGTGCGGATTTCCATGCCGCGCTGCCGAGTTTGTTGAGGTCGGGAGTACGGCCGCCAAGCCCGACATATTTGCCGACGAGTTGGGCTTGTTCGAGCGGTACGCCCAGCATTGCGCCGTCGCGGTATTCGAGCAGGATTTCCTCTCCCTCATCGTTTTTGACGATGCCGCGATAGCGGGCGATACCATACTCGTAATGTACAACCAGGTCCCCTTCGCTCATTTCCTCGGTGGCACCGCGTCCAGTGGTTTTGCTCACGCGGTCGAGGATGGATCGGCGTTTGAGTGTGGAGGTTCGGTATCGCCCGAAAAGCTCGGATGAGGAAAGCACAGCGAGACTTACCAATGGCATTGTGAATCCGGCGATAAGTTCGCCGCGCATGGGAAGAATCTGCAAATCTCGCATAAGGTCTTTGCCGGAAAGCTCTTCGAAGCGATCTTGTTCGCCCTGGTTGGCGAAGACCATGGCGACATTCCATTTTCCACGTTGCCAGTCGTTCAACTGTTGGAAGAATTGTTCGCGTCGAATCTCATCGAGGATGAAATCACCCGCTTCGAATGTTCCAAGTGGGCTTGGAAATGTTGCCAGCGTGAAGTCCTCCTCACCATCGTTGGGATGTGCTCCTTCGAGGATCAGAACATCGGGGTCCTCGATTGCCGCATCGATCGATATCACGATGTCGCCAGAGCGACGGTAATCGGCAAGCGTCGAGTCGGAGGTGGGCTCAGACAATGCGATTTGCGCCTCATCAAGTTTGCGAGTTGATGTTTGACTATCGATGTCGAATTCCCGGATCGATTCGATTTCATCATCAAAAAATTCGATTCGCAGTGGGGCGATTGCCTGCCAAGGAAATACATCGACGATGCCGCCGCGCAGTGCAAACTGACCACGAGCCGAAACGATTGGGACCCGTTCGTAGTGGTGGTCGGCAAGCGAGTTGGTGAACTTTATCGGATCCAGGTGGGTGCCTGCGCGCAGCGAATGTGCGGCAGACTCGAGCGTGGCTGGTGCGGGGCAAGTTTGATCGAATGCCGTGCTATCGCAAATGACGATATGTGTGCCGGGGTGAGCTATTTCCCGAAGGATAGCATGACGCTCGGCATGCGACTCGGGATCGGGCAAGCTTTCGATGCTTTGGGTGTTGGCAAGCTCCGGCAGCAGCAATGGATTGTGGCCCCAGAGTTCCATCTCAACGGCAATTCTCTCACGGTGTCGGGGCATGTCGCATACAAGCCAAACAGTAGCCTTCCTTGAATCGTGAATTGCCTTGCAAACAGCCGATGAAATGAACGCGTGGGAGGCGTTCGCGCAGTGATCGAGCACAACTCGCCCACCGCCTGAGACCATCGGGTGGAGTCGTGCGTGGAAGTCGGGGTGGTGGATTGCTTGCCGGAGCAATTGGTCCACACGCTGGTCCGTGCGGGACACGCGGGCATGAATAGGCGTGGCGGGACGATCCTGCAAGTGATTGATCCCATTGTTTCATGCAGACGAGCCATTCAGCATCGCGGCTGGACGGGGCGGTCTGCGGTCGCTAAACCCAGCGCATGTCCGTTCGCACCCGATTCGCGCCATCGCCCACCGGCTACCTGCATGTGGGTGGCGCTCGCACCGCGCTTTTCAACTGGTTGTTTGCCCGTCACCACGGTGGCGTTTTCGTCCTTCGCGTCGAGGATACCGATGAGGCGAGAAACACCGATGAGGCAAAGCAGGCCATTTTTGGCGGTATGCGTTGGCTTGGGCTTGATTGGGATGAAGGCCCAGAAGTCGGAGGTGATTGCGGCCCTTACTTTCAGAGCGAGCGGCGAGAAATTTACGACCGCTGGTTTGCCAAACTTGTTGATGCCGATCGGGTTTACGAAGATGGGGGTGCTTGGCGCTTCCGATTTGATCGGCGGCCGGTGACGATGCATGACTTGGTTTGCGGCGAGGTGACCATCGACTACCGCGACGAATCCAACACGCCCGACATGGTGGTAAAGCGCTCGGACGGGAGTTATGTGTTTCATTTCGTCAATGTCGTCGATGATCTTGAAATGCGGATCGGTCATGTGATTCGCGGAGAGGATCACCTCATGAACACGCCCAAGCATCTTCAGTTGATCGAGGCTTTCGGCATGGAACCGCCAAAATACGCCCACATTCCGCTGATCTTGAATCCCGATGGCAGCAAGATGTCCAAGCGTGATGAAGGTGCGGCGGTGGGTGACTATCCACGCCAGGGTTTTCTTGCGTCGGCAGTGGTAAACTTCATCGCCATGCTCGGATGGTCTCCCAAAAACGACGAGGAGATCTTCAGTATCGATGAACTCGTAAGCCGTTTCTCACTGGAGCAGGTCAATCGCGCACCGGCGAGGTTCGATCTCGAGAAGTGTCGGTGGGTCAATCAGCAGCACGTCATGAAGCTCGATGTTGCGGAATTCGCGCGAGTGGCAAAGCCATTTGTCGAAGAGGCAGGCCTTCCTATTGATGGTGCCTTCGAATCGGTAATGGCAGCCGTCAAAGACAAGGTGAGAGTTCTTTCCGATGTGCCGAAGATGGTTGATTTCCTGCTTTGCGACGAGCTGGTCTATGACGGTGAAGCGATGGCCAAGGCGGGCTCGAATGCGGCCGTGTGGAGTGTTTTTGAGGATCTCGCCGCGCGATTTGAAGGGATTCAGGATTGGTCCGCCGATGCGGCCAAAGCTGCGCTTGCTGAAGCGGCGGCGGCAGCGGGGGTGAAGGCGGGGCAGATGATGTTTCCGCTGCGAGTTGCGCTCACAGGTCGTGGTCAAGGGCCTGACATGGGTGATGTGTTGAGCATCCTTGGCAAGTCGCGCAGCGTGGAACGCGTGCGAGCATTTCGCCGCAAAGAGAACAATTCTTGATCATGAAAGAAGTTTACACAGTCGATGACCTTGCGAGCCGTGAGCTTCTTGACGCCGGCTGTGATAAGCCTGCGCGCTTGGCGGTGATTGGTTGCCCGATTGCTCACTCGGCTTCGCCACGCATGCATCAAGCGGCGCTTGATGCTTATGGAATCGATTGCCGATACATCCGGCTCGAGGTTCCGGCAGGCATGGTGGAGCATTCATTTGCGAGGATGCGTGCCCTTGATTTCATTGGGGCCAATGTGACCGTGCCGCACAAGTTTGATGCGCTGGCATGCTGTGATGTGTTGGATCCTTTGGCTCAGGCCTTGGGGGCAGTGAACACCGTTCGCTTTGGTGGCAACGAAACGACAGGTTTCAATACTGACGGCCCGGGATTTGTCGCAGCGGTTGAAAATGCTTTTGGTGTGAAACTTGCCGACCTCAAGGTGCTTATCGTCGGGGCCGGTGGCGGTGCGGGGCAAGCCATTGCCACCCAATGTGTGTTGACGGGGGTGCGCCATCTCGTTCTCGCCAATCGCACGGTGGAAAAAATCGCAGTTTTGGGTCAAAGACTTCGCTCGCTCGTTGATGGTACGCGCATCGACTTGGTTGGTTTGGGCGACGCACGTCTTGTTGAACTTAGTCATGAATGCGACCTGATCGTGAACACATCGTCGCTGGGTCTTCAACCTGATGACCCCTGCATTCTTCCCGAGTCCTGCCTGCAAGCCAGGCATTTGGTGTATGACACTATTTACAAACCCGCAGTCACGCCATTGATGGCACTCGCAACGGCCAAGGGTTGTCGGACATCAAACGGACTCTCCATGCTCTTGAGACAGGGGGCGATGGCTTTTCAGCACTGGTTTCCAAACACCGATCCTCTTGGATCGTTCTCCCAACAACATTCCTTTACTAAGAAAGGTCTTCGTGATTACGTGGAGCGCAGTTGTGCAAACACACAGCAGTTTGTGCCCTCTGACTAATCCAGTTGATCCAGTACGCGAGTGCGGCGAGCGGGCAC
>JAPOLH010000090.1 GCA_029977225.1 Verrucomicrobiaceae bacterium | reverse complement strand
GGTCGGCTGAACTGCGGGTGGCCGATGCCGGCTTTCGCATCGAGGCGAGCGAACAGTTTTCGTTGCTGAGGATGGATCTCACCGAAGGTAAGGTGGACGTGGCGGATTGGTTTGAATTGTTTGGCATCAAGCCCTCGATGGGCGGTGAGATCTCTTCGTTTTCTGCTGATTTCTTTGGGGTGTATCCGGATTTTTCGCGTGCGACGGGCAATGTGAAATTTTCCGTAAGCCGTCTCGAGTCGGCCGGGTGGAAGGCCGACGAGGTGGATGTCGATTTGATGCTCGAGGATGAGACTGCAAAGCTGGTGCTTGCGGGCAAGGGCATGGGCACGGCGATCTCGCTCAAGGCCGATGCCGAGGTCATGCGTGAAGAAGCGATGCCGCACATCTTTGGCATCAAGGGTCAGATGGTAATCGATCAAGTCGAAGGTCTTGCGCGGCAATTCGTTAAAAATCGTGAGGCGCCAATGCCGAGGGGGCGAGTTGAATGCAATTTCAGCGGCATGGAGCGCTTGAAGGATCTTTCATGGAAATATGACCTGCGATATTTGCCTGAGGACACAGTGGCTGAGTCTTCGTTTAGTCTTTTGGGAAACTGGGACGGAGCGGATCAGTGGTCGGGCAAATTATCGGCTGACGGCGTGAATGGAAATTTCAACGTGCAAAGCCGAGTGCCTAAGTATCAAGCAGGCCTTGATTTCAAAGGTTTTGCGAGCAGCCGAATGGATCGGGTGTTGAATATGTTCATCGATGGTCGAAATGACCGATATGTGATCGATGGTGCATGGAAAGGGTCGGGAAATTTTTCCAAGGGTTTGCACCAGGGGGGCTTGGTTGTCGGTCGCTTGATGGTCAAGAACACGGGCGATGGGGATGGGAGTGTTGGATTGGATTACGAGTGGCCTGAAAAACTTTTGACGCGGAAACTTAGGGTTGAGTCCGGCGCGCAGAATATGACCGCGCAGGTTGAGCTCGCGAGTGGCATTCTTGGTGTGAGTGATTTCAGGTGGCTCGACGGCAAGCGTGAGATCGCGCGTGGATCGGCAAAGATTCCGATGCCTCGTGAGGTCGGCAAAGCGCGAAGCAAGTGGCGAAATGATCAGAGAAAAATTGGGGTTGATTTCGAATCATCACGACTCGATGCCGCGCTTTTTTCCAAGTGGTTCGCGGGAGCGGCGAAGCTTGATCCAAAGTCCGCCGGGAAAGTTTCGATTCGCATGGACGGGCCAGTGTCAGATCCTCAGGTAGACGGTAGGCTCGAGCTCAATGGTTTGCGGCCGAAGGATAACCCGAAAGCTCCGGTCATTGCGTGTGTGATCGACGCGAAGGGTCGGGATCGTCGGTTGACGCTCGAAGGTCGTGCGACCACGGCTGAATTTCCTGCGTTACGAATGAATGCATCGATGCCGCTGCGGTTGCATGAATGGCTTGAGAAGCCAGGTGACTTCATGAATGAAGAATTTTTGGCGCGTTTAGACATCCCGCGTTTGGATGTCGCACGGTTTGCGAATTTTGTTCCTGCGGTCAAGTTGCTGCGTGGTGCAGTGAGCGGTGGTATTGATGCCACGGGCACGCTCGCGAAGCCGGTGGCGAATGGAAAAGTGGAGCTCTCGAGTGGTGAGGTCGTTTGGAAGAATCGAAAAATTGAAACAATTTCCGGCATCGGTGCATCGCTCGAAATTGCGCGAGAACGCATCATTGTCAAAGGGCTCAAGGCATCGTCGGTCGGTGGAGGTCTCAGTGGCGGTGGTTATCTTGCGCTCAAAGATTTCCAGCCCGATGTAATTGATGTGAACCTCGTCGCACGCCAAGTGCCATTGCGGCGCGATGAATCGCTGATTGTGCGTGCGAATGCCGAGCTTCGCTTGTCGGGCTCGTGGCAAAAGGCCTTGTTGTCCGGACGAGTTGGTGTGGTCGACGGCTTGTTTTATCGTGACATCGAAATTTTGCCGATAGGCACACCGTTTTTGGTGCCAGCGACCGCGGCGCTGCCGCGTTTAGATCGCATGGAAAAACCACTCGGTGCGATGGCGAAGCCGTTTCGTGATTGGACGATGGATCTGCGCTTGCATACCGAGAAGCCGTTTTTGATTCGTGGCAATGTCGCCGCCGGGCGGATCGATGGTTCGCTGCGTGTGCGTGGCGGCTTCGAGCGGCCTTTGCCAGAGGGTGAGTTGAGGGTTAGCAACTTCAAGGCATCACTGCCGTTCAGTACGCTTACGGTGCCATCGGGCACGGCAAGGTTCACGCCGCAAAATGGAATGGATCCGATGCTGGAAATTCGCGGATTTGCCGAGCCTCGGCCCTATCGGGTGAATATCCAAGTTTACGGTCGGGCCTCGAATCCGCAGATGGTTCTGATTTCCAATCCGCCGTTGCCGGACAATGAGATCATGACCTTGCTGGCGACGGGTGCGACCACCAAGGGCTTGGAGGATCCGCAGGCCGCATCGTCGCGGGCCTTGCAGTTGTTGGCCGAAGAGTTTCGTCGCGGGCGCTTTGTCGTGGGCAAGCGATTGAGGCCTCTGCTTGGTATGTTGGATCGCGTGGACTTTACCGTCGCGGAACAGGATCCTTATTCGAGTGATTCGTTTTCGACTGCGACGCTTGAGATCACCGATCGATGGTATCTCTCGGCCGGCATGGATGCCGAGGGTGATTCGAGAGTTTTTGGAATTTGGCGACTCACTTTCCGATGAAGAAAATTTTTTGGCTCACGATAATTTCGCTGGCGGCTGTGACGGTCGTGCGTGGCGAAACGCGGGTTGGCATCAGCGGGCTCAGCGGCCGCAACGAGGGTCAGGTGCTTGAGTCGATGGGTGGTCGGCTTGACCATGTTCGCGGCTCGACGGCAACCCCTGCATCGGCAGAGGACGCGGCATTTCTATTGGGGCAGGTTTTGAAAAAGGACGGCTACGATGGCGCAAAGGTTAGTTGGAAAATTGCCTCGGGCGAAGAAATCCGACTGATCGTTGATGAGGGCCTGAGGTGCTCGCTTGGCAAGGTAAGGGTGCTTGGGGTTTCCAAGTGGGACGAGAAACACATGGCGCGTTTGTTTCGCAAGGTTGCTGAAAAGGATCGCTTTCTCTTCGGTGGGACCGCGCCATTTCGTGAGTACGATGTCGATGAGGGTTTGATGAATGTGCGGCGCGAGTTGAATGCCGACGGCTATTGGGATGCGCAGGTGTTGGTGCGCGAGCGTTGGGTGGATGGACGCACGGGGGTTGTGGATCTCACGCTTGATTGTAGTCCCGGGCCGCGTTGCCTGATTGCGGAACCCAAGGTGACGAGCGTTGACGGACGAGGTGTCAAGTTGGTGACTGAGGAGGTGAGGCCATTTGTGGGCAAGACCGCGACCACGGCTAATCTCAATGCCATGCGTGTGGCGGCCGAGGAAATCGCGGTGATTCGGGGTTATCCCAATTCGACCGTGAAAATGGGAAAAGCTCCTGTTGCCGGTGCTTTCGTGCCGGAATTTCGAGTTGACCTTGGCAAGCGTCTCAAACTCAACCGGGTATCGGTGACAGGGCTTGAGCGCACCGATCCCAAGCGTGTGTTGAGGCGTATGGAAGTGGCTAGGGACGACTGGTACAATGAGGCGGCAATGAACCGGGCGGTAAGAGGTCTCTTGGCGACCGGGGCATTTTCATCCGCACGCATCGAGACCGAGGAGGTCGGCGACAAGATGGTTGATGCCACGCTGCATCTCAGCGAGGCCAAGGCCAAAGAAGTTGGCTTTGCGGCGGGTTACGGTTCCTATGAAGGATTCATTGGTCGCGTTAGCTATTCGGATCGAAATTTATTCGGCAATGTCATCGGGTTGAACTCCGGGATCGAAGTAAGCTCGCGAGGTTTACTTGGCGAATTGCGGCTTACGGACCCTTGGTTTCTTGGAAAAGACCTGCCACTTTCAGGGCGGCTATATGCGTTCATTTATGGACACGAAGGATACGACACGCGCGAAGAAGGGGTAGAGGGAAAGCTGCTTTGGAAATTCGGCGATCATTATGCGGTCGATTTGAGCGTGGCATCCTCGGTTGTGAACTTGAGTGAGGATGGTCTTCCTGTCGAAGAGCTTGGCGAAACCGTGTATTTGCATCAGCGGGTGAAATTGAATCAATCGCTCGACTATCGTGATAGCCTGATTCTGCCCACCAAAGGTTGGCATCTCGATTGTCCGGTTGAGCTTGGCTCGGCGATTGGCGACATCAGCACATCGTACGCGAAGTTTGGTTTGTCGGGTGGGTGGTATAGCCGCATCCATCGCTTCTACGATTTGGGAATCGGCGGATCGCTTGGTGGGATCGTTCCGTTTGGCGACAGTGAGGATCTGCCGATTGATTTACGTATGTTCAATGGTGGCAGTCGCAGCGTGCGGAGTTTTCCAAACCGTGAGTTGGGGCCTTTGGTGGATGGTTATCCGACCGGTGGTGAGGCCGGATGGAACACCAACATCGAGTTGATGCGAAACATTTGGGGGGCGCTCAAAGGGGTGACATTTGTTGATGCCGGAGGGCTTGCGCGGAATCGCGAGGAGTGGGGTTCGGCCGATGTCGAGTTGGCGGCGGGGCTTGGTTTTCGCCTCGATCTGCCGATCGGGCCTATTCGTCTTGAATACGGATACAATCTGACTCGCGATGAGGGCGAGCCGTCGGGTACGCTGCATTTTGCGATCGGCTTTGCTTATTGATTTGCAGCGTTTGGTGCTTGCGGCCTAAGAGCGGGATTGTCATATCTTCCATATGGATCAATTCGGCAAAAACAAACTCACGGGTTTTCTAACAGTTTTGTTCGCATGGTTCTCGATGGCGAGTTGGGCCGCCGCGACTGAGGCTACAAGTGTGAGTCTGGATCAAAAAATCGACGCTTGGTTTGGAAAAATCACCAAGCCCTTTGTCGACGTGATCTTTTTCAAGATCAAGATCGGCGGCTTTGAAGCCTTTGCCGTGATCTTCTGGTTGGCTGCGGCGGGTGTGATTGTCACGCTTGCGTTTCGATTCATCAATTTGAGGTGCTTTGCATTGGCCATGAGGACCGTGCGGGGGAAATACAGTACACCGTCCGATCCGGGTGAAGTGACCCACTTTCAGGCCTTGAGTGCGGCGGTGTCGGGTACGGTGGGTCTCGGCAACATTGCGGGTGTGGCGATCGGCATTCAGAATGGCGGGCCTGGTGTCGCATTCTGGCTTTTCCTCAGCGGTTTTATCGGCATGTCGACGAAATTCGCGGAATGCACGCTGGGGGTGAAATACCGTGAGTTTGATGCCGCCGGCCGTGTGCACGGCGGGGCGATGTATTACTTGAGAAAAGGCTTCGCCGAGCGAGGCATGAAATCGGCCGGTCTTGTGCTTGCTGGATTTTTTGCGGTGATGTGTGTGCTGGCCTCCTTTGGCGGAGGCAATGTTTTCCAAGTGAACCAAGTCGCCGCGCAGCTGGTGAACATCACTGGCGGTGATCAATCTTTCTTTGCCGACAAGCAATGGGTTTTGGAACGCTCATGGCATTGATGACCGCTCTAGTGATCATCG
>JAPOLH010000008.1 GCA_029977225.1 Verrucomicrobiaceae bacterium | reverse complement strand
GGATGTCTATCCACTCCATCGCAACGCCTGGCCCTGGCCAAAATCTTCTCGCTCCACCGGCTCCACATTTTCGCAAACTGCTCTAGAAAATTCAGCGACTCGCTCAACCTCGAATGAGCGCTAAGGCAAGAGGCATGTTAGCGCGTTACGCCGCGTTGGGATTCTTCGATGAAGTGGATGAGGTGGGCGACTTGTGGGGTGTCGCCGTCGTGGGTGGCTTTGAGCGAGCTGATGGATTGGGCGAGATTTCCGTCCTTTTTGAGGAAGAGTTTTTTGTACGCCGCCTTGAGTGATTTGATGTCGTCTTCTGAGAAGCCACGGCGTTGGAGGCCGACCATGTTGAGGCCGCGAGTGGAGGCGGGGTTGCCATCGACGATCATGAATGGCGGGACGTCTTGCACGACCTTTGAGCATCCGCCGATGATCGAGTGTTTGCCGATGCGGCAGAACTGGTGAACGGCGGCGAAGCCGGAAATGATCGCGTGATCCTCGACGGTGACGTGGCCGGCGAGGCCGACGGTGTTGGAGAGGATGATGTGATCGCCGAGTTGGCAGTCGTGGGCGATGTGCGAGTAGCAAAGGATCAGGTTGTGCGAGCCGATGCGGGTGGGCGTGTGGTCGTGGGTGCCACGGTGCACGGTGCTGTTTTCGCGGAACTGGTTGAAGTCGCCGACTTCGAGCAGGGTTGGTTCGCCTTGATACTTGAGGTCCTGGGTTTTGCCGCCGATGGCAGCGAAAGGGTAGAACTCGTTGCCGCGGCCGAATTTCGACGGGCCTTCGAGCACGACATGGGAATGCAGCACGCAGTCGTCACCGAGCACGACATCGTCGCCGATGACGCAATACGGGCCGATGCGGACATTGGCACCCAGTGTGGCAAGCGGCGAAACAATGGCGGTGGGATGAATCACGGTGCGCATTTCCGCCGATCGCGGGCGTGCTGACGAGATTTTTTTGGTCTCATATCGCGGCGCTTTACGGCATTAGCCGTTTTTCAACACGACCTCCTGCCACTCATGGCGGCGATGGTAGTTGAGTTCGCGATGCGCCGAGGTCGATGAGAGGACATCGGGCGCACCTGCGGGGCCTGCGTCGTAGCGGCTGAACGATAGCTCGAGGGATTGGCCCGCGACGAAGGGTTGGCCATCGGGTAAAATGTTTGCAGGGATGCGCGCCAGCACCTGCCATTGGTTCAAGTCTGTGGATTTTTCTACCCACGAATCGAATGCCGATGGCGGTCGGCGGAACTCATCGAGCGTGGATTGTCCGCTGCGAATTTTTTCCACGCCCTTGGCGTTCAAATGCAGGTGAAGCCGATGATTGTGGGGAGTGACATGCAGTTCGAGGTAGCTGGGCGAGCCGCTGCGGGCGATGAAGATTTCGAACACATCGCCGAGCGTCCACATGTCTTGGCTGTGATCGGTGCTGCGCGAGGTGATGAAATCGTCTGGCAAATCAGCGAGCACCCATAGCGCGGCTGGCTCCCAACCGAAGCGCACCGTGGCCGCGCGCAAATTTTCATCGGGCTTGGCAAGCCAGGCCTGACGCATGATCCATGGATCGCACTTGAGGCGCTGTGCGGCGGCGGCGAAGTCGCCATGCCTCATCGAAGAAACTTGTGGTGCGGTGAACGGTATCATGTTCGGGCGGTGGCGAAGGATTGCCGCGCGTACGTGCAATTGCGGCCTAGTCATTTACTCCGTGACTGGCAGGGCGCGCGGTGCTGGCGGATCCTGCTCGACCGGCAGGGCGCGTTCCGGTTTCACTTCGACAGCCTTTGGCGGTGGAGAATCCACCACAACCGCGGCTTTTTGTGGCTGGATGGTGAGCTGTTCTTTTGTCGGTGGCGACGGGCGCATGCGGATTTCGACACGGCGGTTGATGCCTTGCTCATCGCGGTTGCCGCGGGTGACGATCGGCTCGTAGCGACCAAACCCACGGGTGCTGATTTTTGAAGCGTCCATGCGCAACGACTCGACGAGGTAGCGCTTCACGGCTGCGGCACGGCGCACTGAGAGGTCGAGGTTGAAGTCATCGCCGCCTTCAAGGTCGGTGTGGCCTTCGATCCAGCAGAAAAGGTTCGGGTTGCGATCCATGAGCAGCGCGAGCTTCATGAGACCGACTTTCGCGCTTTCGCGCAACTCGGCGCTGTTGAACTCGAAGAGCAAATCGCTTGGCAGCATGGTCTTCTTCGACACCAAGGCATTGGCGGGCAGGCCGAGGAGATCATCGAGCGAAGCGGTGTCATTGAGCGCGCCTTGTTCGGCCTTGCCGCCTGCGCCGCGGCGGATCATTTCATCGGTTAGTTTGCCGATATTGTCGTCATCCACTTGAGCGGTGCCTGGGTCGATAGTGAGCTGGCCGACTTCAGCCGGTTTGAGTTGTTCCGGCTGGCGGCCGAGCTCGGGCAGGTCGGAATCAATTTCGAACCCCGAAGTGACTTCGGTAATTTGCGCGCCTGGTTCACCTTTTGCGACTGGGTTTTCCATGCGCAGTGCGAATTCGGCCTCGCGCACATCGGGTTTCATTTCGATTTCCTTGTCCTTGGGCAGAGCGGCCAGCAAGTCGACTTCTTCGAGCAAGGCGGCGGCATTGGTTGGTGGCTTGACGCTTTCGTCGGGCGGTGGGGCAGGCGGGTATTCGATGGGTGCCGCGTCCACGGGGCGAATGGCCACCGGTTTGGTGAGGAGCTCGGTGGCTTGCTCGAAATGAAGGGCGATCTTCATGCGGTTGAGCGCGACGAACACGCCGATGTGGAGCAGGAGTGAGCCGAGCATGGCCAGCGCCGCCCACCAGCCAAGCCGACTGGAAGCGGGGGGATGGTATGAGCCGCCACGTGCGCCGCTCCATGAAAAACCATTCGCCATGGCTCGAATATACGCGCGTCAAAGGGGCTGGCAATCACCGACGCGCAGGTTTATATTGGGGCTTGGCATTTCGCCTGCTTGATAAAAAACACGAACGAACCACCCAAAATCATGGCCGCCAAAAAAACCGCAAAAAAGACCGCCAAACCCGAAACGAAGCCTGCAGCGAAGAAGGCAGCAGCCAAGGCCCCGGTAAAAAAAGTTGCCAAGAAGGCGGTGAAAAAAGCCGCGAAGAAACCCACCGAAAAACCGGCAAAACAGGTGGCCGCCAAAAAATCGGCGCCAATCATTGTGGCGCGGCCCAGCAATGATGTGATCGCTCGTGCGGCTTATTTGAATTACCGCCGACGTGTGGAGCAGGGGTTGCCGGGAGACTCGCGCGGCGACTGGCTCGAGGCCGAGCGTCAATTGGCGGGTAGCCAGGATTAGAGCAGCACGCTGCCCTGCGACTTTTTCATCACGCCACTTCCGGCTTGGAGCTCGCGTGATTCATCGTCACACTGGGCGGCGTGAAATCCTGTTCGTCACTAGGCATTGGTTTGGCCGGATTCGGGACCGTCGGTTCCGGCGTGTGGAATGTGCTCGAGCGCAATGGCGAGCTTATCACTGGCCGCACTGGCGGCGGCGTGCGCTTGCACATTGCCAAGATTCTTGTGCGCAACACCGCCAAGGCACGCGCAACCACTGGCGAGGTGCCGGCTGAAATGTTCACCACCGATTGGCGCAAGCTGGTGGAGGATCCGGCGGTCGACATTGTCGTCGAGCTGATCGGCGGCACGACCGACGCGTTTGAGATTGTAGCCGCCGCTCTGCGTGCAAAAAAACCAGTCGTAACCGGCAACAAGGCCTTGCTCGCCGAGCGTGGCATCGAGCTTTTCGCGTTGTCGAAAGAGCACGATACGCCGATTCATTTTGAGGCGGCCGTTGCGGGTGGCATCCCAATCATCCGCACGGTGCAGGATTCCTTCATCGGCAACCGCATCCTTTCATTTTCGGGCATCATCAACGGCACCTCGAATTACATTCTTGGGCGTATGACCGATGCCGGCCTCACCTTCGAGGCGGCGCTCGCCGAAGCCCAAGCGCTTGGGTATGCCGAGGCCGATCCGGCACTCGATGTGAATGGCTGGGATGCCGCGCACAAAGCGATTTTGCTGGCGACGCTGGCATACGGATTTCCAATCGATCCGAGCACGATTCACGTCTCGGGCATCGAGCAGGTGCGACCCAACGACATCCACTTCGCCACCAGCCTTGGTTATGTGGTGAAGCTTTTGGCGTTCATTCGCGAACATCCCAATGGCGAAGTCGAGCTACGCGTACAGCCGTCGTTTCTTGCCAAGTCGCACATCCTTGCATCCGTCCACGGTGTCTTCAACGCGGTGGCCGTGCACGGCGATACCGCGGGCGAGTCGTTATTTTATGGCCGCGGAGCAGGTCAGGATCCGACCGCTTCGTCGGTGGTGGCCGACCTCGTTGAGGCAGCCCGTTCGCTGCGGCAAGCCAACGGGCACCGCGGCTTCCTGCCCTACCGCGACAAGGGGCGCATCCTTCCGGTGGCCGAGACCTCGACCGCGTATTACGTGCGCTTCGATGTGACCGACCGCCCCGGCGTGATTGCTGAAATTTCCGGCCTGCTGGCCAAGCATGGCATCGGCATTTCCGGCACCCACTCGCCAGTGAACCCATCGAATCCCGATGCCGAATTTGTCGACATGGTCTTCCTGCTTCACACCTGTCCTTTCGGCAAGCTGCAGTCGGCGCTCGCGGAAATCGAAGCCCTCGACTGCATCAACAGCGCGCCGGTGGTTTTCCGCATCGAGAGCCTCGGCTGAATTTACAAATCCCACCCTCATGGCCAAGCCCCGCGCTCCACGATCCATCGTGCTCGCCAAGGCTCAAGGCGTGTGGCGCCGGCATCGGCCGGATGAAGAATTCCCCGAAATGTTGGTGGTGGGCATTCGCGGATATTACCAGGATTCCTTGGGCGCGCCCGGCACCAACGATCGTGGCATCTATGACGATGCGGCCTTTGTGGTCGGGCCGGAAACCTTTGCCGCCTTCAACGCCAATACCGATCCCAGCCGCTTTCGCACGGGCGTGGCTTCGTTGTTGCCGGGATGTCATCCCTACAAGCCTGGCATGCACGGCGTTTCGCGCCCCGATGGCGGTTACCCTGCCTTTCGCCCGGCTACGCCTGATGAGGAACTTCCTGTTCGACGCGATGGTGAACTTGAGGTGCCCAGCAGCCGGCCTGGGGTCGCAATCAACATCCACCGCGGCGGCCGCAAGGGCACAAGCTCGCTTGGTTGCCAGACAATCCACCCCGACCAATGGGAGGCGTTTTACGCCCTCACTCGGGTGGAGATGAAAAAAGCAGGCGTCGGCCGCTTTTGGTACGTGCTCGCCGAGGGCCCAGTGATCTGAGTGATCGGCCCACGAAAAGCCGCCAACTCCCTGGCAAGGGAGCAGAGACACCGTGAGGCAGGATGGCGCCTATGCGGCCTTATTCTGCCTTTGGCTTCGCCACGCGGCGAACGGCACCAAAGCGCTTTTGGAACTTGTCGATGCGACCTTCGGTATCGACGAATTGCTTTTGGCCGGTGAAGAACGGATGCGAGTCGGAAGTGATGCCGATCGAAATCACGCTGTGCTCGACGCCGTCGATAACTTCCTTTTTGTCGGAGCTCTTGGTCGAGCGGGTGATGAAACGGGCGCCGGTGGTCATGTCAACAAACACGACCGGATTGTATTTGGGATGGATGTCCTTTTTCATGGGAACTCTGGTTGCCAACACGTTTCCGACGCGTCGGGAGCGCGGAGAATGGCGGGAAACGGCCTGCTGTCAAGCTGCCATGAGGAAATTTTTTGGTTTTTCCGCGGTGGCGATGGTCAAGAACCCGTGATATTTTAGCTTAAAGAAAATTATTTGAGGTTTTTTGAGTCGCTTTTATCGCGAAGCCGTGTAGGGTGATGGCGTTATGGCAATCACCACTAAACGCACCCGATTCTCCCGACGACTTCCGGACCACGTGACCGACGAATTGGTCACCGTGCTCTCCGAGAAGAAGGTTTTTGGATTCAACGATCTTTTTGAGCGGGTCTTTGCCAACCTTAAGGTCCGCAACGCCGTGAGCGGCGGCGAGGAAATGCTTCGCCTGCGTGCCTACGAAAAGCTTCAAAATCTTGTGACCCGCGGCCTTGTCGAAAAAATCGGCAAGGAATACAAGGGCACCGCTCGCGTGCACGAGGCATCCAGCGCCTACGCGGCCGCTCAAGAAGCTGCTGCCGAGCAGGAGTAAGACTTCATTGTTGTACTTGCTTCCCCAAACCCGCGGCCGGATGACGGCTGCGGGTTTTTTTGCTATTCAAACCGGCCCCTCGCGGGCTATCACCCAGCCATCCCTCTCATTCGTCATGCCAGAAAATTACCTTCCCGTTTTGCTGCAAGTGCTCGTCGCGCTTGGATTTGCAGTCACCGTCCTGCTAGCCAGCGTGATTTTTGGTCGCTCGGCGAAAACCAACGCGACCAAAGACAGCGCCTATGAGTGCGGCATGCTGCCAATCGGTGAAGGCGCGCCGAGATTTTCGGTAAAGTTCTACATCGTGGCGATGCTCTTCGTGCTTTTCGACATCGAGGTCGTCTTCATGTATCCATGGGCGCTGCAGTTTCGCGACCTGGTCGCGGAGGGGCCGACCGCACTCGCCAGCATGGCTGGCTTTGCCGGCATCCTCGTGGTCGCCTACGCCTACGCTCTCAAGAAGGGCGTGCTCAACTGGAAGTCTTAAGCTTTCGGACTTGTTGGGTCAGCGGCGACGGCCTTGTTCCTCGAGAAAAATTTCCGCTAGGCGGAAGCAGCGACGCGTAAGTTCGCGGGCGTCGTTGTCGCCAATCAGGGCGACGCCTTCCTCGCTCACCTCGGCCAGATAGATCTTCCAAGCAAACTTTGCGAGCTGCTCGGCATCAAGCTTCACGCGTGGCGCATGATTCGGCTTCGGCTGCGTTGGCGGCTGAGTGGTCGGCTCGCCGGCTTGCTCGGGTGTGTCGTTGCCGACTGGTGACTGCGACTGCCCGCCGCCTTTGCCTTTTTTACGCCGGCGTTTGCGCTTGGGATTTTCCGGGCTTGATCCGGCACCCGACGATGCGGGCTCGGGTTCTGGCCAGTCGTTTTGTGTGACGGCATCGGATGAGCTTTCGGCAGTGGAGGGGAATTCGGGAAACTTTGCGGGCGGCGTGGCTTCGCTTTCGTCCTTGGCGGCTTTGGCCGTCTTTTTGGGACGCGGATTGGAAATCCTACGCGTGCGCGGCTCGGCCTTTTCGGTGGCGGCCTTGGCTGGGGTCGATGGGGTTTCGCTCATGTACTTACACCGAAACAAGCCCTGTCGACGCGCGAGCGTCGAGCACAATCCAATGACAATTGCGTCGCAAACGCGTGGGGCGAATTCGCCTTAGCTCAAAAATTGCGGATGTCGTCCTTGTTGTCGGTCTCCGTCTTGGAGGGATTGGTCGTATTGGTCTTGCCGTCCTTGCCCATCGACCAGAGGTCGAAGTCGGGATTCTGGGCGTTGCTGCCTTTTCGGTAGAGGTAGCCGTTGGCCCATGGATCGAGAATTTTGATGTTCGTTCCGGGGGTGCTTGCCGTCGTTTTGGGCACCCAACCTTGTTTGTTGTTCCGGGGGTCGAGTTGATTGAGGTAAATTTTGCTCGCCTTGGCCCATGAGCTCGGTGGCGTCGCGGGGTCGGTGTAATCGTACCCGTCCTTGAACAAAGCCTGATAGAGTTGCTCCGAAACATCGCCGGCGACCGCGGTGTTTTCGTCCGTGCCGGGATAAACCCCCATGTCCACTTTGTATTCCTCGATCGCTTTGCTCAGCAGCGCGATTTGCACTCTCGCCTTTTCGCTGGCTTGGCGTTGCTTGGCGTACTCCATGCCGCCGACCACGATTCCGGCGAGAATCATGATGATTGCGATGACCGCCAATACCTCAATGAGCGTGAAGGCGGCGCTGCCGATGCGGCGTGAATGGGCAATCATGATGTTCCGTGGCTTGCTGGTTATTGGTTGCCCATGGTCGAGATCATCTTGATCAGTGGCAGGAAGAGCGCGAACACCACCGAACCAACGATAAGGGCGAGAATCACAATCATGATCGGCTCGAGGATCGAAGTGAGCGCGGTGACCGAGTTGTCGACTTCGTCGTCGTAGACATCGGCAATCTTGAGAAGCATCTCCGGCAGCTGGCCGGTTTCCTCGCCGACATCGACCATCGAGATGACCATGTTGGGGAAAACGCCGCTGGCTTGGAGCGGGGTCACGATGGTTTCACCTTCTTTCACCGCCTCGTGGACTTTTTCGATGGCGCTGGAGATCACGACATTGCCTGCGGTGTCGCGGGTGATGTTGAGCGCTTGGAGGATCGGCACGCCGGAGGTGACGAGTGTGCCGAGTGTGCGCGAGAAGCGCGAGACGGCGCTTTTGCGTTGAATGTCGCCAAGGACCGGCATGCGCAGCTTGATCAGGTCGATGGCGCTGCGTCCGCCTTTGGTTTTGCCCCAAATGTTGAAGATCACGACCAAAACGCTGAATACGATGAACAGGAAAAACACGTTGGGCAGGAAGAGCGGGCGCGCCAGGAAGAACTCGGAGGTGCCGAATACGATTTTGGAAATGAGCGGTAGCTCCTGGTCGGTGTTGGTGAACATTTCCTTGAACTTCGGCACGATGAAAATCATCAGGAAAACTAGGATGCCAACGGCGATGAACATCACGATCACCGGATAGACCATGGCCGAGACGATCTTGTTTTTGAGTTTTTGAGCCTTCTCTTGATATTCCGCGAGACGGTTGAGGACGACTTCGAGCACACCGCCAAGTTCGCCGGCCTTGACCATGTTGACGTAGAGTTTGTTGAAGATCTTCGGGTGCTGTGCGAGTGACTCTGAGAAAGTCGAGCCGCCTTGGACGTTCTCCGCGAGGGCACCAACGGTGGCGCGTAGCACCGGGTTAGGCTCCTGTTTTTCCAGCACGGTGAGGCTGCGCAGAAGGGGTAGGCCGGAATCGATGAGGGTGGCAAGCTGGCGGGTGAAGATCGTGAGGCTCTTCGGCTTCACGCTGCCGCCGGCTTTCGCAGCGGGTTTGGCTTTGGCTTTGCTTTTGGCTTTTGGTGCGAAGGCCGCCTTGGCTTTTTTGCTGACCTTGCCTTCTTCCTGAATCTGGGTCGGGTACAGCCCGCTGGCGCGAAGCTGCTGGATTGCCTCGTTTTCGGAGTTGGCGGCAAGGACTCCGGACTTCTGTTCGCCTTTGGCGTCGAGGGCGTTATAGAGGAAATTGGGCATGGCGGATCTTATGAAGGATTGAAGCGGAAATTCGTCGGCTTGGCGATTGGAAAGTCGCGCCCTGAATGGAGCGGTGGGCGGGCAGAAATCAAGTGTACTTCAACACTTCCTCGATCGTGGTGTGGCCGAGGTAAATGTTGCGCAAACCGTCTTCGCGCAGCGTGTTCATGCCGAGCTCAACGGCTTTTTGTTTGATCACCACCGTTGGAGCGCGGGCAGTGATCAGCTCGCGGATCGGGTCGGTGATGTTGAGCAGCTCGTAAAGCCCGCGACGGCCGCGGTAGCCGGTCTGGCCGCAACTGTCACAACCGGCACCGGTCGAAAATTGTTTGTCGCCCAACTCATGGGCGGAGAGGCCAAGCTGACCGAGAATTGCCTCGTTGGGTTCGTAGGGAGATTTGCATTCCTTGCAGATCGTGCGGACAAGCCGCTGAGCGAGCACGCCTTCGAGCGATGCGCCGACGAGGAAGGGCTCGCAGCCCATGTCGATGAGGCGCGTCACCGCGCCGGGCGCGTCGTTGGTGTGAAGGGTCGAAAGAACCAGGTGGCCGGTGAGCGCGGCTTGGATGCCGATGGTGGCGGTCTCCCTGTCGCGCATTTCCCCGATCATGATCCTGTCCGGGTCCTGGCGCAGGAACGCACGCAACACGCGTGGAAAGTCGAGGCCGATTGCTTCGTTGATAGGGATTTGCACGATGCCGTCGATGTCATACTCGACCGGGTCTTCAGCGGTAAGCAGCTTTGAATCGATCGTGTTGATGCGGCGCAGTGCGGCGTAGAGGGTGGTGGTCTTGCCCGCGCCGGTGGGGCCCGTGACGATGAATATCCCGTTGGGTTTTTCGATGGTCTCGGTGATGTAATCGTAAATGTATTCGGGCAGGCCGAGGTTCTCGAGTGAGAGATTCACCGATGAGCGGTCGAGGACGCGAAGCACGATCGATTCGCCGTGATGGGTGGGCAGCGACGAGACCCGCATGTCGACCTGTTTTTCGCCGATCTGTTTCACAATGCGGCCGTCTTGCGGGATGCGGCGCTCGGCGATGTTCATGTTCGACATCACTTTCACGCGCGAGATGATCGGCAGCGCCAAGTGAATGGGCGGCGGCGCCATTTCGTAGAGTGCACCATCGACGCGGTAGCGGATTTTGAATTCGTTTTCGAACGGCTCAAAATGGATGTCGGAGGCCTGTTCCTTGATGGCTTGATAAAGGACCAGATCGACATAGCGGATAATTGGCGCCGAGTTGGCCTCAGATTCGAGATCGGCGGCGTTCTGTGACTCGCTGTTGATGACCAGCTGGTTGAGGAGGTCCTCCATCGCCTTGCCCTCTCCGCCATAGCAGTCATTGATCTTGGCTTCGACGAGGTAGTCGGGCGCGATCACGACATTGATCTCTCGACCGAGTGCGAACCGGAGGTCTTCGGCCGTCTGCGGGTTGAGCGGATCGACCAGCGCGACATGCAAACCAGCCTCGTCAAACTGCACTGGCAACGCTCCGTGGAGGCGCGCGGTGCCGGCGGGAATCAAAGCGAGAATGGCTTCTGGCGGAGTCCAATCGCGCAGATCAACCATCTGGACGCCCAATTCGGAGGCCACGACTGGCCAGACATCATCACGGTTTTGGATGACATCGAAATCCGCGAGGATTTCCCCCGCGGTTTTGCCGCTGTTGGCGACTTCCGCGAGAATTTCCTGGGCGAGACTCTGGTCGATAAGACCTCTGGCTTCGAAGAGCTCGACGATTTGATGATGGTCCATAGGACTGGCGCGGTGAAAAGGTTTTGGGAAAAGGTCAGTCGGCGTCGGACATGGTGGTGTGAACCACTTCGCTACCCGAAGTGAGGCCTGCGAGCACCTTGCGGATGCCGTCCTCACGCAGCGTGCGCATGCCGAGTTCGCGCGCGCGGCGTCGCAACTGGGTAGTGGTGAGACCGGTATTGATCATTTGGCGAACCTCGTCATCGACGAGAAACAATTCGAAAATTCCCATGCGTCCCTTGTAGCCGCCGCCGCGGCATTTGTCGCAGCCGACAGGGCCGAAGGTGGTGGCGTCGATCGTGCGTGAGGCATCGAGCGATAGCGCGCGCATTTCCTTTTCGGTGAGTTCGGTCGGGGATTTGCAGATCGGGCAAAGCTTGCGCACGAGTCGCTGCGCAAGCACCCCGCGCACGGCCGATGCGATGAGGAAGGGCTTCACGCCGATATCGGCGAGACGCGCAACGGCGGAGGGGGCGTCGTTGGTGTGAAGCGTGGAGAAAACCAAGTGGCCGGTGAGCGATGCATTGATCGCAATGTTGGCGGTTTCGGCATCGCGAATTTCCCCGATCATGATGATGTTGGGCGCTTGTCTCAGCATGGCGCGCAGGGCCGCGGCAAAGGTCATGCCGATATCGGATTTGACCATCACCTGGTTGATGCCGGGTAGCTCGTACTCGACCGGATCCTCGACGGTGATGATTTTTTTGTCGGGGCGGTTGATGACGTTGAGACAGGCGTAGAGCGTGGTGGTTTTCCCCGATCCGGTTGGGCCGGTCACGAGCAAGATGCCATCAGGCAGCCCGAGCAGTTGCTCGAAGGTTGTTTGGTCGTCGGAGAAAAACCCCAGCTCCGGCAGGCCGAGCATGAGGGCGGTTTTGTCGAGGATCCGCATGACGATCGACTCGCCGTGGTTGGAGGGGACCGAGGAGACTCGGAGGTCGACTTCCTTACCGCCGATTTTGAGCTGAATGCGGCCATCTTGTGGCATGCGTTTTTCAGCGATCGACATCGTGCCGCTCATCACCTTGAGGCGTGCGATGATGGAGGGCAGAAGTTTTTTCGGATGCGAGTCGACATGGATCAGTTTGCCGTCGAGGCGGTAGCGCACGCGCACGGACGTTTCGAGTGGCTCGATGTGGATGTCGGATGCGCGCAGGCGAAACGCCTCGCTGAGCAACTGAATGACCAGGCGGATGACGGGGGCGTCATCTGCATCGGCACCCGCCTCGAGGTCGCCGGTGGTCACTTGGATGCCAAATGCGCCATCATCGGGCGAGGCGTCGGTGGCGCGGTAGAATTCCCGCAAGTGGTATTGGATGTCCGGTTGGGTGGCGCAAACGAAGTTGAGATCCCGGCCAATGATGTGTGGCAGGGAGTCGAGAGTTTCAAAATCGAGCGGATCAGCCACCGCGATGGTGAGTGTGAGGCCATCGTCCTGCACCGGGATCACACGGTAGCGTTTGGCGGTATCCTCGGTGATGGTCTCGGTGATGCCCGGTTGAAATTGAAGATCGGCAAGCCGCACGAACGCGATGCCCGCATTGGCGGCAAGCACCTCGCCGATCTGATCTTCAGTGAGTGCGGTGTTGGCCAGCAGATAAGCGACGAGCGATTGAGACCCAGAAACCCTGCGGCGGGCATCGGCAATCTCTTCTGGGCTCACGACTCCGGCTTCGTTGAGCAGCTCCGCAAGATAATCTTCGTTGGAAAACACTGGGTGAAAAAGTGTCTGGGGATGGATTGTAAAGCGGGCAAGCGTAGCATCCGAAATGATGCGGCGCAACGTCTCCAGAGTGATTGTTCGAGGCCCTGCTTGTCAACCGACCACATTTGCAAGCGCCGGGTTTTTTCGCCGTATCAAAGCAGCGTCCTTTCCGCTTGCCACCGTGGAGTTTCCCGCTTCTTTCTGAAGTCGTTCCGCCGCGTGACCGGTGCTGTGATGCCATCATGAATGACCCGAACACGCCAGCTGCCTCCAGATGCCCACTGCATGGCCATCATGCCAAGCGTTGGGATCTCGTCGATTCGGCGGAGCTACTCAAGTCCGTTGCTGCTTCGGATGACTCGTTGGAGCAGGCGGGTCGTGAGGCGTGGCGCAATGCCGTGCGATGCATCGGTCGGCTGCATTGGAAGTCGCTGGAGGTAATCGATGCCCGTCAACTCGCGACGGCCGACGAAGTTTTCGAGGCTTCCTGCGAGCATTTGAAACGTGCGACCGGCGATGGGCGGATCACGCCTGCGATGACAGTGATGCCGCCATGGCGCGGCGTTGAAAACGAGATCCGCATTTGGAGCCACCAGCTCGTCCGATACGCCGCGCACGAGTCGTCCGATGGCAGCATTCTCGGTGATCCGATGAACCTCGAGCTCACGCGGGTTGCCTTGGCGCTCGGCTGGCGGCCGCCCGCGAGCCCGACGCGATTCGATCTTTTGCCGTTGATTATTCAGTGCGGCGGGTCGCTGCGATTTTACGAATTGCCGCCGCACTTGGTGCGCGAGGTGGCGATTCGCCATCCGCGTCACGAGTGGTTCGGCAAGCTGGGTCTCAAGTGGTACGCAGTGCCGGCGATTTCCGACATGATCTTTGCGACCGGTGCGGAAGTTTACCCCTGCGCGCCATTCAACGGTTGGTACATGGGTACGGAAATCGGGGCGCGCGATTTTGGTGATGTGGCGCGTTACAACCAGTTGCCGATCATTGCCGAAAAGCTTGGCCTCGATACGCGCCAGACCCGCAACTTGTGGCGCGACCACGCGCTCGTTGAGCTCAACGAGGCGGTGCTGTGGTCGTTCCAGCAGGAAGGCGTGCGACTCGTCGATCACCATCAAGCCTCGCGCGAGTTCATCGAGTTTTGCGAAAGCGAGCAGCGCGCTGGCCGCGAGGCACAGGCCGAATGGTCATGGATCGTGCCGCCCATTTCCGCATCGGCGACGCCGGTTTTCCATCGCGGCTACTCATTGCGGCCTGAGTTTCCGAACTACCTGTTGCAAGCCAACCCGTGGCAAACCGCGCGCGGCCGTGAGCTGCTGCAAAAGCATCGGCGGTGACGCGTGATTGACAGCGCTCGCGCGAGGCGTTCCATTTCGTTTTCGTTGAAAGACCACACGGAAACATTGATCGATCTCGCGCTCGCTGAAGACCTCGGTGATGGCGATGTCACTTCGCAGTATTTCATCCCGGCCGATCGCCGTGCGCGGGCCTTCATCACGGCGCGCCGCGAAGGCGTGGTCTCCGGCATTGAGCTCGCCGCGCGGGTTTTTGAAAAAGTCGACCCCACGCTGTTGGTCGAAATCCTGATCGAAGATGGCAGCCGCGTGAGCGAGGGGGCCTTGCTGTTGCGCGTCGAGGGATCGGCGCGTTCGATCCTTGGCGGTGAACGCACGGCGCTCAATTTTGCGCAAAGGCTCAGCGGTGTGGCCACGCTCACGGCACGCTATGTCGATGCCATCAAGGGCACTGGCGCGCGCATCCTCGACACGCGCAAAACAACACCGGGCTATCGATTGCATGAAAAAAAAGCGGTCGTCGATGGCGGCGGCCACAACCACCGCATGAATTTGCATGATCGCGCGATGGTGAAGGACAATCACCTCGTCACCGAAGGTGGCGTTGCGGCGATTCAGGCGGCGATCCAGCATTTGAAAAATGACAAGCCCGGCATCGAAGTCGAGCTTGAGGCCGATCGACTCGATCAGGTGCGTGAGTTTCTCGCGCTCGATGGCGTCGCCCACATCCTGCTCGATAACATGAGCATCGACGATCTGCGTGAGGCGGTGTCGATGCGCGGCGAGCGGACGACACCGATGTTTGAGGCGAGCGGTGGCGTGACGCTCGAAACGATCCGCGACATTGCCGCGACCGGGGTTGATTTCATTTCCGTTGGCGCGCTCACGCATTCGGCACCGGCGCTCGACATCGGCTTGGACTTCACGCCGTTGGAAATTTCCTGACCCATGGCCCACGACCTCACAGGTGCCGCGGCGGAGTTTCGCGATCCCTTTCATCTAAAGGTGCTCGAGTCGGCTGGCTCGACCAACGACGAGTTGCGCTCGCTTGCCGAAGCATCGGCACCGGAGGGACTGGTGTTGCTCGCGCTTGAACAAAGCGCCGGCCGCGGCCGGCGCGGCGCTCAATGGTTTGCGCCACCGGGCGAGTCGCTCACTTTTTCCATTCTGCTTCGCCCCGTGGCCCCCAAGGCGCTGTGGCCACGCCTCGCCCTTGCCGCCGGCCTCGCGGTCGCCGAAGCGGTCGAGTCCTTCGGACCTGCCGCTGGTATCAAGTGGCCCAACGATGTCTGGATCGGCTCGCGCAAAATTGCCGGCATCCTCGTCGAGGCGGGCTCGGACTTCGCCATCGTCGGCATCGGCCTGAATGTGAACACCACACGCTTTCCCGATGAGGTGGCGGAAATCGCCAGTTCGCTCGAGTTGGAAACCGGCATGCCCCATTCGCGCGGCGATGTGCTCGGCGCGATCATCCGCCGCTTCGCGATCCGCGCGCGCCAGATCGACGCGGAATTCGCCGCGCTCATGGACCAGGTTCGCCAGCGCTGCGTGCTCACCGGAAAAGCCGTGCAGCTCACGACACCAAGCGGCCCGCGCGTCGGCGTGGTCGATGGTCTCTCGGCCGCCGGCGAGTTGATCCTTCGCGGCCCGAACGGACGTGAACACCTCATTCAGGCCGATGAGATTCGCATCCTTTCGGAATCTGCACAAAACTCCGTTCCACCATCGCTCAACGAGGCGCCAACGCCATGATGAAAAGAGCCTTCATATTTGGCCTCGCCTGCCTTGCATGGGTTTCCTGCGCGACCAAGGAGCCGGAGGGAAAACCCAAAGCCGAGCTACCGCGTCTTGTCGGCCGCATCGCGTCGATCCCACCCGACAAGCGCTTTGTGCTGATCCAAAGTTTCGGCAAATGGACCGCTGAGCCGGGCACCATTCTCACCACCCGCGGGGCCGACCAGCGCAGTGCCAACCTGCTCGTCACCGGCGAGGCGCTCGGCCAATTCGCCGCCGCCGATCTGCAGTCGGGTCACATCGAGCTCGGCGACGCGGTTTATTCACAACATGTTCCCAAGCCGCCGGCCGCTAGCGAACCCGCCACTGAGTCTCCGGCAGCGGAAGTTTCGCCCGCCGAGGATGTAAAAAATCCTCAAAAAACCACGGATTAGCGGTATTTTTTGAAAAAATATTTCGGTTTTGCGGAATTATTTTCTTTCAAGACCTCTTGGAAAGGCGTAATTTTCAAAAGTCCCACGACGCGTGGGGTCCCCGCCGCACTCCTTGTCCCGAAGGAGCAGGCCGATTCCGAACCGCCCCGGCCGCGTGCCCGGCGCTCGGTCTCTGCTGCGCAGTGCCATGCGTCACCCCGTCCCCAACCATGAACCCAACAACCAGCCAACATGAAATCTACGAACGCCACGGGCGCTTCGGTCAAAGCCGATGCCGACCGTCTCGCTGACTTTGTCCTATTCACGCAGCGCAGCTGCATTTTGAACCTGTCGACCGAGCTGAACAAAGGAAACATCTCGTTTTCGCAGTTCTTTCTTCTAACCTATCTCTCGAGCGAGGAGTATCTGACGATGTCGGATATCGCAAAGAAAATGGGTCACTCGACGGCAGCCGCGACTGGTCTTGTCGACCGTCTCGAAAAGCTCGCCTATGTCGAGCGCACGCACGCCGCCGAAGATCGCCGCAAGATCATGGTGCGCATCACCCGCAAGGGCGCCGAGCTCGTCTCAAAGATGCGTTCGGAAATTGCCAGCGACCTCGCCAACATTCTTGCCGACCTTGATGAGGATCAGGCCGAAGCGGTCGAGCACACCAAGCGCGCGATCCACGGCCGCACGATGCATTGAGCAAACTCACGAATCCCGCTTCGCTCGGCGCACAATGTCGCTTGGCGAAGCACCACCACCTCCCTTACCCTGTTGCGGTGACGGAGGTGTTTTCGTTTCTTGATCCGATCCATGCGATCCCTGGCATTCGTGCTGGCTGGGTCGAGCGTGTTCCGGGGCTCGAGCTTGCATGCGACCGCGATGAGGCGATGCGGCATTTGCGTTCGTTTCATCAAGCGCGAGTGAATGAGTTTGCCGGCAGTGATGCCGCTTGGTGGCGCGCGGAGCAAGTTCACGGCCATGCCGTCGCGGTGGTGCCGGGGGCCGCGCAAATCATTGCGGCCGATGGCATGGGCGCAGTGCCGGCGGTCGATGGCTTGCTCACGAATCAAGCGGGCGTGGTGCTTGCGATTTATGTCGCCGATTGCGGTGCGATCTGGCTCGCCGATCGGCGCACGGGCGCCATCGGCTTGTTGCATTCGGGCAAAAAAGGCACCGAGCAAAACATCCTCGGCGTTGCGCTCGAACGCATGGCCGAAAGCTTTGGCACACGCGCGGAAGATGTCACTGCCGTGCTCAGCCCCTGCATTCGCCCGCCCGATTACGAAATCGATTTTGCCGCGCAGATTGCCGCACAAGCGAGTGCGCTTGGCCTTGGAAATTTCATCGACTGCGGGCTCAACACCGCGGCAGATTTGCGCCGCTATTACAGCTATCGCAAAGAGCTCGGAAAAACCGGGCGCATGATGGCACTCATCGTCAAAGACCCATCGCCATGAGCACGCCATATCGCATTCAGGCACCGGCCAAACTCAATCTTTCGCTGCGCGTGCTCGGCCGTCGCGATGATGGCTTTCACGACATTGAGAGCCTGATGGTGCGCTTGCCCAAGCTTGCCGATGAACTCGAATTTTCCGAAGTCGCGAAATTTTCATTTTCCTGCGACGACCCGACTGTGCCCGGCGACGAGGGCAATTTGGTGATCAAAGCACTGCGCGCATACGAAGCCGCCGCACAAACGGAATGCCGCATTGCGATTCATCTGAAAAAATCCATCCCGCACGGTGCCGGCCTCGGTGGTGGCAGCAGCGATGCAGCGGCGACCTTGCTCGCGCTCGATCAACTGCACGATGGCAAGCTAGGCACCAACCGACTCATCGAACTCGCAGCGGGCATCGGATCGGATGTGCCGTTCTTTCTTGGCGATGCGGCTGTGCGAGTCAGTGGTCGCGGCGAACGCCTCGAGTCGGTCGAACCTCCACCCGCCATGCCGGTCCTTTTGCTTAAACCATCATTCGGCGTGCCGACACCCGAAGCCTATCGGCATTGGCTCGATTCGCAGGAAATCCCCGGCATCCGCTACGCGCCCCAAATCATCGATGGGCTGGAATTGGTCAACGACCTCGAGCGTCC
Organism: Verrucomicrobiaceae bacterium; assembly: GCA_029977225.1. GTDB lineage: Bacteria > Verrucomicrobiota > Verrucomicrobiia > Verrucomicrobiales > Akkermansiaceae > Luteolibacter. Next base: position 17,562 of record JAPOLH010000008.1, on the reverse strand, counting down.
GGTCTTTGCCAAGCACCGCTTTCTTGGGGAGCTCAAGCAATGGCTGCTGCGCCGCGAAGAGGTCCGCGCTGCGCTGCTTTGTGGGTCGGGCTCGACGATGTTTGCCATGCTCCATGTCGGCGCCGATGCCGCGCAGCTCGCCCGCTGCGCCCGGCATGAGCTCGATCCCGCGCTATGGCACTGGGCGGGCATGAGCGCAGGCGCCTGACGCAATATTCCACCCGTACAGCGCTCAGCCCCGGGGTTTTGCTTTTCATTCCGCCGCCCCTTGGCCATGGTCCGTGGCCCTCAAACCACGATGTCAGACGACCGCAAGCCCTACCCTTTCCGCGATTTCGAACCCAAATGGCAGGCCCGTTGGGATTCGGAAAAAACTTTCCGTACCGCCGGCCCCGGCGACGAGGGCTTTGATCCGGCTAAGCCGAAATACTACGTGCTCGACATGTTTCCGTACCCAAGCGGCGCGGGACTTCATGTCGGCCACCCGGAGGGCTACACCGCCACCGACATCATCGGCCGCTACAAACGGATGAACGGCTTCAATGTGCTGCACCCGATGGGCTACGACTCGTTCGGTCTGCCCGCCGAGCAGTACGCGATCAAGACCGGCCAGCACCCGGCCGTGACTACGGCCGCGAATATCGAGAACTTCCGCCGTCAGCTCAAGTCGCTCGGCTTTGCTTACGACTGGGATCGCGAAATCGCCACCACCGATCCCGAGTATGTGCGTTGGACACAATGGATTTTTCTTCTACTATATTCATCGTACTTTAATGCCGAAAGCAACCGTGCGCGGCCGGTGGCGGAGCTCGAAGCCAAAGGCTGGACCCGCGAGCAGATCGATGCCGAGCGTCTCGCCTATGTCGCCGACACGCCGGTGTGGTGGTCGCCCGATCTCGGCACGGTGCTCGCCAACGAGGAGATCGAAGAATGGAAATCCAAAGGCCACACCGTCGAGCGTCGGCCGCTGCGTCAATGGATGCTGCGCATCACGAAGTACGCCCAGCGCTTGATCGATGAGCTCGATGGTCTTGATTGGCCGGAAGGCATCAAGCTGCTTCAGAAAAACTGGATCGGCCGCAGCGAAGGAGCCGAGGTGGTCTTTACCGTTGCCAACAAAGACATCACCGTCTTCACCACCCGTCCCGACACGCTCTTTGGCGCGACCTACATGGTGCTCGCCCCCGAGCATCCGCTTGTTGCGGAAATTACCACTTCCGCGCAACAGGCGGCCGTCGAGGCTTATCGGAAAACCTGCGCGTCGAAGTCCGACCTCGAACGCGGCGATCTCAATAAGGACAAGTCGGGCGTCTTTACCGGCGCTCACGCCATCAACCCTGTCAATGGCGCTGAAATCCCCGTGTGGATCGCCGACTATGTGATGATGGGCTACGGCACCGGCGCGATCATGGCCGTGCCCGCCCATGACGAGCGCGATTTCGAATTTGCACAAAAGTTCACGCTACCGGTGATCCAAGTGGTGGCTGGGGAAAATGTGGGCGAGACGTCTGCGCTCCCGTGCTGCGACCCCGGCATCGCCATCAATTCCGGCTTCCTCGACGGGCTTGCGACTGCCGATGCCAAGGCGAAGATGATCGATTGGCTCGAAACAAACGGTAAAGGCAAGCGCCGCATCCAATACAAACTTCGCGACTGGCTTTTTTCGCGTCAGCGCTACTGGGGCGAGCCGTTTCCGATCGTGTGGAAGGACGGGCATCATCACGCCATTGCCGATTCCGAGCTTCCGCTGCTTGCGCCGCCGCTCGATGATTACAAGCCCAGCGGCACTCCCGATCCCTTGCTCAACAAGGCAACCGAATGGGTTCAGCTGCACGATGGCTCGATTCGCGAGACCAACACGATGCCGCAATGGGCTGGCTCATGCTGGTATTACCTTCGCTACTGCGACCCTAGTAATAAGGATCGTTTCATTTCCAAAGAAGCCGAGCAGTATTGGTCCGGCAAGGGTGCTTCGACCGGCATGGTCGACCTCTATGTCGGCGGCACTGAGCATGCGGTGTTGCACCTGCTTTACGCGCGATTCTGGCACAAGGTGCTCTTCGACCTCGGCCATGTCGGCACGCCCGAGCCATTCCAAAAACTCGTCAACCAAGGCCTCATCCTCGGCGAGGACGGGCAAAAAATGTCGAAGTCGCGCGGCAATGTCGTGAACCCCGACGATGTCGTGCGCGAGTACGGCGCCGATGCCTTGCGGCTTTACGAAATGTTCATGGGTCCACTCGAGCAAGTGAAGCCCTGGCAGATGAAAGGCGTCGAGGGGGTCTCGCGATTCCTTGCGCGCGTGTGGCGCATCGCATTCGAGGAAAAAAGCGATGGCGGCCATCAGGTTTCCGCCAAAATCAAGGACATCGAATGCGCCGACAAGGAGCTGCTACGAGTGGTCCACGAAACGATTAAGAAAACCGGCGAGGACATCGAAAAGCTCAGCTTCAACACGGCGATTTCGCAGATGATGATTTGCACCAATGCCTTCACCCAGGCGGAGGTGGTGCCGCTCAAGGAGTTCATACAGTTCCTAACGGTTTTGAATCCCTTCGCTCCGCACCTCACTGAAGAAATCCACGAGCGCGTAGCGGCGGTCACCGGTCGCCGCTGTTCTCCTCTCTCCGAAACCGCATGGCCGACATACGATCCTGCCGCGTTGGTGCGCAACGAGATCGAGATTGTCGTGCAAGTGAATGGCAAACTTCGCGAGCGCCTCACAGTCGCCAAGGACGCCGACGAAGAAATGGTCAAGTCGCTGGCGCTGCAAAGCCCTAAGGTGCTCGAACACACGGATGGCAAAACCATTCGCAAGATCATCTTTGTGCCCGGCAAGCTGCTCAACATTGTCGCGGCCTGAGCTCACACGCGATCGCGTGACGCGAGGCCGCTTGTTCGGCAGTGGCGGTGAATTAGATTGATGATTGGAGATCCCTCCAATCCATCATGAAAATTCACACCAACACGGAAAAGGAGTTCGGGGCAGGTTCGAATGACGCGTTAAGCTACGAGAAACAAACCGGCGGATTGTTTTCGCAGGGCAAGTTGTTCGCGTTGAACTTCCCTTTGCTGACGCTTGCCGACATGTCGACCACCATGAAGGCGCTGAATGCGGGCCTTACGATGGAGGGCGTCACGATGTACCTGTTCTGGCTGGCCACGGTTGCCATGGGTGCCGGCGCGTTGTTCTTTTGGCTTCAGCGCAAGACCGTACTGACGCGGTATCAGACGACACTGACGGTGGCTGGCATCATTTGCGCGGTGGCTGCATTTCATTACTGGCGGATGAGCGGCATTTATCTGGAAGGCGTGGCTTCGCTGTTTGATGCCAATGGGAATCGCATCGCAGGCGCCACGATCCGGCAGTTTCCGACGGCCTATCGCTACATTGACTGGCTCATCACCGTGCCGCTGCTGCTGATGGAATTTCCGCTTTTGCTCAACCTTGGCCGAAAGGGTGCTAAGTTGTTTCGAGGGCTCGTTTTCTGGGCCTTTGTCATGCTCATCACGGCATGGGTGGCGGAGGAAAGTAAAACTGGCAGCAGCCAATGGTGGCTGTGGTATGCAGTGAGCTGCGTCGCATGGCTCTACATCGTGTACATGCTTTATAGCAAAGTTTCCGAAGCGATGAAGAGCGCGCCGGCGAGCATCCAGAGAAGCCTGGAAACGATGCGGCTTTATGTCCTGCTTGGTTGGGTGATCTATCCCGTGGGTTTTCTGATGGCCCTCGGCGGAGCTGATGGAGAAAGCTGGCGCGAGGTTTGTTACAACGTCGCGGATGTGATCAACAAAGTGTTCTTCGGCCTCGCATGCTATCAAGGCGTGAAAGCTTTGAGCGAGCCGGCCCATTGAATTCGGCGCGAGCGCTGTGGTCCGGTCCGCGGGCCTTGCCGTGGGCGATGCTGATGATCGGATGCGCGGTCGGTATCATCGCACCCGAGATCACAAAGCGCTTTGCCGCATGGCCATTCGTGTTTGCCTTGCTGATTTTTGGCATGCCTCACGGCGCGGCCGATTGGATGGTGCGGGCACGGCTCACCGGTAAAAAATTGTTCACACGCCAGCTTGCGGGTTTTGCGGGCTACTTTGGGCTAATGCTTGCCTGCTTACTGTTTCTCCTATGGCAGCCAGGCGTTTTCGCGTTGCTGTTTCTCGGGCTTACCATCTTTCACTTCGGCATGGCCGATGCGACGGCATTGCGAATCGATAGAGATGGTGCCTTCGCGTGTTGGTCATTTGTATTCGGTCGCGGCTTGTTACTCTTGGCCGTGGTGTTTGCGATGCATCCGGTGTCGGCCTGGGCGCCATTTGCTCAAATTGCCGAAGCATTCGCATGGAAGCCGAAAACCACGTGGATGCCAGACATCATGCATTTGCAAAAACTCTCATGGCTCGGTGTTATCGCAGGCGCTGGGTTTGCGATGGTCAGTGCGATTGTGAGATGGCGAGGTGGCAGGGCGCGCAGGGCAAGCTTTGATCTGATCGAGCATGCCTTGGTGGCCACTCTTGCGGTCTTTGCGGATCCTCTGTTCGCGGTGGGCATGTTTTTCCTTGGTGTGCATGCGTACCGCCACACGCGGCGATTGGCCTGCACGCGCAAGGTGATCGAGCCGCCGGCCGCGCCCGCGAGTTTAGTGCGGCGCTTGGTTCGCGTGCACGGCATCAGCCTGCCGCTCATGGTGCCCACTGTCCTTTGCCTCATCCCGATCTGCTGTCTGCTGGGCCCGTTCAATGCTCACACACTGGCAGTGGCGGGCATCGTTTTTTACATGATCACCACGCTGCCGCATCACCTGCTGGGCTTGCAGCTGCCGAGGCCAGACCTCGCTCCAGCCCTTTGATGGGCCGCATCATGGTGGGGCGGAAAACGGGTTGCGGTGACATGACGCTGGGAGTAAAGTGTTAATTGGATAAACCCCAAACCATCATGAGCAATCATATCGCAAACCATCTCGATGCCGAAATCGCCAAGGCCGGCGAACAACTCGAAAAGCTCAGCGAAGAATTGTACGAGATCGGCGAGCCGGCATCCCGCGAACTCGATCGTCGGCTCAAGGCGCTGAAGGTCGAATACAAGGCGTTGCAGCGAAATTACAGCGAGTTCCAACATCGCGATCACGATGGCGCGCTGGCGCTGCAGAAAATCCACATCCTGCTCGATCACATCGAACGCGAGGAATCCTCACTCGAGCATGAGGCGAATTTTCTTCATCAGTCGAACCCCTCGACCATGGCCCTCGCCGTTCGCGCGGGCTCTCACCTCGTCGACCTCTACCGCCAAGGCAAGCAACACTTGATCGGCGATCGTCATCCGCTCGGCGCTTCTGCCTTTGTGAATCAAAGTGCGGATGAGATCAAAGCGATGAACAAGCATTCGGGCTGATCCGCCTCATTCGTCAGCGTCTTTGGCCGCGGATTTTTTGGTCGCAGCTTTCTTCGCTGGACGCGGCGGGAAATCGAAGCCGATTTTTCCTTCCTTCGCATCGAAGGTGAGGAACGCGTCGAACTTGCGTTTCGTTTTGTTTGAAACAAAGCCCTTGATGAGATCGGTCTTGCCGGCGCTCACGAGCTTGATCGCCTGCTCGCGTGTGATTTCGTGCTGCAGGATCGACTTGCCTATGCGGATGCCATTGGGCTCTTTTTTCGTGATGACTTCCGGCAGGTGATAGGCCTTTTCGGTTTGATAAAGTTTCACGCGGCGCCCATCGGCCAGCTCGACCTCGCCGATGACTTGCTCTTCGGTGAGCTCGGCGGCGGCGTCCTTGTCGTCGTTGTCGAAGACGAAGTTGATTTTGAACTTCGCATCGAGTTCGAGTCCGGCATCGAAGGGTTTGTTGAACTTCGATTTGAATCCGGTGAGCGGGCCGACAAATTTTTTCGTGAAAAGCTCGGCGGCTTCGGCCTCGGTGAGCAGGCGGCCGGCGATGTGTTTCTTCGCCTTGAATTTGCATTCCGGCTGACGGCACTCGTAGGTGGCATCAGTTTGGCGGAGACCCTTTGCTCCGCAGACCGGGCAATCGACCTTGAGGTCGGGGAACGATTGGTTCTTCGCATCATCGGCGCGGCCCTTTGCCTTGCCGACGATTTCTTCGGTATAGGCGTTGATCTCGCGCATGAACTCGTCGCGCTTGAGCTCGCCTTGCTCCATGAGGTGCAGCTTGTGCTCCCAATCGCCGGTGAGCTTGGGCGAATAAAGCCCTTCGATCTTCATGTCGCGCACCAACTCGATGAGCCGCATGCCGCTGTTGCTGACATGCAAATCGCGTCCTTCGCGGGCGATGTACTTTTGTGAAATGAGGCCTTCGATGATCGACGCGCGGGTGGCGGGGGTGCCGAGGCCGCGCTCGGACATCGCTTCGCGCAGCGCCTCGTCGTCGATGAGCTTGCCCGCGCCTTCCATCGCCGAGAGCAGGGTTGATTCGGTGAAGCGCGCGGGTGGTTTGGTTTCTTCGTGCAGGACCTCGATCGATTCCACTGTTGCCGTCTCACCGGCGCTCACGGCGGTGAGCTCGTCCTTGCCCGATGCCACACCGGCGCGTTTGCCATAGACTTCGAGCCAGCCGGGTTTCACCAGCACGCGACCTTCGGTTTTGAAGGTGTCTGTCACTTCGCCATTCGAAATCTTTGTGAGGCGCGTGGTTTGCTCAAACTCGGCGGAGGGATAAAACACCGCAATGAAGCGCTTCACGATCATGTCGTAAACCTTCTGCTCGGTATCGCTGAGTTTGGAAAATTTTCCGGTCGGGATGATGGCAAAGTGATCGGAAACTTTTTTGTCGTCGAACACACGCTTGAGCTTGGCGAGCTTCGGTCCGTTTTCATTGCCGCCATTGAGCACCGCCTTGGCATAACGCGCGCAGTCCAGATCGCTGCTGGCGATTTCCCCAAGCGTCTCGCGCACATTCGGAAGGTAGTCTTCGGGCAGATAGCGTGAATCCGTACGCGGATAGGTGATGACCTTGTGTTTTTCGTAAAGTGCCTGCGCGATGCTGAGCGTGCCTTTGGCGGAGAAGCCCGCTTCGCGTTGCAATGTGGTGAGGTCGTAGAGTTGCGGCGCGATTTGCGACTGCGCTTTTTTCTCTTCGCTGATGGCGCCGGTCTTGCCTTCGCAGCGCGACTTGATCGCCTCGGCAGCGGCCTGATCCCAAATTCGCTCGGGCTTCCCGTGCGGGCTTGCCTCGGATTTTTTCCACTTCTCGTCGATCCACTTGCCGAGGTAGTCGCCGGCTTTCACGCCGAAGGTCGCGTGGACCTCGAAGTAGGGGCTCGACTTGAATGCTTGGATCTCGGCCTCGCGGGCGGCGAGGATCGCAAGCGTCGGCGTTTGCACGCGTCCGGCGGCGGTGATGTTGAATCCGCCATGGCGCGAGTTGAAACAGGTCAGCGCGCGGGTGGCGTTGAGGCCGACGAGCCAGTCGGATTCCGAGCGGCATTTCGCGGCATCGGCGAGGGCCACCATTTGCTTTTCATCGCGCAGCTTGTCCCATGCGTCGGCGATTGCGTTTTGCGTCATCGATTGCATCCACAACCGCTTCACGGGTTTTTGAATGCCACCGTATTCGACGATGTAGCGGAAGATCAGCTCACCCTCGCGGCCGGCGTCGCAGGCGTTGACCAAGAGGTCGATGTCCTTGCGCTTGGCGAGCTTGAGCACCTGCTTGAGGCGCGCTTCGGTATCGGGTTTGGCTGCGAGTTCGAAATTTTTCGGGATTGCCGGCAGCACGCTAAAATTCCACGGCAGGTTCTTGCCATTCGGTCCCGTGGGCATCTTGAGCTCGACCAGGTGACCGACGGCGGAGGTAATGACGGCATTGTCGTTTTCAAAATAAGCATCGCGGGCGGCGCCATGCTTTTCAAATTTGCCGAGCGGCTTGGCCAGCGCGCGGCTGAGGTCGGTCATGACGCTGGGTTTTTCGGCGATGATGAGTATTTTTCCCATGGCGATTGCAAGCGGTGTTGCGAATGTGGATTGAGGGACTAGTGCCAACCCTGCTGGTTTTGCAAGCGGTTTGGTGAAATATGCCCTACTTGCGGGTCAAAATTTTTTTCCAAGGCGCGCCTGCGCGCGTACGCACGCGAGGCTCAGCTCAGTCCGAGGACCCGACGCCTCACCGCTTCGAGTGCCGCCTGACTGACGGCGAGCTTGAAGTCGTGGCGGTTTCGCGGGTGGAAGACTTTGAACGCGATCGCATCGTGATTCGGCGATGCGAGACCGATCCATGCCGTGCCGACGGGTTTTTCCGGCGAGCCGCCATCGGGTCCGGCGATGCCGGTGACCGCGACGGCGATATTGGCGCCGGATGCTTGCAGCGCACCTGCAGCCATTTGCTTGGCAACTACCTCGCTCACCGCGCCGTGGGTCGCAAGGTCTTCGGGCGAAACATTTAGCGAGGATGATTTCGCGTTATTCGCATAGGTGATAAATCCATGACCGAACACCGCACTCGCGCCGGGCACATTGGTGATGCGGTTGGCGATCAGCCCGCCGGTGCAGCTCTCGGCCGTCGCCAGCGTCAACCCGCGTTCCTTCAACAAGCGCACTACGGTGGCCTCAAGCGATGAGCCATCGTCGCTGATCAGAAACGAGCCAAACTTTTCTAGGGCAATGGCCGTGCCCCTCGCGAGTGCTTCGGGTGGGCCGATCAGGCGCAGATCAACCTCACCAATGTGCGCGCAGTAGCCAAATTCGAGATCAGCAATCTCCGCCAGCTGCGCGTCGATGCCCTGATGGAAATCGCTTTCGCCGATGCCGGTGAATTTCAATTCACGACTGCCGTGCACTTCATCGATCGCCGCCATCGCCTTGAGGCGCGGTGCGACCTCGTGGTGAAACATCGGGTAAAGTTCGCGCGGTGGGCCAGGCAGTAGAAAGATCGCGCAATTTGCCTGATCGTTGAGGCGCGGCGGCACATAGACTCCGGGCGCAGTGCCGTTCGGGTTAGGCAGCACATCGGCACCGACTGGCACCAAGGCTTGCTTGAGGTTGGCCTGCGCCATCGGCTTGCCGCGATGCGCGAAGAAACCCTCTAACGACCGCAGCGCGGCCTCGTCGGTGATGAGCTCAAGCCCAAGTACCTCGGCGGTGATCTCGCGGGTGAGGTCGTCGCTGGTTGGTCCGAGGCCACCAGTCACGATGATCGCATCGCTGCGCCCAATCGCCTCCTCGATCGCCTCACGGATCGCCGTGCCATCGGGCACAGTCGTCTGTCGCGCGACGCGTAAACCGAGCTTGAAAAGTTCGCGACCAAACCAAGCACCGTGAGTGTTGATGGTGTTGCCAAGCAACAACTCGGTGCCGGTGTTGATGACCTCGATGCGCATGCGGTCGATTTGCGGGGCGGTTGAAATTACTCGGCCGGCTTGTTGTCGCCCGCCGCAGGATTTTTCTTGGACTCTTCCTTGCCCTGCTCAAGTCGCTTGCGGAATTGGTCGATCATCGGCGCCATCGGGCTCTCTGGAGCATAGGCTTTGGCTTCGTCGGCAGCTTTGATGGCTTCGTCGAATTTACCGGTCGATGCGAAAATCGCAGAGCGCGTCATCATGATCTGCAGAGTCGATTCCGTATCAAAGCCACCCTCCTTGAGGGTTTTTTCGACCAAGGCGAGCGCTCCCTCATGATCGCGTTTGGCGCCGAGCTCCTGCAGGGATTTTTGAAATTCTTCGAGACGCTTGCCGGACTTGGCCTTTTTCGCAAAGCCGGTTTCGTCTTTGGGGTCTGCAGCGACCACCTGCTCGGCGATGTCGCCGTAGAAATTGGCTACAACCTTTTCATCGAGCTTCATTGCATTAAGCGCGGCGACCAAGGCCTTGGCTTTTTCCACACCGTTTGCCTTGGCGGCTTTGGCGAATGCTTCGTCGCGCTTGATCTTGTTTTTGCGAAGCTCATTGAGGTGATCGACATATTTTTCGGGCCCGCCTTTTTGATAGCCGGTCGCGGCATAAGGTTTTCCTTCGGCATCGCAGAGCAGGATCGTCGGGTACCCTTGCACGGCGTATTTTTCTGCCAGCTCGGTATTCCGCTTGCGCGCATCTTCGGGCAACTTGTCTTTCGCCCGCGGGAAGTCGATCTCGACCAATACGAAGCTGTCCTTCACGCCCGCCTTGAATGCGTCGTGCTTGAAGACCTCGTCGTTGAGCTTGATGCACCAGCCGCACCAATCGGACCCGGTGAAGTCGATGAGCAGATCTTTTTTCGATTCACCTGCGGTTTTCTTCGCGGCATCGATGTCGGTGAGCCAGCCTTCGCCGCCGGCGAACACATGACCCGAAGTGTGAAGCGCCAGCATTGTGACGCAGAGCTTGATGAATGTTTTCATAGTTTCCCGCGCACACTGAGTGCCACCGCCATAGGCGTCGAGAAGCAAATCACGGAATGTATCCCAGCCACGGACCAAGCCATTTCTCCGCCTCGGCAAAGGTCATGCCCTTGCGTTTTGCATAGTCCTCGATCTGATCCTTTTGCAGCTCGGAGATGGCGAAGTAGTGGCTCTCGGGATGAGAAAAATAAAGCCCGCAGACCGCCGCTCCCGGGTGCATCGCGCAGCTTTCGGTGAGCGACACGCCGGTGGCCGCGGTCGCGCCAAGCAGGTCGAACAGCAATGGCTTTTCCGTGTGGTCCGGCTGCGCCGGATACCCGGGCGCGGGGCGAATGCCCTGATAGTTTTCATGTATGAGCTGATCATTGGTCAGCTCGCCTTCGGCCTCGTAGCCCCAGTCGATGCGAGCTTTGTGATGCAGGCATTCGGCAAAGGCCTCGGCAAAGCGGTCGGCAATCGCCTTGACCATGATCGAACCGTAGGGGTCGTTGTCTTTCTCGAGCTCTGCCGCAAATTCATCGGCCCCGTGGATGCCCACGACAAATCCACCGATGTGGTCGGTGCTACAGGGCTTCACCCAATCGGCTAGCGCGACATTGGGTTTGCCCGAGTCCTTTTTGATCTGTTGGCGCAGGCTGTGGAAGCGCGTGCGCTCGGTTGTACGTGTTTCATCGGTCCAGACGATGATGTCATCGCCGGCCGAGTTGGCGGGAAAGAATCCGTAAATGCCGCGCGCGGAGAATTTGTTCTCTGCGATGATGCGATCGATCCAGCCAAGCGCGTCCTGATGAAGCTTTGCCGCTTCCGCCGCGCCTTCGGCATTTTTCGTTTTGAGCACTTTTTGCTCGCGATCCCACACCCCGCGCAGCTCCCACGCATGAAAGAATGGCGTCCAGTCGATGTAATCGACGAGGTCTCGCAGCGGCATATCAAGCGTCCGCGTGCCGATGAATCCCGGCACGGGCGGAGTGTAGTTGTCCCAATCGTATTTTGGCCCTGCGTCGCGGGCTTGTTCGAGCGTGAGGGTTTCTTTTTTCGGGCCGCTGATGAAATTTTCGCGCAGCGATTTTTGTTTCGCGAGGTTGTCGCGGACGAAACCGTCGCGTTGATCGGCGGAGAGCAGCGAGGTCGTGACAGGTACCGAGCGCGAGGCGTCGAGGACATGCACGATCGGGCCGGAGTAATGCTCGGCGATCTTGATGGCCGTGTGCGCGGCGGAAGTGGTGGCGCCACCAATGAGCAACGGAATTTTGAATCCGCGCCGCTCCATTTCTTTGGCGACATGCACCATCTCGTCGAGTGATGGAGTGATCAGTCCCGAGAGGCCGATGACATCCGCGCCAATCTCGATGGCCTTGTCCAAAATTTTGTCGCAGGGGACCATCACGCCGAGGTCGGTGACCTCGAAGCCGTTGCACGCAAGGACGACGCCGACAATGTTTTTGCCGATGTCGTGGACATCGCCCTTCACCGTGGCGATGAGGAAACGGCCGGCCGAGCGGCCGCGTTCGGCAAGACGCAATGCCTCATCGTCGCTGAGTGCGGGATTATCGGCCTTGATCGCCGCAATGTCGCCAGCGAGGTGCTCGGCTTTTTCCTCCTCCATGTATGGCGTGAGCCATGCGACCGCTTTTTTCATCACGCGCGCCGACTTGACCACTTGGGGCAGGAACATCTTGCCCGCGCCGAAGAGGTCGCCGACAACGCCCATGCCATCCATCAATGGGCCTTCGATGACCTTGAGAGGTCTGCCATATTTTTTGCGGGCTTCTTCGGTGTCCTCGTCGATGAATTTGTCGATGCCCTTCAGCAAGGCATGCTCGAGGCGCTTTTCGACCGGCTCTTCGCGCCACGAAAGATCTTCCTCGACCTTTTTGCCGCCCTGACCCTTGAAGCGCTCTGCAAGTTCGAGCAAACGCTCGGTCGCATCGGGTCGGCGGTTGAGAAGCACATCCTCGACATGCTCGAGCAGTTCTTTCGGAATCTCGTCGTACACCTCGAGCATGCCGGCATTGACGATGCCCATGTCCATGCCCGCCTTGCCGGCGTGATAGAGAAATGCCGAGTGCATCGCCTCGCGCACGACATTGTTGCCGCGGAATGAAAACGAAATGTTTGAAACGCCGCCCGAGACTTTCGCGCCGGGAAGGTTTTCTTTGATCCATCGCGTCGCATTGATGAAGTCGAGCGCATAGTTGTTGTGCTCTTCGATGCCGGTGGCGACGGTGAGGATGTTCGGATCAAAAATAATGTCGTCGGCATTGAATCCGACCTCATCGACCAGGATGCGATACGCGCGTTCGCAGATGCGGATCTTTTCTTCGTAGGTAGCGGCCTGGCCGTTTTCATCGAAGGCCATCACCACCACCGCCGCGCCGTAACGCATGATGTGACGCGCGTGGTTTTTGAAAACTTCCTCGCCCTCCTTGAGCGAGATCGAGTTGACGATGCCCTTGCCCTGCAGGCACTTCAGGCCGGCTTCGAGGATCTCCCACTTCGAAGAGTCGACCATGATCGGCACCTTCGCCACATCCGGCTCGCCTTGCAGCAACTGCAGGTAGCGTGACATCATCGCCTTGCCGTCGATGAGCCCGTCGTCGAAGCAGATGTCGATGACATTGGCGCCATTCTCGACTTGCTGACGCGCAACCTCCACCGCCGCTTCGAGATCACCCGCGCGAACCAGCTTGGCAAACTGCGGTGAGCCCGCGACATTCGTGCGCTCGCCGATCATCAGGAAGCGCTTGTCGGCAGTGTGGTTGTAGGCCTCCGTGCCGGAAAGCCGAAGAGCGTGTGGAATGGTTTTCATTTTTAAATCGAAACGCGGAGGCGCGAAGTTCGCAGAGAAAGACGCAGAGTGTTATTGGGGAAAATTGATGACATGGCGTTTGATGCCATCTTTAAGAAGCGATGTGTGAAAGTTGATTAACAATCCGAGGCTTTTTTTAGAAAGCTTCATGTAGGTATGGATTTGAGCCTCGTGAATTGGAAGAAGTGCGGCAACGGTTTTTAGTTCAACCACCACGGCATCCTCCACTAACAAGTCGATTCGATAAGCATCCTCATCGAGCAGTTCATTTTTATAGATGACCGGCGCGGCAACTTGTCGAGTTGTGGATATCCCCCTGAGCGAAAGCTCCTTGGCAAGTGCCGCCTCATAAACCCGCTCAAGTAATCCAGGCCCAAACTCACGATGAACTTCCATCGCGGCGTCGATGATCACTCCCGACAATTCATTCAACTCGTCCTTTGTTCTCATGGTGTGGTCTCAAAATCTTCTCAGCGTCTTCCTCTGCGAGCTCCGCGTCTCCGCGTTTCGACTCATCCGATACCAGGCACTTCCCTTGGCTTTTTATTCGCGACGGCTTGGGCGATGGCGGCGATGTGGTCTGGGGTGTTGCCGCAGCAGCCGCCGGCGAGGTTGAGCAGGCCGGCGTTGGCGAAGTCGGCCATGTAATCATGCATGTGCTTGGGCTCGAGGTCGAAGCCGGTGGGCGCGAGCGGGTTGGGCAGACCGGCATTCGGGTAGCAGGAAATGTGAGTGGTCGCACAGGCAGAGAGATCCTCGAGGTGCGGCTTCATGAGGTCGGGCCCGAGCGAGCAGTTGAGGCCTATCGCCAAGGGATGCGTGTGCGCGAAGGCATTCCAAAACGCCTCGACCTTTTGCGCGGAAATCATCGTTTCACCACCAAGCCCGACCGCTGCCGAAATGATCAGCGGCAGATGCAATTTCATTTCCGCATAAACTTCCTGAACGGCCACCGCCGCGGCCTTGGCATTGAGCGAATCAAAGATCGTTTCGATCATCAGGATGTCGCAACCACCCTCGATCAGCGCCTTGATCTGCAATTTGTACGCATCGAGCACCTGATCGAAATTCACCACGCGGAAGCCTGGGTCATTGGCGTCGGGCGAGTTGGTGAGCGAAACCGTGAGCGGCCCGATCGCTCCAGCGACATAGCGCTTGCGACCGGTATCGCTGCCAACGGCATCGGCCCACTTGCGGCAGAGCTTGGCCGACTCGACATTCATTTCCCAAGCAAGCTCGTTGAGAAACGGATCCTCGATGATCTTCTGAAAAAATTCCGGGTCCTTGCGTCCGCCTTTTTCGCGCGGGTCTTCGACAAAGAATTCGCTCTGCGCGATGCTGGTGGCGGAAAAGGTGTTGGTCTCGCAGATGTCCGAGCCCGCTTCATAGAAACGCTTGTGGATGTCGCCAATGACTCCCGGGCGTGTGAGGCTCAGAATGTCACCATTGTTGAGCAGGTCCTTTTCGCTATCGGCAAAGCGCTCGCCGCGGGCGTCGCTTTCGTTAAGCCCGTAGGTGCGGATGGTCGTGCCCATGGCGCCATCGAGCACCAAAATCCTTTCGGCCAAGGCATCGCAGAGTTCCCGGGTGGGGTCGGCTTGAATCATGCGGAAAAAATAGCCCCTAAGGCTGTGATTTCAAGAATCAAATCATCATATCTGGATATGTTGATGGGTGGGAAAAGCTGAAACGCTGAAACCCTGAAATTCTAAAAGAAGATGAAGAAGCCGCTTCTTCGTGTTCTTCCTCTTTTCACCATTGACCTCTGACCTCCTCCTCAATGCGCTGGGCGCACCGGGATGCCCCGCTCGGCAAAATGCCGTTTGGCCTCGCCAACCGTGTGTTTGCCGAAGTGGAAAATGCTCGCAGCGAGCACGGCATCGGCCTTGCCGGCATCGAGGACCTCGACCATGTGCTCGAGGTTTCCCGCACCGCCGCTGGCGATGACCGGAATACCGACGGCGGACGAAACCGCGGCGGTGAGCTCGATGTCATAGCCGGCCTGGGTGCCATCGGCATCCATGCTGGTGAGGAGGATTTCGCCGGCACCGCGGCGCCAGACTTCGCGGGCCCACTCGACCGCGTCGAGACCGACGGGAGTGCGGCCTCCGTGGGTGTAAACGCCCCATTTGCCCGGACCTTCGCGCTTGGCATCGATCGCGACGACGATGCACTGGCTGCCGAAGGCTTTGGCGCCGGCGTCGACCAGGCCCGGGTTGTTCACCGCGGCGGTGTTGATGCCGACCTTGTCCGCGCCGGCGAGCAACATTTCGCGCATGTCATCGACCGTGCGAATTCCGCCGCCGACCGTGAGCGGGATGAAACAATGCTCGGCCGTGCGGCTCACGACATCGACCATCGTGCGGCGCTTGTCGGATGAGGCGGTGATGTCGAGAAAGACCAACTCGTCCGCCTCTTGCGCGTTGTAAGCCATCGCGCATTCGACCGGGTCGCCGGCGTCGATGAGGTCGACAAAATTCACGCCCTTGACCACGCGGCCGTCGGTGACATCGAGGCAGGGGATGATTCGTTTCGCGAGCACGGGCGGAGCTTTGACCATCGGCTGGCCTTGCGCAAGTGATGATGCGACTTGCGCTGGGGGCGCTGCATCATTTCAGCGCGGCATCATGTAGGACAGCAGGGTGGCGAGGCGCTCGCGGAGCTTGCCGCGGTGGACGATCGCATCGACGAGGCCGTGCTCGAGCATGAACTCGGCGGTTTGGAAACCGGGCGGCAAATTTTGGTGAGTGGTTTCCTTGACGACCCGCGGCCCGGCAAAACCGATCATGCATTTCGGCTCAGCAAGGTTGATGTCGCCGATGGTCGCAAACGACGCGGTCACGCCGCCGGTGGTCGGGTGTGTGAGCAGGGAAATGAAGGGCAGCTTCGCTTCGGAGAGTCGGGCCAAAGCGCCGCAGGTCTTGGCCATTTGCATCAGCGAGAGCATCCCTTCTTGCATGCGTGCGCCAGATGAAGCTGAAACAATGATCATGCCGCGTTTCTCGGCGATGGCCATTTCGATGGCACGGGTGATTTTTTCACCGACCACTGAGCCCATCGACCCAGCGAAGAACTTGAAGTCCATCACGGCGATCATGGCGCGGTTGCCGTCGATGCTGAGGCGGCCGCAGACCACCGCATCATCGAGGCCGGTCTTGGCGCGCAAGGCGGCGGTCTTTTCGGCGTAGCCTTGGAAGCCAAGCGGATTGGCGGAAATGAGCCCAGTCTCGGTTTCTTCGAAGGAGCCGGCGTCGGCCAGCATCAAGATGCGTTCGTGCGCGCCGATGAGGAAATGGTGCGAGCAGTGGGGGCAAACATGGAGATTCTGCTGCAACTCGAGGTTGTGCACCATGGCGGCGCATTCCGGGCATTTGTTCCAGAGGCCCTCCGGCATGTCATCGCGGCGGTCATGATTGCGCAGGCTCGGCTTGCTGAAGATACCCATGGTGCTAGCTGTTGTGGTGGTTGAGGATGCCGGTGCCTTTCAGCGCCCGCGCTCCTGTGAGGCAAAGGCTAACGACTGCAGGCGATCGCGACAATTCATTTTGATCTCTCCGCCTCACGCTTTTGAGATTGCATCGATTCCCGAAAGCACGCAGAAAACGCAAACAGTTGATCATCAACATCTCCGAAATACCCATGAGCCTCCGTTCCTTCATCGTCGCGTATTCGGCCGCTCTCCTGGTTTGGCTGGGCCTCACCTTTGTGACTCCGCAATCGGTGCAGCGTTATCGCCCAACCGACGCGGCTTCGGCCAAAACCGTAGTCCCCAAGGCCGAGTCGACCGAGGAAACGAATACGGCAAATTCCGATAGCAAACCGGGATGGACGGTTTCGGCCTCGCGTTGATCTAAAAATGTGTTAGAAATACTGCCATGGCCGAACAACCAATCATTTGCGACAGGAAACCGATGGCTCTCGAAGTGGAAGCAGGCACCTATTGGTGGTGCTCCTGCGGACGCTCGACGCATCAGCCCTTCTGCGATGGCTCCCACAAAGGCACCGGCCTGCAACCGGTGAAATACGAAGTCGCGGAAAAAACCACCGTCTGGTGGTGCCAGTGCAAGCACAGCGCGAACCCACCACTCTGCGACGGGTCGCACAAGTCGCTGCCAGGTTGAAGTGGGGCCGCTTTGACAAGCGCCGCGCACCAGCCTATTCAAGTGCATGCGAACATTGATCAAGCGCGTGCTTTTGCGTGATGAGCCTTGTGATGAGATTCACATCGCCGGATGGGTGCGCACACGCCGCGACTCGAAGGCGTTTTCATTTCTCGAGATCAACGACGGCACTTGCCTTGCCAATCTACAGGTTGTTGCCGATGCCGGCATTCCCGGTAGTGGCGAACTCGCGGCGATGAACACCGGCGCTTCGGTCGAAGTGTGCGGCAAGCTCGTGCCATCACCCGCGGCCGGACAAAAATGGGAATTGCAG
>JAPOLH010000089.1 GCA_029977225.1 Verrucomicrobiaceae bacterium | reverse complement strand
GCGGTCTGTCCACTCTCGTTGGTTTTACGCTCGGATTTGACTGCGAGTTTTTCAGGCACCGGTGGCGGCTTGGGAGCCGACGGCGGATCCTTCATCTCCCCATGTTCAATCAAGTCCTTGAGATGACTCGCATCGAGCGTTTCATACTCCAGCAAGGCATTGGCGATCAGCTCCACCTTATCGCGGTTTTCGGTGAGAATGCGTTCGGCAGTACTGTAGGCTTCATCGATAAAGCGCTTGATTTCCTCATCAATGAGCATGGCGGTGTGCCCAGAATAATTTGCCCGACGGTTCGCCATGTCACGAGCGAGGAAAACAGGGCCGTCTCCTTCGCCGTATTCTACCATGCCAAGTTTATCGCTCATGCCCCATTCACAGACCATTGCACGGGCGAGCGCAGTTGCCTGGCGGATGTCGCCGGATGCGCCGTTGGAGACATCGTCACTATTGAAAGCTTCGGCGATGCGGCCGCCCATGGTGACAATCAGATTGGCGAGCGCCTCCTTCTTCTGCGTGGAATACTTGTCGCCTTCCGGCAAGTACATCGTCGCACCGAGATAGGGTCCGCGCGGAATAATGGTGACCTTGTGCAGCGGGTTGGTGTGAGGCAGCACCATATTGAGGTACGCGTGTCCGGCCTCGTGCCATGCGGTGCCGATTTTCTCTTTATCTGACATGGCGAGACTGCGGCGTTCACGGCCCCAGCGGACCTTGTCACGCGCCTCTTCCATTTCTTCGAGCGTCACGGCAGGTAAGCCGCGACGGGCTGCGAGAAGCGCCGATTCGTTGACGAGGTTGGCGAGTTCCGCACCCGAGAATCCTGGGGTGCCTTTGGCGATCTTCGAGAGGTCGACATTCGCAGCGAGTTTGATCTTTTTGACATGGACGCGGAGAATCTCCTCGCGGCCATTCACATCGGGCAAATTGATTGTGACCTGACGATCGAAGCGACCCGGGCGCAGCAATGCGGGATCAAGCACATCAGGGCGGTTGGGGGCCGCATAATCAAAGATGGAACCCCTCCTGGGTATCGAAGCCGTCCATCTCGACGAGCAATTGGTTGAGCGTTTGCTCACGCTCGTCGTGACCGCCGCCCATGCCGTGACCCCGGTGCCTACCGACCGCGTCGATCTCATCAATGAAAATGAGGCACGGCGCATGTTTTTTGCCTTGTTCGAACATGTCGCGTACGCGCGATGCGCCGACGCCAACAAACATTTCGACGAAATCCGATCCAGAGATCGAGAAAAACGGCACATCCGCTTCACCGGCGATTGCGCGGGCGAGCAAAGTCTTGCCAGTGCCCGGAGAACCAACCATCAGCACGCCCTTCGGAATCGATCCGCCAAGCTTCTGAAATTTGCGCGGATCTTTGAGGAAATCGACGATTTCAAACAGCTCCTCCTTTGCTTCTTGGATGCCCGCAACATCTTTGAAAGTCACCTTGTTGCGATCCATCGAAAGCAGGCGCGCCTTGCTTTTACCAAAGGACATCGCACCGCGACCCGCCGATTTCATTTGCTGGCGGAACAGGAAAAACAACACGCCGATCACCAAGAGGAATGGCAGAAACGTGAAGAGTGCGTTCTTAAGATAATCTGTCGTACGATTGTAAGTTGCCTTGCTTTGGACGAGCGCTTTGAGGTCATCGGCAAGGATCGGGATCGAAACAGTGACCGCAAAAGGCGTCGCTTCGAGAGCCTTGCCAGCGGCGTCGACCGGAGCGACGAGGTTGGTGATCACCTCGCGCGTACCGACTACGACCGCCTCACGGCTGTCGGGCTTGGCAAGAATACGCAGCGGATTTTCCAAATCGTTGGTCTGGATCTCTCCGAGAGCTTTAGTCTTGCGAAGATCGGCAATCGAAATAGTTTGCACCCCTTCACCACCCGGCTCTGCGGCCCCACTCGGCAATGTTTCCATGCGAATGTCTTCACCAAGAATCTGCTGAACCTGTTTGCCTTGCAGATCGAGGTTCAAAACAACCCGGAAATTGGACCGCTGTTTGACCGGCTCCTTTGGCATCTGCAGCGCAGGTGCCACCCACCCGGTGATCGTGGCGTCGTAAGCGGTATCGGTCGTTACAACCTTGAGCGGGCGCTTGCTGTCTTCAGTGATGATGCGTCCCTGGTCCCACGCTTGCCTGAACTGCGAATAACTAAGAGTCTTGGCAGTCTGAGACATGTTTGGGCCAAACAATGCGAGACAAAACACAGCGGCCGCGCCGAGTGCCAAGATGAAAAAACGCCAGTTGAAGCCATTGGAATCGCCGGACGGGCGGTTCGTAGGAGCAGGTGGCGGAGTCGAATTCGGTGAATCGGACATGATGGGATGATGGGCGGTGAATTTAGGCTGGACACTTCACTTTTGTGCAAGCTCCAAGCGCCTGACAGCGGGAAACCATAGCCCATGCCGATGAAATGCAAACCGCTTTTTTCACCAGTCTTGCCCCCGGTGCTCATGTCTGAGTAAATCATCGCCGTGAATTTCCACGCGCTGTTCAAGCACCCACGCATCGCCGCACTCGGCAGATGGCGCGTATTTCGCTGGCTGAGGTTGATCCCTGGAATCGGTCGACTCAGGGCACTGAGGCCTGGGGTCGATGCCCAAGTCGGTGCCCTGATCGACGCTTTCGCAGGATTTGCAACACTTGACGGTGAGCTCAATGCCTTTGAGGCAGACCTCATTCTCGACATGCTGCGCAACGCTTTTCCAGAGGTTGATCACGGCTGGCTGGCGCGCCGCCTTCAACGCGCAGTGGCCAATCCTCAACCCCTGCAAAATCTCGCGACCGAGCTTAGGGATGGCTACGAAGAATCGTCCAAGCTCGCCCTCGGACTTCAACTCTACACCCTGGTTGATGCCGCAGGCCGATCGGACCGAAATCGTGCAAGTTTTGAAATTTTCATGCGACGCCTCGGTCGTCCTGAACTTGGCACATCAATCCTCCGCGAAATGCGCGGCGATGGCGACTCACCAAACAGCGACGAATTGCCCTTTGAGCGCTTGATCTTTGGGGTCAACGGCGCGGATGTCGGCCTACCGCCTGCTGCATCCAATCATGAATTCCGAGTTTATCGTGCCGACGACCTGATCCTTGTACGCAACACTGGCAATGGGCCCCTTTGGATTCGCGGTCGATCCGTCGCATCAGGATCGTTTCTCCGCATGCGAGAGCGTCAAACTTTGGTGGTACCGGGATGGACGCTGAGCTTCGAAGACCTGCTGTTTTTCCTCGACGTTAAACGCACTGGCAACGCGCCGACGATTTATTTGGAATCCGGTGAAAACGGCATCATTGCCGAGCGCACTCGCGATCGACAGAGCGAACTAAAGGTACGATTCGGGCTCGAGGCACAGTTTGAGGTACTCAAACCCACCAGTCTCCGCGCCGCAACACATGGACCGCTGAAGCCGGGCGAGCGATTTACATGCCTGAACCATGAGCGGCTTGCCGATGAATCTGGCTTCAGCCTTTCAATCAACGATCTGCGCCGAGGAGCCACTCAATCCGCGCGTCGATTTCGCCTTGCGGGAGATCGGCAGGAATACCTGGTTTCAAACGATGCATCCACCCTTTCAAGCGGTGACCTGTTGCTTGGCCCAAAACTCTCCCCAAAGGCGGTGCTCTTCATCCGTTACGATGCGCAGCGTCAGGAAGGTGAACTGCAGATCCGAGAAAGTCACGGGCCTATCCTTGTCGATGGCGTGCCGGTGCGCGTCTCAGCCCCCCTTCGCGATGGCTCACTGATTCGCTTGTCCGGCAGTCAGTCCGTGAGATGCCGCTTTCGTGAAGGATTCCTCGACGAGGAAAGAACGCTCATCGAATCACTGCAGGTCGAAGATCTGATTCATGATTTCGGCCCAGATTCGCGAGCGCTCGACCACCTCAACTTCGAGGTGAAGCGCGGTGAAATGCTGTGCATCATCGGCCCGAGCGGCAGCGGCAAGAGCACCCTACTCACCGTCCTCTCCGGCCAGCGCGAACCCACGCGCGGCAACGTTCGCCTCAATGGCATCTCACTTTACGAACGTCGCGAAGCACTCGTTCCCTTCATCGCCCACATGCCGCAAGAAGAGGCACTTAGCCCGCAGCTCACGGTACGCGAACATTTGCGCCACGCGGTCACAATCAGGCGACCCGCATTCTCACTCGCCGAACACGAACGCCGCGTCGACAGCATGCTGGCGGAGCTCGGCTTGCAATCAATCGCCCACCGCAGGGTTGGCGCCCCCGGAGAAAAAACCATCTCCGGCGGCGAACGCAGCAGGCTCAACCTCGGCATCGACCTTGGCAGCCGCGCCGAAGTTTTTCTTTTCGATGAGCCAATCTCCGGACTTTCCTCGAAGGATTCGGAGCATGTCGCCGAGACCCTTCGCTCACTGGCCCGGGAAAAGATCGTCATCGCTTCACTGCATCGCCCGGGAGCGCCGGTGCTGCGGCTTTTCGACAAGGTCCTGCTGCTCGATGCCGGCGGTCGACTCGCATTTTTTGGCACTCCCGCCAGCATGGTCGGCTATTTCCGCGCGGCTTGTGAAGAGCTAGCGATCGCTCATCCGGCAGTGACTTCAAAATCACCGCTTGGCACCGATTTCGTTTTTGATGTGCTGGAAACTCCCTTGAGCAGCATCGGCGGTGGGGCCAGCACCGGCGCCGCAAGACGCTTCCCCCCCTCCTTCTGGCAGGAGCGTTTTGAGAGCGTCGATCTGATGCAGTCGCTGCAATCAAGCCCAGGTCCGATCTCTCTGCTCGGTGAAGCGACCCCCGACAAGCCGCTGCCTTTGCCCCCTAAGCCTGCGCGACGATTTCATGCGATCGTCGCAATCTTCGCTACCCACTTTCTCCGCTCGTTTCTCTCCAAGCTCCGCAATCGAGGGACAATTTACAGCACTTTTCTCGAAGCGCCCCTGCTTGCCGCATTGATTGCCAACACCCTGCGCTCATCACCCCGCGGTAGTTACGAGTTTGCCACCGCGCTGCACATCCCGGCCTATCTCTTCCTCAGCGCGACGGTCGCAATGTTCCTTGGTCTCACCAATTCCGCAACTGAAGTACTGCGCGACCGCCCCATCCTCCGACGGGAACGCAATTGTCAACCCGGCGCCGCATCCTATGTCATCGCCAAATTTGTCGCACTCGCAATTGTCGCGGCCGTTCAATGCTTTGTTTACCTGCTCGTTGGAAATCACTTCCTAGAAATCGAAGGAATGCTTTTCCATCACTGGCAGTGGATGACACTTACCGCATGGACTGGCACGGCGATGGCGGTGGTGATCTCATCTATTGTAACCACCGAGAGAGCAGCCCTCACCTGCGTGCCTTTGCTGTTGGTGCCACAAATGCTACTTGCAGGGGCTCTGGTCTCATACCGTGAGATGAACCACGGCCTCTTTTCCGATGCGCGAGAAATCCGCGAACGCGGCGGCATACCGGTGCCCGCTCACCTGATGCCGTTGCGTTATGCCTATGAGGGCATGATCGTCGAGCAGGCGGTAAGCAACCCGTTTGAAGTGGAGCGCTTGCGCCTCCAACACCGCATCGACAAAATGCGCAAACACACAGAATCGCTCACCCCCCGTGAGACGGAGTCTTTCGATCTCGCAAAAGAGGGCCTGCGCCGCCTGTTGGCTTCGGGAGCAGTCAGCAAAGACGAAGCCGCCGAGCTTGTAACTCGCATCCGTCGCATTGCCAGCACCGGCAAACGCATTGAAGTGGAAACCATGAAGGTCTGGCCCGATGATGCGAAAAACGCCCGACCAGCATCCGAATTCTTCGTCAACGAGCGCATCGACGGTGGACTGGAGCGCGTCGGAATCGACAACGGCAGCCTGGAGTGGATCGCCACGCACGGCGGCGGCTTCTCCTTCGTACGCCAGGACAGCGAGGGCATCGGACGCGCCTTCGCCGAGGCGGCGGCTAC
>JAPOLH010000088.1 GCA_029977225.1 Verrucomicrobiaceae bacterium | reverse complement strand
GGCGTGCGATGGGTCTTGCCTTGGGCCGCAAGAATGGAAAGGCGATCGTGGAAAAAGGTGTCGTGCGACCGCAGATGAACACCGCCGAAGCATTGGAAGCACAGGAAAACGGCACCGTGTTGCCCGACCTTGGATTGGCGGGAATGCTGCGGTGCCGTGTGCGATACTTCACTGACGGAGCCGTGATTGGCAGCAAGGCATTTGTCAACGAAGCCTTCGCGGGAGCGAGGGAGCGCTTCAGCGCGAAGCGCAAAGACGGCGCACGCAAACTCAGAGGCCATGCCAGCCCCGCATCCGGTGTCTTATGGAGCGCGCGCGACTTGCGATTGCGGGTTTGATAAATTCAGCAGCCGTCATTTCTCCCACTCGACCACCTCGACGGGGGCCTCGGGCAGGGCGTTGAGGAAGGATTTGCCGTAGCGCTTGGTGAGGATTCGGTTGTCGAGGATGCAAACGAGGCCTTCGTCGCGGGCGGTGCGGATCAGGCGGCCGACACCTTGGCGGAGTTTGAGAATCGCTTCGGGGACGGAGTATTCGTTGAAGGGGTTGCCACCTTCGGCCTCGATCGCTTCGAGCCTTGAGGCGGTGAGCGGGTGGTCGGGCACCGCGAAGGGCAGGCGGGTGACGATCACATTCGAGAGCGCCTCGCCAGGCACATCGACGCCGGTCCAGAAACTGTCGGCGCCAAACAGCACGCTGTGGATGTCGCGACGAAATTCCTCGACCATTTTGTGGCGCGGCATCCCCTCCCCCTGCATCAGCAATCGCCACCCTTTTTTCCGCAAAAACCCCTCAAGGCGCGTCGCCGCATCGCGCATCGTGCGGTAGCTGGTGAACAACACAAAAGCCCGCCCCTCACTCGCGGTCAACGACTCGCAGATTCCGCGCGCGAGCATTTCGTCATAACGCGGCGTGCCCGGATCGGGGATCGATTTGAAAATTTTCACCCGCATCTGGCGCTCGTAATCGAAAGGGCTGCCGATGCACAATGCGCGGGCTTTTTCGGCGCCCACGCGGCCGCGAAAATACCCCAACTGCGGATCGCCCACGCCCAGCGTTGCGCTGGTGAGCACCACGCTTTTGCCCTCGCCAAAAAGTAGCGGGCGCAGTCGCTCGGCCACATTCACCGGCGCGGCTTGCAGGGTGTACTGCGTTTCATCGCGGCCACCGCGCTCGACCCAGTAGACACTCTCCTCCGACGACTGATCGAGAAACTCAGCCACCGCGCCATGGACTTCGCGCAGGCGGCGCGAGGCATCTTGCAATTCAGCGCGCGAGTTTTCCGATTCGACATCCGCCGCGAGCGCGTCGATTTCCTGCCAAAGCTCACGCAGCGGCGCGGCGATGGTGTTGTTGACGAGCTCCGGTTGGCGCACGCGGAACTCCTTGGCGTATTGGCCGAAGTTGGCGGCATCGCCGACTTGATCGAAAAAAAGATCCGACGCGAGCATCGCCTGCTCGGCCGCCTGCATTGCCGAGGCCTTGCGATAAGACTTGAGGAGGCCTTTGCGGGTGCGCGGATGGTAAAGCCTTTGAAGCTCGAAACGCAGCGACGATTGCGAAACGCGCAGACCGAGTTGCACCGCCGCCACTTGCTCGATGGTGTGGGCCTCGTCGAGAATCGCGAAATCGTTCGGAAAAATGAAGCCGCCGGGTTTTTTGTCTGCCTCATCACCCTCGCCAAGCTCGGTTTCCAGCAATGCAAAAAACAGCGTGTGATTGACCACGATCAGGCGCGCGTCGGCCGCCGCCTTGCGGGCTTCTTGGAAAAAACAATTACCGCGCGGCCCACAATGCCGCGTCGTGCAGAGGTGCGCCTCGCTGCAAACTTGCAGCCACACGCGGATCTGCGGTTGGAAGTCGAGATCGCTCAGGGTGCCATCCCGGGTTTTTTCCGCCCATTTGCGAATCGCCTCGAGCTCTTCATTTTCCGAGCCGGTGAAAAGGTCGCCCGATTGCTCGAGCGCGCGGCGCAGGCGTGCCGGGCAGAGGTAATTTTGCCTCCCCTTGAGCAACACGGCCGGCAGCTCGTCGCCAATCATCTTGCGCACGATCGGGATGTCTTTGCGCACCAGCTGCTCCTGCAAATTGATCGTGTGCGTGGAAATGACCCCCTTGCGGCCGGTCTCGAGCGCAAACTTCGCGGCGGGCAAAAGGTAGGCGAGCGATTTTCCGACGCCGGTCCCCGCCTCGGCCACCAGCGGACGTGAGCGGGTAAGCGCCTCGGCCACTGCCACAGCCAGTGCTTGCTGCTGCGGGCGAAATTCGAAATCCCGCGATTTTGCCAACTGCCCCTTCGGCGAAAACGCATCGTGCACCGCGTCGCAAAAACCCGGTGTCGCTTGGCCGTCCGAAAGCGCAATCATCCGCGCCCATCGGATCCGGCAACTTGCCCGCTGACAAGCCGCATGTTCCAATCCCGACAACGCGCTCGACAGCGGCGGCCCACCGCAGGCATCGTGGGCGCCGATCAAGCCCATGAGCCAACTCTTCACCCGATCCGCCCGCCTCATGGTGATTCCGGCGCTGACCCTTCTCGGTGCGCTGCTCTGCGCTTGGTTACTGCCGGGTGAAACTCGCGTGGTGAAGGAACACTTAGCTGGATTTCCCGACGCCGATGCCGCCGCTCACGGGCTGCGACCGGTGGTGCTTGCCGTAATGTGTTTTTTGCCTGCGCTGGGCGCGTGCTTCTACGTGCTGGGCGGCGAACTCGACCGCTACATTGCGCGACGTTTTCTCAGCATTTTCACCATCTGCCTTGGATCGCTGTTGATGATCTGGCTGCTGATCGACCTCAGCGACAAGGTTGGCGATCTTCAAGGAGCGGAAAACATGTTCGCTTCATTGATCGCGGTTTACAGCACCCGCGCGCCGGCTGTGCTGCTTTTGCTTTTGCCCTACGGCCTCTTGCTTTCGCTGCTCTACTGCCTCAGCCAGTTGTCCGCCTCGCGTGAGGTTATTGCGATGATCCAATCCGGCCGCGGCATTGTGCGCATCACTCTGCCACTGGTCATCGCCGGCATCATCTGCACGCTTTTTGGCATGGGCCTCAACTATCAATGGGCGCCGGTCGCCGAAGGCCGGCAAGACGAAGTGATGGCCAAGGCCAAAGGCCAAGTCGCGCAGGAAGCGACGCGCGTGCTTTTTAACAACGCACCCAAAAGACGCCTGTGGATGATCGGTGCCTTTCCGCACGACTACCAAAAAGGCGCTCCGCTCAAGTTTGTCGAGATCACCACCAGCAACGCGAAAAACCAAATCGAGACGCGCTTGAGCGCCGATAGCGCAAGTTGGAATTCGGCGACGCGGCAATGGACATTTGAAAATGCGACCACCGCCACGCACCAAGATGGCGCGCCACCGGATTTCAAAAAGTCCGAGGGCCCGCTCGTCATTGATTCGTTTGAAGAAACGCCGATGCAATTGATCAAGCCCGGTTTGAGTGCCGAGCAGCTTGGCATTCCCGATCTCAACACTTGGCTCAAGGCTCGTGCCGCAGGGCTCAACTTCGCCGATCCTGCGCCCTACCGCACCGAATGGCATTACCGCTGGGCGATGCCCTTCACCTGCATCGTGAGCGTAATGCTTGCCGTGCCGCTGGCGGTAAATTTTTCGCGTCGCGGGCCCGCAGGCAGCATCGCGTTGGCAGTGGGATTTTCGGCGATCATGCTTCTGATCAGCACCATCGTGCTCGCCTTCGGTCATGCCGGCGACATGCCGCCCGTGGTGGCCGCATGGCTTCCGAACTTTGCGTTTTTCGCGCTCGGGGTTTATCTCTTCAAACAACGCATTCACGGCCGACCGCTATTCAAACGCTCGCGCAAAGCGCAAAACGCCTGAGGCTGCAGCACGATCATTTCACCTTACTCATCACTTCACCACATCATGGCCCTTGCTGAATCCTGGCATGTTCGCTCCCGTTCGCGCGAGTGCGCGGCGACCCAACAACCCTTTGCCGATGGCGACACGATCATCACCGCGCTGTTTCCCGATCCCGAATCGAGCGGCTACCTGCGGCGCGATTATTCTCCCGAAGGTTGGGAATCCCTGCCCGCCGATGCGGAAACGCCTTTCTCATTTTGGAAGTCTCGCTACGCCGCACCAGGCGGCGAGCAAACGGTGAACCCGATGGAGAAACTCAGCGCCGAAGAAATCCTGCGGCGCCTGGTTGATGAGGACAAGGAGCACACCGAAAACACGCGCTACATTCTTGCTGTGATGCTCGAGCGCCAAAAACTTTTGCGCGAAACCGACAACCAACGCACGCCCAACGGCATCCTGCGGGTCTACGAACATCGCAAGACCGGCGAGGTCTATCTCATCCGCGACCCGGACATCCCGCTTGCCGAAGTCGAGGCGGTGCAAAACGAAGTGGTCGTGTTGCTCGAAAACAATGGCGAGCTGCCCGAGCCGGAGATGCCAGAACTGGAGCCCGTCGCAACGGATGAGTCGGAAGTCGAAGCGGCTGGCGACGAAAGCGAAGAAGCCTCTGAAGAAGCGAAAGCCTAATCATTGCCGAGGCGCTCGACGAATTCATCGAGCAATGCCTTGAGTCGTGGTTCGCGCGCGATCGGCGCGAGTTTGTCGAAGCCGATCCAAATCGCGGTGGCACCGCCGGGGCCAAGACGCAAAGTCCATGCGTCGCATTCCGAGCCGGTGGCGCCGGTGAAAGTACGGGCACCATCGCTGCGCTTCAGCACACTCGTCGCATCACTCGCCGCTTCTGAACTGAGCGCCTGCACCAGCGCTGGCTTGGCGCTGTAAATGAGCTCGCCCTTGGCATCGCGAATCTCGCGAATGAGAAATGGCTTCGGTCGCTTGCCCTTGTTGCCAAGCGTTGCGAGCCCGACCGCCATCTCCATCGGTGTGGCGGCGACTGATCCGCGAAACAAGTCTTCCGTCTGCAGAAAGGGCCCATCAAAACCACAGCGCCGCGCGAGGCGTTCGACTTCCGCCGCGCCGATTTGGCGCCCGGTTTGCACCGGTTTTCCCGGCAGCACGAGACCACCGCGCTCGGATGCGGCCGCCGCAACAAATGGCTCAAAGGCCGAGCCGAGATCACGACTCGAGCGCGTGCGATCGAAGCGCGAATGCTGGAAATTTCTGCCACCAATCAATGCCAACACCGCGCCGCTACCGGTCTCTGTCGTGACCGCCGCGTATTGCACATAAGCCGGATCATTGCCCGCCTGGTGTTGCGATGGCAGCGGATGCGGCCACGATTTTTCGCGCTCAAGTTGCTCGACCGCATGATTCAATTCGGTTTCGAGTCGCTCCTGCCATGCCGCGTCGAGTGTGGTCTTCACGCGCAAGCCGCCTGCAGCGATTTCGGCATCGTCGAGGATGCGGTCGAGCTCGCGCCGCACCGCTTGCAATGCGTACGAAGTTTGCGTGTCGCTGCGATCATCTTTGGCCAAACCGATCGGTTCGGCGGCCACCGCGTCGCGGCGTTTCTGATCGATGAGCCCCATCGCCACCATGCGGTTGAGTGTTTGATCGCGTTGCTCGAGCGCCGCGTTGAGATTGCGAAATGGCGAAAAAATGTGCGGCCCTCGGATGATGCCGACGACCAACGCGCACTGACCGTCATTCAACTCGCGCACGGGTTTGCTAAAATAAGTTTCCGCCGCCTGGCTGATCCCATCGGCACCGGCGCCAAAGTAAATGCGGTTGAGGTAATGCGTGAGGATCTCGTCCTTGGTATAACGTGCCTCGATGCGCAGGGTCAGCGCGATTTCGAGAAATTTTCGATGCAGTGACTTCTGCCGCATTTGGAACACATTGCGCGCAAGCTGCATGCTCAGCGTCGAGGCCCCCTGCGTGAAGTTGCGGTCCTTCAGGTTGCGAAGCGTTGCACGCATCAAGCCGCGCACATCAACGCCGTGGTGCTCGAAAAAACGCGCGTCCTCGCGTGCCCTCAAGGCATTGACCAAAAATTCCGGTAGATCCGCCCGTGTGGCCAGCCTGCCACCACCACCCGGCACTGCAATTTCCCGACCCTTGCGATCGATAAAAACCGTGCCGTGCGGCAATCGTGCGACCTCGTCGAGGTCGAAACGCATCGCGATCACAAAGTAGGTGAAAACCAATCCCGACAGAGCGACGAGCGATGCCGCCGAAAGCCAAAACGCGATGGATAGCGGGCCATGCAGCCACTCGGGAAGCCTTCGTCTCCACGATGCCGTCGCTTGCAATGGTCGCCAGGTGGACAAGTGATTTTTCTCGGCTTGGGTTGATACAAATCACGGCTACTCCACCGGCAGCGCACGCAGCGGAGCTTCATCTTCTTCCACAATTTCCGCACGCATCGGCGCCTCATCGACAATTTTCGCGCGTGGAGCAACACCATCGTCATTGGCGGCATCGACCTCCTCAACCGCCATCGCACGAGCGGGATGGATCGGGCAAAAATCATTTTCCTCTGGCACCGATTCCGCGGGCAGTAATTCGCGCATCGCGGTGTCCGCGG
>JAPOLH010000087.1 GCA_029977225.1 Verrucomicrobiaceae bacterium | reverse complement strand
TCGGCCTGCCCGCAGGCGTGAAAAAAGGCCGCGACACGCTCGATGTGTGGATCTACTCCGGCTGCTCGCAGTTCGCGATCAGCGACATCGTCACCCTCGACCAACTGGGCCTCTCGGTGCAGTACAATGTCTGGGGCTCGACCGCCAACCGTCAGGTCAACGCTTCGCTCGAGCTCATGTTCGGCGCAGCCAAAGGCCTCACCGATGGCACCATGGCGATCATCAAGTCCGCTGCATAAGGTTCGGATTCTCATCGGTAGCGTTCAACTCCCCATCGGCCAAGCGTCGGTGGGGAGTTCTTCTTTTGACACATCGCCTTGATCAGATGTCCCCCGATGCGATCAACGCCTTCCGCCTCAAGTCGGCGGCGCTTCAAAACAACGCACACGGCGTCATGGTTCGTTTCCGCAATGCCGACATCAAGGTCGTGATGTCATCGGTGCGCGTCTCGCTCGATTTGGAGATGGGCGGCAACGCCCAGGGCGGCGAGTACACCATCCGCTTTCTCGCCAGCTCGCTCACCTCCAAACCCGCACGCGGCGAGCAAGTCACCTTCGGCGGCCGCAAGTACACCATCACCGAAGTCCGCGACCCGATCAGCACCTTCGGCGAGTACATCGCGACGATTCAGCCAGGATCCCTTTCCCAGCTATGAACCTGCAAACTGAGCAATCTGTCCGCGACTGGCTCGCGAGCCTCGACCCCTTCGAAGGCATCGCCATTCACTGCGGTCAGTCCGACGAAGAGATCCCCAGCGATGAGCCGCTCATCACCGTCGCCTGCGAGGACATCAACACGCCCGCTGCCACGCTCTACATCGCCACCCTTCGGATCATCGTCAGCTCGCCATCGGTCATCGAGGGCAGTCTCGATTCCCACCGCTCACTGGTCGCCAGCCTCCGCAGCACCCTCGCCGATGCCGAGGACATGGCCGAGTTCTTCCCCATCGGAATCACCTGCGCCGGCGCGTCGGTGAACACATGGAACGAGTCGCAGGGCGGCGACCGCTGGCTCTCGCAGGTGAACATGACGCTCGGCCTCGTCGAGTCATAACGCAGCGCGCCATTTGACACGCAGGCGTGGTGGTAACCCCACCATCCTATGCCTGCCACCATCTACAAAGCATCGTCCGTCTCTTCCGTGGAGTTCGGCATCACCAACGAGACCGGCATCTTGCTCTCCTCGTTCTCGCGCAATGTCACCGCCAACAAGTCTGAGCTGCGTGATGCAGAAGGCGAAGTGGTGGCCGTCGCTATCACCGGCAAGCAAGCCGAAATCACACTCGAAGGCACGCTCAACGGCAGCGCCACCATGGAGGTCGGCAACCTGCTCACCCTCACCAACGACATCGATCTCTACGGCCTCGAAGGCGGCACGGTGATCGTCAACTCGGTGCAAGAGAAGTCCAGCGCCGGTGAGTTCAAGACCATCTCGGTGAGCGCGACCCAGTACGCGAACACGATGACCGCCCCTGTCTAAGCGGCCCTCCGTTTCACCCACAGCCGACGCCTCTCCGGCTCAATTCGAGAGGCACTTTTTTACAAATTATGAACCTAGAAATACGCACAGAACTCTTCCACACGAGCAACCTCAAGCTCGCCACCGCCCTCGTCACGCTCGGCTTTGAGCTCCACGAGGCACCCGTCACCCGTCAAGTCCGAGGCGACGGCAACGAGACCACCGTCTTCTGGTTTCAAGGCACTCACCCGCAGTCCGGCGAGAGCGCCTTCGATGTCTTTCAGAACTTCACCAAGCGCTCTGAGTTCTTCGCCGAGAGCGACCCCGAGCACCCGCTCAACTACCTCCGCGCCTTCGCCGACAACCGCGATGAGCTGATCGATCTGATCCGCAACACGCCGCGCGATGTCGTGATCGAGCGCAATGGCCGCCGCATCGCAATCCGCGAAACCGCCAGCGACGAGACGAAGAAAAAATTCGCCGCGCTGCTCTGATCTCCAACCCCAAAAATTATGGCAAAAAATAAGAACATCGAATTGTTAAAAGATGATGAATTGACCCGCGAAAAAGGCTTCACCGAAGGCCCGAAGCAAGTCAGCAAGTTTGAGCTGCGCCCGGTTACAGCGCTCTCACTCTCATGGCTGCAACGCAATAAAGTGTTTGATGGTGAGTTCGGCGACAACATGCAGCGCACCGCCGCCTTCGCCTTCCTGCACCACGCAGACAAGCTAGAAATCCGCAGCGTGGTCAATGATCCGCGCGACTTTCTCGATGCGGTCGACGATTGGATTGATGAGCACATCACACACCACTCAGAGCTGGAGCCGGTCGCCACCGCCATGAGCGAGGCGCTTGAGTCCTACATGGCCGCTACCACCACCGCCGCGATCCCAAGCACCGGCGGCTCAGGGGGCGGGAGAAAAAACTAGCCACGCCCAGTTGGATCGTCAGCTATGTTCAAACCATAGCTGGCATGACCGGCTGGGCCTTCCGCGAAATCATGGAAGAATTGCCATTTTCCGCAGGCCTCCAGCTCATCGATGCCGACCTCTACAACAAGGGCATCGAGCGGGTCTATGTCAACTCCGCCCCAGATTTTGACGCGCTGTCTCTTATTGAAAACGCATTTCGGAAATTAGAGCCATGCCAGTGACCATCGAAGCGACCAAACTTGATGACATCCTCAAGGCGTACAGCGCTTTGACTGGCAAGGGTCTTTCGCAAATCACACGGGCGCACGCTCGGATCTGCGCGGTGGAGCTTGCCAACCGCACGCAGCCGTTCACAAGCGGCGCAGGCTCCGGCCCCGCACGCCTCAAGCAGTCAGTCTTCTACCTCGAAAAGCAAATCCGCCGCCCGATCCGCATCAAGCAAGACCTCGATGAGCGATTCCAGAAGATCGAAGAAGAGAAAGTCCGCACCCGATTGACCAACCTTTTGAATGCGGGGCGCTACAATGTGATCAAGCAGATTCTCGCCAATCTCAAGATCATCAAAAGCCCGGAGCATTTCAAAATCATCAGCGGCCAAGGTGAGCTTGCCGAAATCCACAAAAGCCGCCGCAGCACCCGCACTGGCATGACCTACTCTCGCCCAGGTGAGATCAACATGGCGAAGTCAGGTATTCAAACCTACATCAACAAAGTCGCAAAGGCCGTCGGCTACACCAAGAGCGGCTGGGCGGAGTGCGCGCGCAAGATCGGTGGCTTGAGTGGTGATGGCGCACGCGGGATTCCGGCCTTCGCCAAGCGCCAGCGTGGCAACAACTGGAAGGTCGACGACAACGGTGCAGATAAAGACAACCCCAACTTCGTTATGACCAATACCACGCCATGGATTCGCCGTTTACTCGCAGCCAGCGACGAGAAAGATGCCCTTCGCATCGCCCGCGAAAAGATGATCAAATCCATGAGACGCGCAATCCAACAAGCTCGGCGCGGTGAAGCAGCCGCCAAAGAAGCAATCGCCAAGGAGGTGGCAGACGCCGCATGAGTGATGTGACCGTAACATTCGGAGCTAAGGACGACGGCGTCAACTCGACCATCGTCAAGATCAAGGGCAGTCTCGACAACCTCGATCGCACCACAAAGCAAACCAGCCAAGGGTTCGACACTGGATTCAAAGGCATGGCCATCGCCGGTGGTGCCGCTGGCCTAGCTGTGGCCGCAGGCATGAAAGTTATCGGTGCGGCGACCGATGCTGCGCGCGCCGTGGTAGGCAAGTTCGGCGATGCGCTGGACATGGGCGGTCGCCTCACCGACCTCTCATCAAGGACAGGGGAGACGGCAGGGAAGTTGCTCGTGCTCGAGCGCGCCTTCGACAACACCGGAGTCGGTGCCGACAAGGTTGGCACCTCCATCAACAAGCTGCAAAAGTTTATGCAGGACGCCGCCAATGGTGGCGAAAAGCAGGCAGAAACATTGGCCGCACTTGGC
The DNA here is from genome assembly GCA_029977225.1 of Verrucomicrobiaceae bacterium. Classification (GTDB taxonomy): domain Bacteria; phylum Verrucomicrobiota; class Verrucomicrobiia; order Verrucomicrobiales; family Akkermansiaceae; genus Luteolibacter. The sequence continues at coordinate 2,976 of JAPOLH010000087.1, read as the reverse complement.
ATCTCGATGCAGGATCTCCAAGGCAAGACGCCGACCGAGCAGATGCAAATCTTCGCACAAAAGATTGCCGGTATCCAAGACCCCACCGAACGCGCTGCGCTCGCAATGACAGTATTCGGCAAGTCCGGCGGCCAACTACTCCCGCTGCTCAACAACTTCTCCGGCGAGCTCAGCGCCGCCAAAGGCCAGCTCGGCAGCATGCCCGGCGTGATGGACAAGACCGCCGCCGCCTTCGATCTGATTTCCGACAACCTCGCAGCCGGAAAAACCAAACTTACCGAGTTCGCCGCAGGACTCATCCAAGGAGCCACCCCAGCGCTGGAGAAATTCACCGCCATGCTCAGCGGCGTAGATGCCGCCGGATACGGCCAAAAAATGGGCGAAATGCTCATGCGCCTCACCGACATCTTGCTGGGTGCCTTCAAGTCGCCGATGCCCGCCATCGATGCGCTCGGTTCAGCCTTGTACGCCCACATCGCCACGATGGGGAATCTTTACATCAATTCGCTCATCAACGGCGCAAACTTTCTCAAGGAGTTCTGGTCATCCGATCTCCCTAAATTGCTTGTTGGTCAACTCGCCAGTTCGCTCATCAAAGGCTTTGCCGATGGCCTCAAATTCTTTGTCGACAACATCGGCCAAGTGATCATCAACTTCAAAGAGTTCTTCGGGCGGGCCATCGAGTCGATCGCCACATTCTTCAGCAATACCTTCAGCAAGATCGTCAACTTCTTCGCAACCGATTTCAAGAATGCGATGGAGAACCCGGTTGATTTCATCCGTGGCAAGCTCGGCTCTGCCCTTTCAGCAGCAACAAAAGATGGCAGCTTTACCTTCAAGGATGCCTACGACAGCGCCAGCGGTAGCGTGATCGACCGCATATCCAAAGGCCTTGGCGCAGTCTCCGACGAGTACGGACAAAAACTAAAGGATGGCACCGGCAGAATCGACGACGAATGGAAGAAGATCACCGGTAACATTGAGGTTTCAGCGCGTGACTTCTTCGGTGCCGAAGGCGCATCGGATCGAGTCAAAGACAAACTCAAGGAAGTCGAAGACAGCGGTCGCAAATTCCGCGAGCAACTCACCCAAGGCACAGGCGAAGCAAAAGGCGACGCGAAAGGGATTGAAAACAATCTGGTCGTTGGAGCCGACGCGATGGAGAAAGCAGCCAAAGAAGTCAAAGCTGCAATGACCATGTCCCAGAAAATCGCAGAGGACATCGACAAAGCCCGCAAAGAAAACAATGTAGACCCCGGCGGAAAACTTCAAGATCGCATCAATGACGCTCTCGACCAAGGGAATGAGAGAAAGGCCGAGCGCTTGAATCAACGAATCCGAGACAAAGAAACAGATCAAGAGTTGCGCGGCGTGGATGAAAACGGAAACCGAAAAGACCGCCGGTCATTGCGCGATATCGCCAAGGATGAAGGCGTCGAAACCACCAGAAAATCCAATGAGCAACTCCGCCAAGAAATCCTCGATAAGCGAAAAGCGGAGCAGGAAAAACAAAAGGCAGATCAAAACAAACAAGCCGAGGATGCCAAGAAACGCCAAGACGAAATGAAGCCAGGCAACGAAGGCAAGAAAGACACCCCAAAGGATAACAACGCAGGCGTCCTCTCCACCATCTCCACCGCAGTCGATGCCATCAAGACCGCCGTCTTGAGCCTTGAGAAGAAACTCCCGCAACCCGCCCTCGGATATTAAAAGCCATGAGCATCACCATTTACGAAAAAACAGCGAACGGCCTTTACCCCACCGGACAGCGCACAGTCTCAACCTTCCCCAGCGGGCTCATCCGCGTCGATCAGACTTTTGTTTGTAAGACCAGCGCTGCCGCCACTCATCGCGGCATACTCTCTGTCGGCAGCGACTTCCCCAACGATAGCAACCTGTTCTCATTCGACGGCATCAAGATTTTTCCCGAGCCACAAGAGCGCCACCGTGACGACGGCTTTACCGAGTTTATCGTGAGTGCTTATGGGAGGACGAGTATCACACCACGCGAAAAAATTTATTATGAATACCAATCATCAGGATTTTATCTATCTAAGTCAAAAAAAGCGCTGATAACTTATGTTACAAACTATCAAAATTCACAAGTTTTACAGCCGAACAGTTCGGCTTACAAAGCGTTCAAAAATTCAACATCAAATGATGATTTCTATGCTTACCCCAACATTATTGGTTATTGCAAGGGATTTCCGAAATTGACTTTGGGCATTTTAAGGAGGTTAGCTTAAATTATATTTCTGAAGGATATTAACCAGACACACAATGGCCGATCTACCAGTAAACTTTGAGTCGAAGGTTAAATCCGCATCATTGGCCAATGGTACCGGCTATCCGTACCGCATTTCGGCGACCGATCTCGACAGGAACTTTGCCTATGCAGCGCTCGATGCGCCTGACGATTGGATCGAGAAGAGCAGCGTTGGGATTCACAATGGCCGGAAGCTGAAGCTACCACCGCTGCCGGGCAGCGGTACCCATGTGCTCGGCTGCGTGGACGGTACGGTGCAATGGATCGAAACCGAGGAGTGCTAAATGAAGCTCGGACTCAAAACGACTGGCAGCGTCCCGAAGGTGAAGATCAAGACCTCGGATGGCGTGGCAAAGGCGGTTGCCTGCGCGTGCTGTGATCCGTGCTCGGGCGAGCTGTGGGGGCCTGGCTACGATAACTTGCCGATGCAGTTGACGCTAAACGGCGGTTGTACACTCGGCAGGATCAGCAAGTGCGAGTGGGTCGCATCAATTTGCGCGGTCGAGGACGGGGAATTTGACGGTTGGTACTCCGGTTATTACACTGCTGGAGCTTGCCCGTTAGAATACTACCAAAGAGATGATGTTTGGGTCGAATCTAATGTGAGACTTTTCTACGGCTTTGATCATTGGGAGTTGAATGAAACCCCAAAGCCAGCATGGACTCTAAGTTGGTATCTAGCTTCGTGTGAAGAAGAACGTTCTGTCTGA
>JAPOLH010000086.1 GCA_029977225.1 Verrucomicrobiaceae bacterium | reverse complement strand
CGGCAACCTCTCCTTCCAGAACACACCGGGAGGCGCCAACGCCATCCTGACGGCGAACACCACCCTCACTGGCGCAAATGCCGTGGCGAATAACATTGTTTTGATGAACGGTGGCACCAAGACGATCGGCGGTAGCAACGATCTGGAACTCTCCGGCATCATCAGCAGCTCCGGAAGCTCCTGGGGCATCACCAAAAACGGCAGCGCCACCCTCATCCTCTCCGGCGCCAACAGCTACACAGGCGCGACCATCGTCAACGCAGGTGCCCTGAGCGTCACCAGCAGTGGCCTCCTCGCCAGCGGCAACGCCCTCACGATCGGGGCCAATGGTACTGCCAACTTTGCCAATGCCGGCCAAAATCTTGGCGCGGTCAGCAACAGCAATACGGCCACCAACGCGTTGAACTTCAGCGCCTCGACCGGCACGGTTGTCCTCGCCAGCCTCTCGGGCAGCGGCAACACCCGCTTCGGTAGCAACGGCACCGTCACCGCCGGTATCTCCAGCGGCACGGTCAGCTCGGTGGGCGCGCTCAACGCCAACATAACTGGCGGCACGATCAATGCAGGCGGCCTGCTCACTGGCACAATCTCCAGCGGCACGGTCAACGCCGGTTCGCTCAGCTCAAGCTCGATCACCGGCGGGACCAACAGCATCACCGGCGCTGCCAACATCACGACCCTCAACGGCGGCAGCACCACAATCGGCGGGGTTGCCACCATCGGCACCCTGACGAGCGGCACGGCCAACCTGAATGGTGTGAGCAGCTCGATCACGACCCTCAACGGTGGCACCGTCAATCTCAGCAACGGCAATGTCCTTTCGGTCAGCAGCGGTACCAGCTCGGGATCGATCACCGGCGTCGGCGGCCTCATCAAAGAAGGCGCTGGCACGCTCACGCTCTCTGGCACCAACAGCTACAGCGGCGCGACCCTCATCAGCGGCGGCACGCTCAAGCTCACCGGGGCCGGTAACATCGGCGGCACCAGCCAAGTTTCGCTCGGCAATGCAACTGCCTCGGGCACCTTCGATGTTTCCGAAAAAACCGGCGGCTACACCATCGGCACCCTCATTGGTTCGGGCACAGTGATCGGAAACCTGACGGTTTCCACCGAGCTTGCGATTGGCAACTCGCCCGGTACGACCACCTTCAACGGCGACCTCACCCTCGGTGCCAGCTCGACTTACACCCACGAGCTCACGGGTGGCTTGTCACCAGGTCTGGGTTCTGCCGACCTGGGCATTGTCGCTGGCGACCTGACCATCAGCGCCGGTTCGATCCTCGATCTTGCGCAGCTTGGCACATACACCGATGGCAACAAGTTCACCCTGTTTGCCTACAACGGTAGCCTCAGCGGCACCTTCAAGGATACGCTTGGCAACACGCTCGCCGAGGGTTCGACCTTCAACGATGCCGGTGGAGTTTGGACCATCTATTACGCCGACAACACCGCGGGTGCGAATGGTGGCCAAGCCGAAGGTTACAGCTATGTGACTATCGCGGCCATCCCCGAGCCGAGCGTGCTCACGCTGCTTGGCAGCCTCGGAGCGCTCGCCCTGCTTCGTCGCAAACGCTGAGCGGCCGGCAGTCGCTGCGAAGGCCCTCGCATGGCTCGCGCCGAGCGAAATCTTGCAAGGTTTCTTTTAGCTCCTTTTTTACCTTCATGAACGACAGAATGAGCAAATTTGCAATATCCAGACTGGCCCGCTTGATCGCGCTCGCACTGGCATGGGTATCTGCTTTGTCGGTGGTTGATGCGGCAGCGCCCGGTACACGACCCAATATCATTGTCATCATCACCGATGATCAGGGCTACGGCGATTTTTCCTGTACTGGCAATCCCATCCTCAAGACGCCGCACATGGATCGCCTTCACGACGAGGGTGTGCGATTCACCGACTTCCACGTCAGCCCGACCTGCTCGCCCACGCGCAGTGCATTCTTGACCGGGCGGCACGAATTCAAAAACGGTGTGACCCACACGATTCACGAACGCGAGCGGCTGCGATTGGATGCGGTGACGCTCACGCAGGCGTTCAAGTCGGCCGGTTACAAAACCGGTATCTTTGGCAAATGGCACCTTGGAGATGAGCCCGCTTATCAGCCCGATCGGCGCGGCTTCGATGAGGTATTCATTCACGGCGGCGGAGGCATCGGCCAATCCTATTCCGGCAGCTGCGGAGATGTTCCGGGAAACAAATACTTTGATCCGGTGATCAAGCACAACGGCCGCTTCGAAAAAACCAAGGGATTTTGCACCGATGTGTTCACCAGGCAGGCGATGAAGTGGATGGCATCGGTAAAAGATCAAAAACCGTTTTTTTGTTACATTCCCTACAACGCCGCACATGAACCACTTTCCTGCCCGCCGGAATACATCAAACCCTATGCGGGTAAAGTTTCCGATACGGTGGCGACATTCTACGGAATGCTCGCCAACATTGATGACAATATTGGGCAGCTGTTGGCCAAGCTCAAGGAGTGGGGGATCGATCGCAACACGCTGATTTTGTTGATGAACGACAATGGTGGCTACGCACCGGCCTGCGAGGTTTACAACGCGGGCATGCGTGACTCCAAAGCCACGGCATGGCAAGGTGGCACGCGCGCGGCTTCGTTCTGGCGCTGGCCGGGCACCCTCAAGCCGGCCACCGTGCCGCAGCTCGCATCGGCCATCGATGTGATGCCGACCCTGCTCGAGCTGACAGGTATCGCGCCGGATGCGAAATTGAAAAGCCAGATCGAAGGGCGCAGCCTTGTGCCTTTGATGAAAAATGCGCACGCACCATGGGCCGAGCGGGAGCTTGTGACGCACATCGGTCGTTGGGGTGAATTTAAGCTCGGCGCCCCGCCGGAAAAATTCATCAAAGGCGGGTGCTCGATTCGCAACAGCCGATACACCCTGGTGCGGGGCGCGGCGGCATGGGAATTGTACGACTTGCGACAAGACCCTGGTCAGGTCCTCGACATTGCCGATCGGCAACCCGAGTTGGTGAAACAGCTCTCCGCTGCCTACGATCAATGGTGGCAGGACGTATTGCCATGCATGGTCAACGAAGATGCTTACAAATACGCTCCCAAGGTAAACCCCTTCAAGGAGGAGTACGAAAAGCAATCGGCTTCCGAAGGCAAAGCGTTGCGATAAGGCGTCTCACGAAACCACACGCTCGCTGGATGGTTTTTTCTTTTCAAGGGATCGCGCAGAAGAATGATTCACATGTTGCCTGGTTTGAATCCGTGCAGCTGAATTTGCCACCACCATCATGATGAAAACCTTGATCCGCATTTTGTCCTTTGTTCCATTTTTTGCTTCGTCTTCGCGCGCAGAGGCGACCTTTGGCGAGGATTTGGAGTTTTTGAAAAGTCACACCGATGTTCGCGTGCTGGAAGTTCCCGACACCGGTGCGCGAGTGGCGGTGGTGCCCGCATGGCAGGGGCGGGTGATGACCTCGACCGATGGTGGCAATGCAGGCGTGAGCATGGGTTGGCTGCACCGCTCAAACATCGTCAAGGGCATCAAGCCCGAGGCGGAACGCCAAGGTGTGGAGAAACACATTCACATTTTCGGTGGTGAGGAGCGTTTCTGGCTCGGGCCCGAGGGTGGCCAGTATGCTTTGTTTTTCCCGCCCGCACCGGTGGCGTATGATTTTGATCACTGGAAAACTCCTGCGCTGCTCGATACCGAAGCATTCGATGTGGTGTCGGTCGACACCCGCCGGATTCAATTTGCCAAGGATGCCGAACTTGTGAATCGCGCCGGCACGCCATTGAAAATGCGCATCGAGCGCACGGTCGAAATTCTCACCGCCAAGTCGATTGAGAAAATGATCGGCATGCAAATTCCCAAAGAAGTTTCACTCGTCGCCTACCAGACGAAGAACATCGTCACCAACCGCTCCTCCGAAGCGTGGACTAAGGACAAGGGACTGATTTCCGTTTGGCTTTTGGGAATGTTCAAGCATGGCCCCGGAGTCACGGTGGTTGCGCCGCTCAAGAAAGGCCCGGGCCCTGAGGTGAACACCGATTATTTCGGGGCACTCGGCAAGGACCGTCTCATCACCAATGCAAAGGGAGTCTTTTTCAAAGGCGACGGCGGCTATCGTTCCAAGATCGGTGTTCCACCCGGTCGCACCAACGGCATCGTTGGCGCATACGATCCGGAGCGCGGTGCGTTGACCGTAGTGCGCACCGTGCCACCCGCCGATGCAGCTTCGCTTCCCTATCTGCGCTCGCAATGGCAGGACCACAAGGATCCCTACGCGGGAGATTTGATCAATGTGTACAACGACGGCCCAGCCGCACCCGGCGAACCTCCGCTTGGACCCTTCTACGAACTCGAAACCTCGTCACCGGCTCTGCCACTGGCGCCGGGTCAAAAGCTCTCCCACACGCAGGAGACGATGCACTTCCGCGGGTCGCCAAAATCGCTCGACCCGCTCGTGCGCAAATTGCTGGGAGTCTCGATCGAGGAAATTGCCGGCGTCTTTCCCAGATAGAGGACTTCATCAGTCATTGGGGAAGGGTAAGAAGGGACTTCTTCAACATCTTCCCCAATCACCAATCGCCAAGAACTTTCCCTCCTCCCCGCATCATCCAAATGAACGATTGCTGGCATAAATTATTTCGCTATTTTTTGGGTTGAAGCGTCGTTTTTGAGTCCGATTATTTGACCGTAATCATTTTTCCCATGATGAAACCTTCCGCTCTCGTCCTCATTCTCAGTGCCTGGGTTTTTTCTTTGGCGTCCTGTAAAAAAGCCGCGGATCAGGCGGTGAATTCCTCTGGGAAAAACCAGCCAGCCCAAGCCTCTGGTGCTGCCGCGCCTGCGGGATCGACTGCCAAGACCATGGTGGCCGCCACGAACCCCGGCGTGGAGAAAATCTCGTTCAGCAGTCAGGTGCGGCCGATTTTGTCGAACAACTGTTTCGCCTGCCATGGCCCCGATTCGCACAACCAGACCAGCCCGTTCCGCCTCGACACCGAGGAGCACTCGCGCGCCAATCTCGCCAAGCAGGGTGAGCCACCTCGCCACGGCGTCGTGCCCGGGAAACCCGAGAAGAGTCTCCTGCTCCAGCGCATCGTGACTCACGACCCCAATGCGGTCATGCCGCCGCCATACGCGAAAAAACCGGCGCTCACCGCAGAACAAATCGGAATCATCACCGAGTGGATCCGCCAAGGAGCCGAATACGAGCCGCACTGGTCATTCGTCGCTCCGGTGAAACCTCCGGTGCCAGAGGTGAAAGACAAAGCCTGGCCACGCACGCCGATCGACAATTTCGTCCTCGCCAAGCTGGAATCCAAAGGCATCAAGCCCTCGCCCGAAGCCGATAAGGAAACGCTTGTGCGCCGCGTGCACATGGACCTCCTCGGCCTCCCACCGGCCCCCGAGCAGATCGACGCCTACCTTGCCGACCCCTCCGAGAAGGCGTACGAGAATATGGTCGACCGGGCACTGGCTTCGCCCCATTACGGCGAGCGCATGGCGATCGACTGGCTCGACATTGCGCGTTACGGCGATAGCAACGCCCTCCACCACGAGATGATTCGCACGAGTTGGCCATGGCGCGACTGGGTGATCAACGCGTTCAACAAAAACATGCCCTACGACCAGTTCCTGACCGAGCAACTGGCCGGCGACCTGCTGCCCAATGCCACGCTCGATCAGAAGGTCGCCACTTCGTTCAATCGCAATCATGGCATCAACAACGAGGGTGGTGCGATTCCTGAAGAGTGGCTCATCGAATACGCCGTCGACCGCGTGAGCACTTATGGCACCGCCGTGCTGGGCATGACGATCGGTTGCGCCCGTTGCCATGACCACAAATATGACCCAATTACCCAAGGCGACTTCTTCAGCTTGATGGCCTATTTCAACAGCATCAAAGAGCAAGGCTTGGAAAACCAGGATGGCAACCGTGCGCGGGCCTACCCTCCCTATGTCCAACTTCCGACGGAGAAGCAAAAGCAGGTCTCCGGGGAGGTTAACAAAGTCCTCGCCGCACTGAACCCTGTCCGCAATGACAAGTCGCCCGAAGCAATCCAGGTTCCCGACGACAGCACGGCCATCAACTGGTCAGCCCTCAGACTTGTCGACTCGTCCTGTGCAACCAGAAAAATCGAACCTGCCGTAGGACATTATGCGGGACCTGCCGCTTTAAACTTCGATATCCCTGAGACCACCAACCGCTTTATAACTGGCGGTGGCCGCGACTTGGTGTTGCTTCCTGTTTTTCCCGTTACGGATAGCGAGACGGTGACCATGGTCTTCCTGGCGCCCAATGAGGCCTTCAACACGGTTCAAATCAATTCCCTCAATCCATTCTACCACCTCTGGAATCTTCAACCGGAGAAGGAAGACCACATCTACGGGATGGATCTGAAAACGATTCGTAAAGTTGTACCCGACATCACGATCGAAATCGAGGAAGGTGGGAAAAAACGCACTCTGCCCTTTGCGCTCGCAAAGTCCACCTTTGCCAACCTGAGTCCCGAACTCGCCGCCGCCCAGGCTGCCGATCCTGCCAACGGCTGGAAACTCGGCGTCCAAGGCATCGATCATGCCGTCTTCCTTCAACTTGCGAAAACCATGACTCCGGCTCAAGGCGCCAAGCTCATCGTAAAGATGAAATTCCAAGGCACGGCGATTCCTTACCCAGATGGCATTATCAACAATATCTCGGTAGCCACTGCCAACAACCCCCACGGTTTGAATGAACCACTCGCCTTGTTCAAATCCCAAGACCGTAAACCATGGATGACCGATCCGTGGCTCGCCGCAAAGGCCCACGCCGCCGGCAAAACCTCGGTCACTGGTCTCGATGTCGCCCCGTGCACTTGGCCCGGTCTTGCCACGGCTATCTCACCTTCCCTGAGGGCACGAACAATCCCATTGCCC
>JAPOLH010000085.1 GCA_029977225.1 Verrucomicrobiaceae bacterium | reverse complement strand
GCGAACCCCACCGATAGTGTCGTGCCATGGCAGTCAACGATTCCCGCAGCGGAGACACTTGCGCAGCAATTCCAAAACCCGCCCGAGGAGACCAAGCCGTGGTGCTACTGGTATTGGTACAAATCTGACATTACACAAGACGGGATCACTAAGGATCTTGAAGCCATGAAAAAGGCGGGGATCCGCCTCGCGATGATTGGTAACATCGAGCAGGGGAGTCAGCCGTCGGGACCGGTGAAGATGTTCTCGCCCGAGTGGAAGGCTGCGACGAAGCACGCGCTGTCGGAAGGCGCGCGTCTGGGAGTCGATATCTACATCTTCAACTCGCCGGGTTGGTGTCAATCCGGCGGGCCTTGGATCAAACCCGAGCAATCGATGCGCCGGGTCATCTGGAACGAGATTCCCGCGCAGGGCGGGCCGTTTTCCGCAAAAGTTCGGAATGCACCGCAGGACATCGCCGTGCTGGCCGTGCCGAGGAAAAAATCGGTGTCGGTTCCGGGCGTTATCCCACCCGTTCAGAAAGATGCCGTTTCGCTCGCGAAGTCCTCGTGGATTTGGCACCCGGCTGAAGATGGTGCCAACAGCGCCCCGGCGGGGATCAAGTACTTCAAAAAAGTCTTTCAAGCCGATCCGGCCGCGCTCGATGCGGCAACGATGATGATGGCTGCCGACAATTCTTATGTCGCATGGATCAATGGCAAGGAAGTGGTGAAAGGGGTCGCTTGGAAAACGCCGCAACAGGTTTCGATCACTCCGCATCTCAAGCGTGGCGACAATGTCATCGCGGTCGCGGTGACAAATACCGACGTCGGTCCATCTGGCTTGATCGCGGCGTTGATGTTGGATTCAAAGGACGGCAAGCAGCAGTTGATTCCGACCGATGCCTCTTGGTTTGCGGGTACAGGCGAGGCTGCGGGCTGGCGCGAAGATGCGACGGCTCCCCAAGACTGGAAGGCATCCCGCGTGTTGGGCGCGGCGTCGATGCTTCCATGGCAGCTGCCCGCTGCATCGAAGCAGGAAAAAATCGTCCGCTTTGAACACAGCGAACCATTCACCGCACGCGGACTAACGCTTGTGCCGATAGCTCAGAACTGGGCGGTGAATCAAAGATTTGGAAATGTGGTCATGGTCGAGGGCAAGCTTTATGCCTTGGATGGTAAAGGTGCACGCACGCTGGTAGCGGAGATCAAGGCGGTTGGCTCGAATCCTTTCAGTGATTTTCTCCCGCTCGGACCGGTGACCTACAGCTTGAAGGAGGCCACGGCGAAGGTCTTTGAGTTCGAGGGCACGCCGATCAAGGGTGTGGCGGAGATGACTCTTGGTTCGGACCCTCTTGTCGCTCATGCGGTGGAAAAACAACTCGGCCGCATGCATGCCACGCCGAGCCCGACTTGGGACTCCTACATCTTCCCCGACACCCAGCAACCTACCGATGCATCGGCAGTGCTGCGCCGCTCGGAAATTTTGAACCTCACCGATAAGCTCGATGCCAATGGCGTGCTCACCTGCGAGCTGCCGCCGGGCGATTGGACCATCCTCTACTTCGGCATGGTGTCGACCGGGAAACGGAACTCCCCCGCGCCGCCCGAGGGTTCGGGGCTCGAATGTGACAAGATGAGCAAGCAACACATCCGCTACAATTTCAACTCGATGTTCGAGTGGTTGCTTAAGGACATGACACCCACGGAACGCAAGGCGTTCAAAGGCGTCACCATCGACAGCTATGAGGTGGGATCGCAAAATTGGACCGATGGCTTTGGCAAAACTTTTGCCGAACGCAATGGCTATGATCCCATCCAAATGCTGCCGGTGCTAACTGGTCGCGTGGTCGAGAGCGCGAAGCACTCGGATGGATTTTTATCCGACCTGCGCCGAACGGTGTCGCAACTCATTGCGGAAAACTATGTCGTCGGCTTGCGTGAAGTGGCGGCCGAGCATGGGCTTCGAACCTGGTGCGAAAATTACGGGCACTGGGGCTTTCCGGGCGAGTTCCTCACTTATGGTGGATACGCCGACCAGATTGCGGGTGAGTTTTGGAGCAGGGGATTGAATTTCGGCAAGATCGAATGCCGTGCCGCGAGTTCCGCCGCTCACATCTATGGCAAACAAACCGTTTTCGCCGAGGCCTTCACCAGCATCAACGACCTTCATCAGCACCCTTACACGATCAAAAGACGCGGTGAGGAATTGTTCTGCGAAGGCATCAACCACTTCGTGCTGCATGTGAGTGAACATCAACCGCGCGACGGCGTGCCGGGTGTGAATGTTTACGGAACCGCTTTCCACCGCAACACGCCGTGGTTTGGTCACAGCCGCGCATGGACGCGTTATCTGCAACGCTGCCACCTGATGCTGCGCCAAGGCGAGCCAGTTGCCGATATCGCGGTTTACATCGGCGATTTTGCACCGCAGATGACTGGTCCCGCCAATCCCGTGCCGCCAGGATACGATTATGATTACATCAACTCCGATGTTCTGCTGAAGCGGGCTCGTGTTGAAAACGGTGAGTTGATCGTGCCCGATGAGAAAGACCCTGCGCGCATCTCGACGCGCTACAAAATGGTGGCGATGCCCACGCACCCCGGCGCACAGCAAATGCGGCCGCAAGTCCGCGCGCGCATCGAAGAGCTCAAAAAACAGGGAGCAAACTTTGTCGAGGGTGTCCCGGTCACCACACAAAAAATGCAGGAGTTGAAAATAGCTCCGCTCGCTCCAAGGAAAGCGGTTCGCTCCGCTGGAAGGCGCGTCGCCTCAAGGATGGCATGATCTTTTTCCTGTCGAATTTTTCCAAAGCCGGGCAATTCGAAGTGACGCTTCGCTCCTCAGGCAAGGCACCCGAGTTGTTCAATCCTGTGACTGGAGAGACGCGCAAGATCGCGAGGTTCTGGCCGGACGGAGAAGGCACTCGCGTGGCGTTCCATGTGAACGATCCCGCGGATTCGTTCTTTGTCGTGTTTCGCGACAAGTTGCCGGCGGGAGGCTCGTTCGTGAAGTCCGAACGCGATGGCAAACCGCTCTCCACTGCCGAGTTGGAGATTGATTATGACAAGGGCGGAAGCCTGATCGGTGTAGCCTCGCAGCCCGGCAACTACACGGTTACGATGTCCACCGGCGCGCAGCAAAAAGCCCATATCCCGCCCGCCTGCGAACCGTTTGTGATCAAGGACGGCTGGGTCGCCGTGCCGCGACAGGAAGCTCCCAGCACGCTCACCCAGGAAATTGTTTTCGACCTGCCCGAAACCCTAGCCAAAGCCAAAGCGGTGAAGCTCGACCTCGGTAAAGTGAATGTGATGGCGACGGCCACCTTGAATGGTAAGGAATTTGAAACACTCTGGATGCCGCCGTTTGAGCTCGATGTGACGAAGGCCCTGAAGCCGGGCAAAAATCATCTGCGAGTGAAAGTCGTTGCCACTTCGCCAACCAGTCCATCCTTCGGCCCCGAGGTGCGCCTGGCGCCTGTGCTGAGCGGAGTTTTCAAAACTCAAGTCAGCCTACCCCGGGTGTTTGGAAGCAAAATGGTCCTCCAGCGCGATAGGAAAGTTCCGATTTGGGGTGCGGCCGAGGCAGGTGAGGAAGTGACGGTGGCATTTGCCGGTCAGGTAAAAAAAACCAGAGCCGATTCGAATGGAAAATGGATCGTCAAACTCGACCCCATGCCGGCCTCGGCGGAATCGCGCACGATGACGGTGAAAGGCAAAAACGAGATCAAGTTTGACGATGTCCTCGTCGGCGAAGTCTGGCTCGCCTCCGGGCAATCGAACATGCAGTGGACTTGGGGGCAGGTGTTGCCGGAGCAGAGACTCCAGGCTCAAACCCACAAGGACAATCGTCTCGTGCGCGCGCTGCATTTGAAGTGCGTGTCGGCGCGCTCTCCACAGAGTGACATCGATGGCGCGTGGAAAAACTGCGCCGAGATGGTCAGCAATCCGGAAAAATTCAATTTGAGTTCAACCAGCAATCCCATCGCAGGACAGCCCGACATCAGTTGTCGCATTGAAGACGAAGGGGTCTCGGCGGTCGGGTTTTTCTTTGCTGCCAAACTCCAGAAGGAGCTCGGCGTGCCGGTGGCGTTCATTTCCTCTTCGTGGGGTGGTATGCCCATCGAGTGCTTCATTCCCGACGAAGGCTACACGGCCGCCGGGCTACCGCTTCCCAAACCGGGTGATAGGGCGAAAACTGTTGGCAACGCGATGATCCTGCCACTTGCTCCCTATGCGCTTCGTGGCGCGATCTGGTATCAGGGTGAGTCAAATCGCGGGGCATCGGATTATTTCCAAAAACTACAGGCCCTCTCGGCAGGTTGGTCGCGGATTTTTCAGGTGAAAAACATCCCGATTCTCCAAGCTCAAATCGCGCCCTTCGATTACAGCCGCGGAAGAAACCCGAACGACAGCACGCTTTGCAACAACATCTGGGCGGCCCAGTACCGTGCCGCCCGTGAAATTCCAAGCATGGGCATCATTCCGCTGCACGACACAAGAATCGACATCAAAGACATCCACCCTCCCGACAAACAACCGGTCGGCGAGCGCCTCGCGGCCTTGGCCTTGAATTCACAATACGGCAAGAATGTCGTCGCCACCGGCCCGAGCTTTGCTGCCGCCAAACGCAACGGCTCGAAAGTAGTGGTGGCTTTCAAGGACATTGGCCAAGGCCTCGTGACGTCTGACGGTAAACCACCCACATGGTTTGAGCTCTCCGCCGACGGCACCAATTTCGTCCCGGCCGATGCCACAATCGTCGGCAACACGGTCGAGGTCAGCGCGTCGTCACTGCGTGAGCCGAAGTTCGTTCGCATGGGCTGGAAAGAAATCGCCCTCCCGAACCTTAAAGACAAAAATGGCTGGCCGGTCTTTTCCTTCGCGGCTCAACCTGTCGCGCCGTAGCGGCAATCATCCAAACGGATGATACCCGTGCGGCAAGATTTGGAGAAAAGATTACGAGGATCGTAATCGCAATCCTTCCGATCTCGCATCAGCCCGCAGCCATTGACAATGAGTTTAAGCCTTCCACCCTACATTCGAATGAAGGCCATGGCGACCCTAGCAGGCATCGTCGCGTGCGCGGGCGTGGGCTTTGCTCAGCCGGTTTCGATCGCATCGATGATGCCCCAAGCCCGAGATCACTCCGCCTCGTGGTGGATGGAGGGGTTTCCCCAAATCTTGCCGGGTGCGCCATGGAAACGCTGCATTCAAACCGGCAGCTATGCGATGGTGTTGGACACCGAGAAACTTGAAATTTCCCACTTGGGAGCGGTTCGGCCCGGTAAGAAAGATGCTTTGGCGATTTCGCAGTCGGGCAATATCAGCCTGGAACTTACGCTCACCGCAAACGGCAAGAGGTACCAATGCACTGAGGGCGGAAAATGGAGCCGCTTTGGCGGGCCGCGCGTGATCGAAGCCGGGCGCCTCATGCAGCGCTCCGATGTGACGGATCTGGTTTTTACCTCGGCCAATGGTGAGAAACTGAATCTCGAGGCGCGCTTTGAAACGGCGGCATGGCCGGATCGATTGGCTTTGATCTTCGCCGCGCGACCGGGTTTGCAACCAATTGAAAAGGGCGATGCTTCATTCGGAAAAGTTGGCGGAGGTTTCGGTCTCGATGGCAGCAATCAATTTGAAATCCCACACGACCCTGCACTTGATCCGGAATGCTTCACGCTTGGTCTGTGGGCATTCATCCCAACCGATCAGGCCACGATGCCGTGGTTGGTTTGCAAGAACTACCATGAAGCCGCAGAAGGCAATTATGGCATCAACCTCCTTAATGGCACAGTTCGTGCCGTGATGAACATCGGTGGTGGTGCTAAAAATTCATTCGTGGTGCCTGCCCCGCACAAGAAGGTGAAGTTCGATGCATGGAACCATCTGGCGATGAGTTACGATGGAGCAACTTTGCGGTTGTTTGTGAACGGAGCGGAGGTAGGTGCGAAATCGATCGGCCGCAAGCGTGTGCCGGCAAACCGTGGCCTTGCAATCGGAGGTCGTCAGGACAAACCCAATCCAATCTATCAGTTCCGTGGAGTCGTCGATGAAGTCCGCTTTTACAATCGCGCGCTGAAGCCGAAGGAAGTCCACCAGAGTTTTGCCAAACCCGGGATGCGCGATCCGCAACTCATGCCGGTGAGGGAATGGAGCTTCCGCCCGGATGGTGTGGCATCCGACTCGCTGCTTATCGAGAAATGGAAAGATGCCTCGATGGAAATCAGGCTGGGCTCGGCAATGGGCGCGAAGATGTTGAGCAAACGCTGGGAGCTTTCGCCTTCTGAAACATGGACTTCAAAGGACTGGCATGAAGTGTCGCTCGCATTCAACCCGGTCAATTTTCAGGAGGAAAACAGCAATTGCCCGCTCGTCGTCAAAGCCACCGAGATTCCCAGCGGCAAAGCCTGCCCGGTGGACTACGAGCCATCGCGCGGTTGGCACCGCGTGAATCTTGATGCTGTCGTTCCGGTCTTGCCGCCAGGTGCTGCAGCACCGTCCAATGATGCGATCGAGCGCGTGCGATTGAATCTGAGCAATCCCACCAAAGGCGCAAAAACCGTGCGCTTGATGTTCGAAAAAAATCGATTTTCCCGACTCGTCAGAGGTTCCATCACCGGCGTTTCAGTGATGTTGCGCGATGCGGAAGGGAACCCCACCGGCATCCCCGTGCAACTCAGCAAAAATTGGCACATCGATCCTCGAGGCGGCGTCTACGCGGGTCATTGGTTTCACGGGTTTTCCCAAGTGCGACTGCCGGCAGGCGGGACCTTCGAGTTGGAGCTCACCATGGCCTTCGCCCATTGGGGCGGTGTTGCGGCGGCCTCACACGCGCAACTTTCACTGATCGGCTGGGGCAGCAATCAATTGTGGGAGCAGAGCGCCTTGGGTTCTTGGGGCGAAACGATTTGTTATGAGCCCGATCAAGGCCAAGCGAATTGCACCATCACCGATGTGCGCCCCGTCATGGTCAATTCGATGGGCAATAACTCGCAGTGGGGGTGGACGCACAACGTCGGGGGCGGCGACTTTTTCCGCTTCTTTGATCCCTCAGGAAAACGAATCCCTCACGCAGCGATGCGCTCTACCACGCGCTCTCAGG
>JAPOLH010000084.1 GCA_029977225.1 Verrucomicrobiaceae bacterium | reverse complement strand
TTGCCAAAGCCTGCCAGCAGGGCATCAAGTGAAGACATCAGAGACTCCGGTGGTTCGTATTCGGTGGGATAGATGAATTCGCGGATGACTTCGATCTTTGCCTTCTGGCCAGAGCGGGCGGTGACCGAGGGGGCAGACATCACATCGGCGCCCTTCTTCTGGGAGAGGCCGCGCATCATCATTTTGAATTCGGCATCACTGAAGATGCCGGTCAGGGAGAGAATGCCAGGAGCGACATTCGCGGTTTGAGCCGTGCGATCCGGATTGTTGAGGAGCGCATCGATGCTGTTGCGGCTGACGGCGCTGTCGCCGCTGCGATTCCCAGCCGTCATGATGTTGTTGGGTGGATTGGGAACGCCTTCGCTAAAGGATTCACCGGAAAAATCAGTAGCAGAACGCTCCACTCCATTGCCGATGGTGCCGCCAGCACCCGTTACACTGCCGAGCGGGTCGCCAACAAACCCGAGCACCCAGTCGAAGCCGAGTTCTTCGTTGTTTTCTTGCGAAATCTCGACAAACTTCGAGGTGATTTTGACCTGCTTGGGTTGCTTGTTGCCGACGGCTTGGACGAGTTGTTCGACCTTGTCGAGCTCGGTCGGAGTGTTGGTCACGAGCAGGACACCGGAGTTGCTGAGGGTGGCCGAGGTGCCTTCACCAAAGGTGATGCCCGAGCTTTTGAGAAGCTCAATGATCGGCTTGCGGGCAGTGAGTTTGGCGCCACCGCCGCCAGCGGCAGGTTCGGCAAAGGGATCGACCTCGGCTTGGGCGCCGCCGCCATCGCCGCTGCCAAGCGCGGCGGAAAAGTCGGGCGGAACCGTGAAGGTGCGGGTGAAGATGTCCTCACCGGATTCGGTTTGTGGAACAAGCGTGACGGCGAAGTCATCGACCTTGAAGCGAAGTTTCGTTTGGTCGCAGATGTACTTGAGCGCGACGGCGAGTGGGACATTGCGAACGCGAAGTTCGCGGACGCGGAGCGAGCCCGGATCGGATGGTGTCGGCAATGCTGCGGCGCCTACGCCCGGATCGAGACCTGCATCGGGAACGACCTCTGTGGCCGCCGGAGCCGTGCGCGGGCGGCGAACGACGAAGTTCACGCCCTTGCGGGTGGGGTCGAGCTCGAGCGTATCCAGCTCGGCCGAGCGCATGCGGAGGAAGTCGATGGCTTCCTCGACGGTCGTGTCTTCGAAGTCGATGCGCGGGATGACGATGCGGCGAAGTTTTTCGTTGATGTAGGCGACGCCGGAGCCCCCGTCTTGGGTGACCTGAGTGCCGGTTGGCAGCTCGGGAATTTCGGCGGGCACGGCGAGCTCCCATGCCGCATCAACTTGCGAGAGAAGCTCAGCGCGGGTGTGGTCGTATGCGGCTCGGTAGTAATCGGATTTTGCGGCTGCGATGCGCTCCATGCCGCGACGGGCAGCGGAGTTGTGAGGATCGATGCGCAGGACATTTTCGTACTCACGCTTGGCATCGTCGTACTTGCCGAGGTTGTAGTTGCCTTCTGCGGTGTAGAGCGTGCGGCGCACCTTGTCGACATTCTGGGTGTGCTCGTAGGTGAGCGCCGGATTGGTGCGGATCGGGTCGTCGAGGTAGGAAAGTTCGCGTTTGGCCTCGGCGTTGTTCGGGTCTTGGGCGATCACGGCCTCGAGCAGGGTGCGGGCTTCGGCGTATTTGCCGACCTTGCGGTGCTGCATCGAAAGAGCGACGCTGGCATCACCGAGGTGGTCGACATAGCTCTGGCGACGATCGGCGAAAGCCGGGGCATTGGGTACTCGCTGGACTGCTTGCGTGTATTTGTCGACCGCTTGTTGGTAATCGCCTTTCGCATAGGCCTCGCGGCCTTCGGCAAGCAAGCGATCACCTTCGACGGCCGCATCCTGACGGCGAAGCATTTCGCGCTGCGCAAGACTGCTATAGCCGTACCCGCCTTCGCCGGCAGAGGCAATGGTCACCATCGTAGGCAGCGAACCGGCCAAAGCCATGAGCGCAATGACACTGCGGCAGGAGAAAACTGAGGGCATCTTTAGCATGATGGTGGGACTCAAATTTTGAGGATTAATGAGGATTTGAAAAGATCTTTCTGCGGGGATCAGTTGGTGAAATTCGGGAGCTGGCCCTTCTTGATTTCGATGGTTTTTCGGCCGCCGTCGGCCGCCGTGTACTCGATACTCACGACGCCTGGGCTGATGGTTTTGAGGAGGTAGTCCTTGTTCGGCTTGTCCGGAGGTAGGGCGAAGGGGGTATTTTCCTCCACTTTAAACTCCTGGCCGGCCATGCCCAGTGCCTGCAGCGTGAAAACCGCAGTGCGGTCGTATTGGACATAATCGCTTTTGCGGTCAGCGGAAAGCGGCGATGGCAGCTCGTAAATGACCCCTTTTTTGTTAGGACGCTGATCCTCGATGCGGACGAGGGTGACCTCCATCTCGACATTGATCTTTTTGTTGAGCTCCTTGCGGGTCTCGGATCCAAGCAGCTTGAAGCGGTTTTGCATCGGCGGCTTCGAAAAAAGCAAGCCACCGGGGGCGATCATTTCAGCTGGCGAGATCTTGTTTTTGCCTCCTTTCGAATCCTCATAATTGAAAGGAAATTTCCCTTCCGAGCCGTAGCCGGGACGGATCACCCAAGCCAGGCTCTCGTCCTTAACGAACATCAATTTGGCGATGAGCGGCGGTATCGAGCCCTTGTTGTTGGGGTCGGTCTGGGCGTTGTATTCCTCGGCGTTCGAGAAGCCATCGGCGTCGGGATCCTGGCTTGACGAGTCGGCAAAACCCGGGTCGAGACGGTTTTCAATCCACCAATCGTTGGGAATCGGTGGATGGAGCGGTGCGTCCTTGCGAAGATCGATCGCTTTTTGGGGATCTTTGCTCGAGATGAAAAGGGGAATGCCTGTGAAGAGGTCGACTGGGCGTTCGCTATCGGTGGCTTGTGCCCAGGTGCGGTCGAGCGTCATCGACTGGCGCGCCTTGGGGATCAGATCCGCGCCCTCGACCGCGGTCTTGTTGTTGCCAGCACCTGCGAGCGAAGTGGCGAAATCCTCCTCGACCGAATTGAGCTTGGACCAACCGAGATAGGCCAAGCCGAGCGCAAGGGCGACGGCTCCACCGAGCGAGGCTTTTTCGTAATTTTGGGAAAACCAGGACATGACGCGGAAAAGGGGTCTGGAAGCGAAATCAGGGCAGCTTGGCGGCGGGCAAAAACTGCATGAGATCGACGCGCAGGAAAACGAGGACTTCCTCGCGGCCGAGTACCTGCGAAAGCATGCGGGTGCCGGGCTTGGAAGCCATGGTGGTTTCCGTGCCCAACCACGACTCGGCGGCCGGCTGACCTGCATTTGGCGCGGGTGTAGTCTGCGAAGCGAGCGGCTCGAACTTGGCGTCACTGGTTCGTGGCGGATCTTTTTTCGCATTCACAATGCGGATCGAGCGGATCACCGCGTAATGCTTGTCGAGTTTTGAGAGCTCTGTGGTGAAAGCTCGCAAGGATTTTTCATTGGCGCGGAAGGTAATTTCCATCGGCAGCGCTCGCGCGACTTGGGCCTCGAGCGGCTTGAATGCCGTGCCGTCCTCCTCACCCAGCGGAGGACGATGCAAATTTTTGAGCTCGCTGGGTCCCGCCGCCGCAAGCGCCATCAACACCGCCCTGATACCGGTCAACTGGTAGTCCAGTATGCCAGTCGCATTGCCTCGAGCGAGCGCATCCCTGTAGCCTTCGAAGCCGCAAAAAAATGCATTGGGCAGCTGCGTGCCTGCCTTGCCAAAGGCATCGCGAACCTCATCGCTGACTGCGATCAGGTGATTGGTGAAATCTTGGGGTGAAATGTTTTTGATCTCACCAGGGCGAAATTTTTCGAAGGCCTGCTGGAGCGAATCGAGAGACTTGCGATAATCGTCGAGCGCCTTTTGTTTGCTGTCGCGGTTTTGCGCCTGCGGATAGAGAGCGAGGCTCTCAAACGAGTGAGCCTCCTCAACGGCGGCGTCGAATTCCGACTTTGCCTGATCGTATGCGGAAGCGCCCTTCAAGCCGACGACAAACAGCCCGCCAGCGGCGGCGAGGGTGATGCCGCCGAGCGCGATGGTGAATGCGTGATCCTTGGTCCAACTCATGGTTTAAATGGAAATGGTTTGCTTCGGCTTACTTGATGGGGATCTCGCGGGCCAAGGGAAGAATGATTTGGAACGGAAAGCCAAGATCGCCAGGCTTGCCCTCGACGGTGATGGCGAGGATCTGCTCATCGCTGAGCGCGACTTCGGCACCTTTTGCATCCTTGGTGGTGAAGCGGAATCCGCTGGATTTCTCGCGGAGGTTTTTGAGCAGCTCTGAAACTAGGTTTTGGCTCTTCGGGTTTTCCCGCCAGAAGCCCTTAATGCGGACCGCATTGGCCGTGGCGGTTGCAGCTACCGCGGCGTTCGGGCGCTTCGGTGCGGGGTTGGCATCGTTACGAATCTCGTTGAGCGAACTGGCGCCATAAGCGTTGCTGAAAAACTCCTGTTTCACGACCTCTTGGCCATTGTTGCCGCGATCGCCGGGGGCGGATTTGGCGCCCAGCGCCTTGGCAGGGTTGAAGCCGCTGATCGGCTCAAAATCCGTGAGCCAGACGGCATCGCTTGCAAACGCACCGCGTACCTCGCTGATTAGATCCATCCAGTAGGCATGCTCGGATTCGAGGTTGGTGTAGCCGGTGGCAATGCGGCGCAGTGCGTTTTCTTTTTTGAGGAGAGAATCGATTTGGAATTTGAGCGGGGCGAGTGAATCGCGTTGTTCGATCATCGTGCGCGCCTCATCCGCAGCCTTGGTAGCCGCGGCGTTGGTGAGAAAAGCCCACACGCCCATGCCGCCGATGAGGATGGCGGCCGCGGCGATCAGGTAGGGCTTCCGGCGCTGGGCAGCGCGGGCTTGCTCGACCGAATGTGGAACCAGATCGATGTGAATCTGCGATTTGCCGACACCTCGCAGGCCGAGTCCGATCAACTCGCCCATCGTGTGAGCCTCGCGCTGGATCTGCTCGACATCGACGCCCACGCCCAGCGTGATCGCCGGAAGCGGGTTAAAAAACTCGACCGGCAAATTGAGTTTTTCCTGAAAGAATTCCAGTGTGTATGGCAGGTTCGCTCCGCCGCCGGCAAGGATCACGCGGCGTGGCGCGCTGCCCCCATGCTGACTGCGGTAGTAGCTGGTGGTGCGGGTCGTTTCGGCGACCAGACGGCTCAAAGCGTTGCGGATGACCGTCGCCAGCGCGGCCACCGCCTCATCGAGTTGGGAGGTGTGCCCGGCACCGAGGGCCACCAGCCCGTTGGAAATTTTCTGATGCTCCGCATCGAGAAAGGAAAGTTGGTATTCCTTGGCGATGGCGGCGGTGATTGAGACCCCGCCCACTGCCACGCTGCGGGTGAAAAAGCGGTTGCCCTCGATGTAAAGGAGGTTGCTGGTCTTGGCTCCGATGTCGACCAGGAGTACAGGCTCTTCGGGTTGACCGTACGCTGCACGAAAGGCATTGAAAATCGCCATGGGCGCCACATCCACTTCGACAGTGCCAATGCCGCTTTCGTTGACCACACCATTGATCTCATCGAGCGCGTCGCCCTTGATCGCTACAATCACCGCTTCCTTTTCCGCGGCTCCATCGATGAGCTCGTAACACCCAAACCACTTCATCGAGCGGGAACGGCACATGTTGCTGGGCCTCGAAGGTGACAAGTTGCTCGACATTGTCCGCTTGGAGAGGCGGCAGCTTGACGAAGCGGGTGAAAACCGACTGACCGGAAATCGCATACCGGGCCTTGGTTTTGCCGAGCTTCAAGCGCTGCGCCAGGTCGCCGATTGCCACGCGTGTCTGCGGAATGCGCGAGGCATCCAGAGCGGGATCCGCCACGATCGACTCCGAATCATAGGCTCGCAGCACCAGCTCGCCGTCCTTCGAAGTCTCGAAAACCGCCATGCCGATGCGTTGGGAGCCGATGTTGAGAGCGATGCTTGTCTGGGGTTCAGCCATGATCCGGGGAAGATAAGGAAAGGGTTGGTGAGACCAATCTCAAGACGGGGGTAACGCGGTGCGCTTCTTTAGCGACCGGAGGAGGCGCTGACCTCCATAAAGCGATCCCACCACATCGCCGCAAAGGGCGTCTCCGACTTGTTGAGCAGAGGCACGGTGTCGGTGCTGGAGATCTTGTCGGAGGCCATGCTCCACCAACCGTTCTTGAACTTGCTGGTTTCCTGAAACAGCCGCTCACCATTGATCAGAACTTCGTAGCCAACAGCTTCGACCGATGATTTGCCGGCACGGTCGGCGCCGGTGAGACGCTTGATCGAAGCGGGCGAGAGGTAAACCGAGCTGTAGACATCCGCTTCGAGTGGGGCGTTGACGTGATCGACCACCTTGGACAAGAGCAGCATTGAGTTGGGTTTCTCAGGGTTTTTGACTGCCACAAACCACTTCACCGTGAGCTTCTCGCAAGTCTTAGAGTTGGGCTCTGGGCTCATCGAAATGCGGATCTTGGCTTCGAGCTCGAGCCAGTCCTTGGCCTTGAATGGCTTTTGTTTTACCCCGGAAAATTCCGGAGACTGAATGTCCTCAAACGACGGCTTGTCGCCGACCACCTTGAACTGCTGCGCGGCGGCCCTGCCAAATGGCAGCGTGGCGGCAATTAAGGAAAATGAGCAAAGGAAAATGGGTTGAAGCAGATGTCTCATGCGCTTGGCTAGGATCCGAGAACTTAATTTTTGCGTTCGCCTTGGCGAGCCAAAAGCGTGGGTTGGCGGAAAAATTTCCAGCATTGATGCGCCTTCAGGTCACGTGGACCCTACATGCGATTGACGCGATGGCAAATGAAGCCATTACTTCGGGCGTGAAATTTTTGGATTGCTCGGATCGTCGGCCGCGGGTGGTTGGCAGCTTTGGCAGCGCGGCGGATGCACGCGCCGCGAGCCATGATTTTGTGGCCGGCTGCTGCGATCTTGCCGAAGTGCGACTCGATCTCATTCATGGCGAGAGCAGCGCCGGGGCAAAACCTTGGGGCCATTTGCAGGGAATTCCCCTGCTTTTCACCGCCCGAATGGCGGCAGAAGGCGGCGCGGGCGACTTGGGTGCCGCCACGCGGGCGGCCATGCTGCGCGAGGTGCTGGACGAGGCCGCCTGCATCGACATCGAGGTCGCAAGCATCGACGCGATGACGGAGCTGATCGATGAGC
>JAPOLH010000083.1 GCA_029977225.1 Verrucomicrobiaceae bacterium | reverse complement strand
GTGCCGTGTGCGATACTTCACTGACGGTGCCGTGATCGGCAGCAAGGCATTTGTCAACGAAGCCTTCGCGGAAGCGAGAGAACGCTTTAGCCCAAGACGCAAAGATGGCGCGCGGAAACTGAGAGGCAACGCGCGCCCCGCGGCAAACTTGCTATGGAGCGCGCGGGATTTGCGACTGCGTGTTTGAGAGCTATCTTCACCCCCTGGCTCTGCAATCTCGATTACCCCCCTCCCAAACACCTGGTTTGACAAGCCCCCAGGTCGTCCACTAGCTTCCCCGCCCCGGCCGCCAATGGCCGCAAGCCCCCTTTGCCATGAAGATCCTTGTCGAGAAGCAACCAAATTGCACTGCCACCCTCCGCGTCGAAATCCCTGCGGACAAAGTTCAAATCGAGCGTCAAAAAGTCGCCCAAAGCCTTGCCTCCAAGGCAAAGGTACCGGGATTCCGCCCCGGCAAGGCCCCTCGCGCCGTCATTGAAAAACGCTTCAGCAAGGAAATTGAAGCCGAGAGCCGCGAAACGCTGATCAATAGTGCGCTCGACGAGGCGATCAAACAGGAAGACCTCAAGGTGCTCGATTTCGGCCGCGTCGAAGACCTTTCCGATGCCGCCGACGGTGGCCTGAGCTTCAGCACCAAGCTCATGCTCGCACCGGAAGTGAAACTGCCGGACTACAAAGGCATCAAGGTCACCGTGCCGAGCCTCGAGCTGCCCGAAGAGGAATTGCAAAGCCAACTCGAGACCCTGCGCGAACGCTTCGCTGACTTCACCGATGTCGAAGGCAGAGCCGCCGAAATAGGCGACTTCGCGGTGATCAATTATTCCTCGACTGTCGACGGCAAACCAAGCGCTGAAGTCCTTGGCAAAAGCCTCGGTTACCTCGAAGGCCGCGAAGGGTTCTGGGTCCGCATCGATGAAAAAACTTTCCTTCCCGGCTTCGCCGCCCAACTCGTCGGCATGAAGCCCGGCGACCAACGCGACATCACCGTCACCCTGCCTGAAGACTTCCCCGTTGCCGATCTCCGCAACCGCGAAATGGTCTTCGCCACCACCCTTGGCGAACTCAAACAGTCGATCTTGCCCGAGCTCAATGACGAACTCGCCGAGCGCCTCGCTCCTGGCAAATCCCTGGCCGACATCACCGAGATCATCCGCAGCAACATGGCCCAAGAGCGCAAGCGCCGCATCGATGAAATGAAGGTCAACCAAATCGTCGCTCACTTTACCAACCAGGCGGATTTCGAGCTCCCCGAGGAACTCGTTGCCAACGAAACGCAAAATCAGGCCGATGCGATGGTCCGCCGCGGCGTCCAATCGGGTGTCACTGAAGACCAAATCCAGTCTCAGCAAGACGACATTTTCGCCAACGCGAAACAGCAGGCGGTCTCAAACCTCCGCGCGAATTTCATCCTCCAGGAAATCGCCCGCGCCGAAAAAATCGCGGTCAATGACAACGAGCTCGTCAACCACCTCGTTCAGCTTGCCGCCGCTAGAAAGGTCGCACCGAAGAAATTCATCAACGACATGCGTCGCTCTGGCAGGATTTCTTCTGTCCGCAGCTCGATGATCATCGGCAAGGCCATTGACTTCCTAGTCGAGCACGCCGATGTTGTGGAATCGGCGGAAGCCGCACTCACTGAAGAGTAAATATGACCATCACCAATCCGACATCCATGAGCACCTCCCCCCGCAACAGCTACTATGTCCCCGTCGTCATCGAACAGGATGGCCGCGGCGAACGCTCGTTCGACATCTACTCGCGCCTGCTCAAGGACCGCATCATTTTCATCGGCACTCCGATCGATGATTTTGTTGCAAACTCGGTGATCGCCCAGCTGCTCTTCCTCCAGATGCAGGATCCGAAAAAGGACATCCACATTTACATCAACTCACCTGGCGGTTCCGTTACCGCCGGCCTCGCGATGTACGACACCATGCAGTTCCTCACCTGCGATGTGAACACCTACTGCATCGGCATTGCGGCCTCGATGGGCTCGGTGCTTCTCACCGCGGGCACCAAGGGCAAGCGCTTCTGCCTGCCCAACTCACATGTGATGATCCACCAAGTTTCCGGCGGCGCGCAAGGTACCGCATCCGATGTCGAGCGCACCATCGGTTTCATGTTCAACCTCAAGAAACGCCTCAATGGCATCCTTGCCAAACACACCGGCAAGACAATCGAGCAGGTTGAGCACGATTCGGATCGCGACAACTACATGACCGCTGAGGAATCAGTGGCCTATGGACTCGTCGACAAGGTCCTCGAAAGTCGCAAGCAACTTCCCGATGCCGTCGCCGCACTAGCCGACAGCAAACCGGCCGAAAGCTGAGCCCCCAAACCCACGCATCCCGATGGCCCGCGCCTCCAACCTTACCATGTGCTCATTCTGCGGAAAGAGCCACTCGGAGGTCAAAAAACTCATCGCAGGTCCCGGCGTTTACATTTGCAACGAGTGCGTCGGCGTTTGCTCCGACATCCTCGAAAAGGAACTCCGCAGCACGCCAAAAAAAGGCAAAGGCAAGGCTGACAAAACCGCTCTCGGCATCCCCTCGCCGGCATCGATCCTCGAACACCTCAACTCGTTCGTGATCGGCCAAGAGGAAGCAAAGAAAATCCTCTCGGTCGCGGTCTACAACCACTACCAGCGCCTCAATCAGGACCAAGCTCGCCTTGGCGACGAATTCAAGGATGTTGAAATCGAAAAATCCAACATCCTCCTGCTCGGCCCCACCGGATCCGGCAAGACCTTGCTCGCCCGCACGCTCGCCCGCGTGCTCGATGTCCCCTTCTGCATCGTCGATGCCACCACCCTCACCGAGGCCGGCTATGTCGGCGAGGACGTGGAAAACATCATCCTGCGCCTCCTTCAAGCCGCAGACTTCGATGTCGCCCGCGCCGAACGCGGCATCATCTATGTCGACGAAATCGACAAGATCGGCCGCAAGACGGAAAATGTTTCGATCACCCGCGATGTGTCTGGCGAAGGCGTGCAACAAGCACTTCTCAAAATTCTCGAAGGCACGGTCTGCAGCGTCCCGCCCCAAGGTGGCCGCAAACATCCACAGCAGGAATACATCCAGGTCAACACCGAGAAGATCCTCTTCATCGTCGGCGGCGCATTCGTCGGCCTCGAGGACATCATTCGCCGCCGCCTCGGCAGCAACACGCTTGGTTTCCACGCCGGCAAAAATGCCAACCACAAACAAGAGGAGGATGAAAACTCGATCCTCTGCCGGGTCCAACCCGAGGATCTGCTCCACTACGGCCTCATCCCCGAATTCATCGGCCGCCTGCCAGTGATTTCTTCGCTGCGCAAACTCACCGAAGACGAGCTCGTCCAAATTCTCACCGAACCGCGCAACGCCCTCACCAAGCAGTACGCGAAGCAGCTCGCCATGAATGGCGTGAAGCTCAAGATCACTCCCGATGCCCTCCGCGCCCTCGCCGAAGAAGCCGTACGCCGCGGCACTGGCGCCCGCGCGCTGCGCTCGATCTTCGAGAAAATGATGCTCGATGTGATGTTCGAAATCCCCTCACGAAGTGACATCGATCTCGTCACGATCAACGAACAAACCGTCAGCGGCGAACGCCCGCCCGTCCTGCGCCGCAAGCGCAGTGACCAAGACGCGGCTTGATCTAGCCTGCAATGGCAGGGCAAAGAAGCCGCCTCGCCGACTTCGATTTTCATCCCTACCCTCTTCTCTGGCTTCTTAATTCTGGATTCTTGAATCTACAAGCCCGGCAACCCTTCGCGAATGCGGTCGGAAAAATCCGGCGATTGGTCCGCCAACTTGGCTTTTTCATTCACACGCGAGATACGCTTGAGTTCGGAAAAGGACAGCGATTGAACCAATTGACCCCGCTCGTAGAGCAACTCGTCGCCAAACCCGTTCACGATGAGGCGCCAATCGAAAGGCCGGCGATCGGATCCGAGCTTTTGCTTGCGAATGGCCGTGGTGCAGTTGTTGGCGATGGCATTGTACCAGCGCGGATGCTCATGCAGCTCGTTGACGATACGCACATACTCCAAAAAGCTTTCGCGCGCGCCCTTCGTTCCGAGGCGATAGAGGTAAACATCCTCGCCGTTGCGGTAGTTTGATCGCACGCGGATCACATCGCGCTCGTCGGCCACGACATAAAACAGCTCGAAGCGCCGATACAATCCGCCCAGCGCGGAATACGATTCGCCCTTTTCGGGCCGCGTCTCGATGCTGAAACAAACCCGCCCGTCATCTCCAAAGTCATACGAAAAAATCGGATGTGCCATGTACGGCGAACCCCAGTAGTTGATGAATATATCGACACCGCGCAACTTTCGCAGGTCGACCTTTCGCAATTCGTATCGCGCTGTGAAATCCTCCGTCGTGCGGTAATCAAAATTGCGGAGATTGTGGATGGTCGCAATGTCGCCATCGATTTCCACATGCGCCGTCAAAGCCACCTCCGGCTTCCAATCGCGATGCTGACGAGGCGGGATCGATGCCCACCAAAAGGCGACCAGTACGACTGCCAACGCAATGCCGAGCCTCGCCCGCCAACGCGGCCGCACGAAAACTGCAGCCAAAAAAACAAGCAACCCAAATGCCACCGCTGCCCAAGGCCTGAACTCCACCAACGGGAAATCAAACCACAAAGCGCCAAAGGCCCACAAGCAGGCAAGCGCAAGCAGCACGCCGGCAATCACACGCCCAAGCCAACCACACAATTTGCAAATCGCGCATTTCATGTTTCAAAAAAAACCGAATCCCACAAAAACCTCACGAGGCCTTGACCGTATCCCACATGCCCGACCACAGCGCGAGCGCGTCACCGAGATCGTCGATGGGCTCGCACTTGGCAAAGACCTCCGCACTCGGGAACAATACCTCATTGCCGCGAAATTCTTCACTCAATAGCGCATAGGCCGATTGGTTCGGTGCGCGGTATGCGATGTACTCCATGTTTTTTGCCGCGACCCTCGGCTCGGTGAGGAAATCGATGAAGCGATGCGCCAGATCCACCGCCTTGGAATCCTTGAAAATGCAGAGATCATCGCAAGTGAATGCCGTCCCTTCTTGCGGGATCTTGACCACGATGTCTGAGTTGTCGGCCGAAACTTGTAGCAAGTCGCCAGCATAGCCCTGAACGAGGTGGAACTCTCCCGAAGCGATGCCGCTCTTGTATTGCTCGCTGTCGAACTTCGCGATGTTCTTCTTCCATCGGATCACCACATCGCGCGCCTGCGCGAGCTGAGCAGGATCCTTGGCGTTAATCGAAAATCCCAGCGAACGCAGCGCCGCACCGAGCACCTCGCGCATGTCGTCGAGCAAGGTGACGCGACCTTTCAAATCACTGCGGTCAAACATCCGATAAGAAGCCTCGGCATCGTTCACTTTGCTAGAGAGCCATGCGATGCAGGTCGGCGCCATCATGTATGGCACCGAATGTTTCATGCCCGGATCCAGCGCGCGCTGGATATAACCCGCATCGACGTGCTTGAGGTTCGGCAGCTTGGAATGATCAAGCGGAAGCAACATGTTTTCGCGCGTCAGCGTTTTGACCATGTAGGACGACGGCACCACCACATCGTAACCAGTCGCGCCCGCGCTGAGTTTGGCGTGCATCGACTCGTTGGAATCAAAAGTATCAATCACCAGGCGACAACCCTGCGCCTGCTCGAACTCCGCGACCAACTCGGGGTCGATGTAGTCCGCCCAGCTGTAAATTTTCAGCTCGGGCATCTTGCCTTTGCCGCAGCTGGTGAAAAATCCCGCGGCGAGTGCGGCCGATGAAGTGGTTATGAATGTACGGCGCTTGATTTTCATGACCCGCCACATCAATCAGAAATGTGGCGTTTTGCCCATCGGAAACTTGTTGCCCCAAAGGCCTATCCAACAGCTCGCCAGACTTGCAGACCAAGCATGTGCCGCTAGTTTTGTTTCAATGAACCCATCCAGCAAAACCAGCCGCGCGCGAAATTTCGGCATTCCATGGCAGGCGAAGATCGTCATCACCATCGTCTGCATTGCATTGCTCGCAGCTGGAATTTTTTACGGCCTCGTCCGCAGCTACTTGCATGGCGACAACTTCCGCCGATTGCTCTCAGATAAAGCCAGCAAGGCGCTTGGCACTCCGGGCGAATTCAGCACCTTTCGTTGGGACGGTCTTGCACTTGAAAGCGCCAGCTTCACCGCCAACGGCGGCGGACCATTGCGCTCACTGCAGATGGACGGAATTCGCACCGAGATAGGGCTCAGTGGATTGAAACATGGCGTCTGGGAAATCAACGGATCCAAAGTCCAGAGGCTTGAATCCAGTTTTGATTTCAACCAAATCGCGATCGAACAGACACCGGAGGACGCGATAATATCACGAAAAAAACCAGCAGCCGCTTCCGCAACAAGCCAAAGTTGGCTGCCCCGCGAAGTGAAATTCGACGGACTGGAAATTGCTGACGCGACGATCAACGCGAAGATCGGCGACAAGCAACTCATCGCCAACCAACTCCGCATCGATCTCCAATCGCACGGCCACCAAGGCCAGTCTGCTGACATCAGCAGTGGAAATCTCAAAATCAACGGGGAAATATTTCCACCAACTCGAATCGATCGCATCCGGCTGAAACATCAGGACGATCGGATCTTTCTGCATCAACTTGAACTCAGCGCATGGGACAACTCGCGGCTCGAAGCCAGCGGCGAATTCGATCGCAACCGCGGCCGGCACTCGATCGATGGCAGCGTCAGCGGTGTGAAATGCTCAGATGTGCTAAACGGCGATTGGGTTAAGCGCCTCAGCGGCGAACTCGAAACCACATTCTCGTGCCACAACCACTCGGGGCCCACCATCGCCAGCGGAAAACTTCTGCTCAAAAATGGAACTCTTACCGCGCTTCCCGCGCTCGACGCTCTCGCAACATTTTCGAACACCCAACGATTCCGATCACTCACTTTCAACGATGCCCGCTGCGATTGGCAATGGCAGGACGGCTGCCTTACCCTCGACAATCTCGTGATCGCCAGCGACGGCGCCATCCGTGCCGAGGGCACGATCACCATCGATGGCGAAAACCTCGAGGGACAACTGAACATCGGCTTGCCACCCGAAGTCCTCGCCAAACTGCCAAGCGCGGCCAGCGATGTCTTCACGATCGACGAACGAGGCATGCGCTGGGCACCGGTCCGCATCACCGGCACGACTGAGAAGCCAAAGGAAGATTTGAGCGGCAAACTCATGGGAGCCGCCGCAGCACGCCTCATAGAAAAATTGCAGCAAGGCATTCCGGCCGCTGGGGAAAATGCAACA
>JAPOLH010000082.1 GCA_029977225.1 Verrucomicrobiaceae bacterium | reverse complement strand
AATCGGGCTGCCAACAATGATGAGACGCGTGGCACTTCGTTGGCGCCGACATAGTGGCGGCGACCGGGAGTGGAAACGCGCTTGAGATCAGTGAGGACCGGGCGGCCATCAACGAACTTCGGCTTGAGTTTGAGTTCGGTGCGCTTGCCGGTGACGACCTCATAGTTCCAGAGGTAGCCCTCTTCGGTGAGGATGCGGGCAATGTCGGCTTTGATTTTTGAATAGGGTGCGGTGAATTCCTCGTTGCCGGCGCGGCAAGCGTTTTTGAAACGCGTGAGGAAGTCTGCGATGGGATCGGTGAGAACAGCCATGGTGTGGATTCCTAGTTAGGTGCTTGAGTGGTTTCCTTGGTTCAGACCGCGGCGGCCTCGGTGGATTCGGACGACTTTTTGGCGTCGCGGAAGGGCAGACCGAGCTCGGTGAGCAGGGCGCGTCCTTCGGCGTCGGTTTGGGCCGAGGTGACGAAAATCAGGTCAAAGCCGATCTGGCGTTTGATCTGGTCGATTTCGATTTCAGGGAAGATCGATTGGTCTTGGATGCCGCATGCGTAGTTGCCGCGACCGTCGAACGATTTTGAGGAGATCCCGCGGAAGTCGCGGATGTTCGGCGATGTGATGTTGATGAAGCGATGAAGGAATTCCCACATGCGGGTGCCACGAAGCGTGACGCGTGCGCCGAGGACTTCACCTTCGCGCAGCTTGAAGTTGGCGACGGCCTTCTTCGAGTAGGTAAGCGATGGGCGCTGACCGGTGATCTTTTGGATTTCGTTGACGGCGTCGTCAACGGCGACCTTGCGGTCGGGGGCTTTGCCCATGCAGGAGGTCACGACGATTTTTTCGAGGCGAGGAACCTGATGGGGATTGGCGTAGCCGAGCTTCTTGGTGAGAGCCGGCACTACCTTGTCCTTGTAGTGTTGCAGTAGCGGTGTTGTTTTCATTTTTTTTGCGGGTCAGCGCGGTTTTGGTTTGGCGCTTAAGCGCGGGCGGAAGCGGTGCTTCAGCCCACTTTCTTGACGTTGGAGATATGGACAGGACCGTCGATGGTGTTGATGCCACCGCTGGGGTTGGCCTCGGTCGGTTTGGCAGCCTTCTTGAGCGGGCGTGCGCCTTCGACGACGACCTGGCCCTTGATGGCGTTGACGAGCAGCACGGTGCCGCGCTTGCCCTTGTGGTTGCCGGTGATGATTTCGACTTGGTCGCCTTTTTTGACGTGAGTCTTGATTTGGCTCATGGGAGTGGGATCGGTTCGAGGTTGGTGTTGCGGATCAGAGCACCTCGGGAGCGAGGGAGACGATTTTCATGAAGGCCTTCTCGCGAAGTTCACGAGCGACGGGGCCGAAGATGCGGGTACCGCGTGGGTTGTTGTCCTTGTCGATGATAACGATCGCGTTCGAGTCGAAGCGCAGGATCGAGCCATCGGGGCGGCGGATCGGGAAAGCGGTGCGGACCACGACGGCCTTGACCACGCTGCCCTTTTTGACCGAGGCGGTGGGGATGGAATCGCGGATGTGGGCGGTGATGACATCGCCGACACAGGCGGTGCGGCTGCGCTTGCCGAGCACGCCGATCATTTTAGCGCTGCGGGCACCGGTGTTGTCGGCGACGGCGAGCATGGTTTCCATCTGAATCATGGCAGTAAGGTCGAGTGGGGTGTGAAAATTGAGTGGTGGGATCGGCAGTTGCCGTTGAAACGATTAGTGGGAGAGCACTTCCTCGAGCGACCAGCGCTTGAGTTTCGAGAGCGGGCGGGTTTCGACAATGCGGACGCGGTCGCCGATCTTGGCCTGACTGTTCTCGTCGTGCACGTAGTACTTCTTCGAGCGCTTGACGATTTTATTGAAACGCGGATGCGGAACGCGCGCGACGTGCTCGACGACGAGGGTCTTGTCCATCTTGTTGGAGATGACCACGCCGACGCGGGTTTTGCGGATGTGGACTTTCGAGTCCGTGGAGGTTTCGCTCATAGTAAAATGGGGATAGGCGTTGGTGGCGTGGATCAGGCGGATTTCGCGGCGTTCATCGCAGTGAGCACGCGGGCGGTATCGCGACGCACCTGTTGGATGCGAGCGGGATTTTCAAGTTGGCCGACGGCCTTCTGGAGTCGGAGGTTGAGGGCTTCCTGCTTCAAGTCGCGGAGGCGGAGTTGAAGTTCGTCGGCGGAGAGTTCGCGGATGTCTTTGGCTTTGGCCATGGCTCGGTGAGTGGTTGGGTGATGGATCAGGCGTGCGGATTGCGGGCAACGAGGCGGGTGCGGATGCCGAGTTTGTAGGAGGCGAGGCGCATGGCTTCTTTCGCGGCGGATTCGGGCACACCGCCGACTTCGAAGAGCATGTTGCCAGGGCGCACGACGGCGACCCAGCCTTCCACGGCGCCCTTACCTTTACCCATCCGGGTTTCCGGCGGGCGCGAGGTGATGGACTTGTGCGGGAAAATGCGGATCCAGACTTTGCCTTTTCTTTTCAGCGAACGGTTGATCGCGATACGGCAGGCTTCGATCTGGCGGTTGCTCATCCATCCGCGGTCGAGGGTTTGAAGTCCGTAGTCACCGAACGCGACGGTGGTTCCGCGCTGGGCATTGCCGGCGCGGCTTCCGCGGTGGCTTTTGCGGAACTTCGTTCTTTTGGGCATCAAAGGCATGGCAGGGTCCTCCTAGGGAGATTAATGGTTGGTTGAAATTTCGGAATGGGCTCAGTTTCTGTTGCTGGGGCGGCGATCGCCACCACCTCCACGCGGGCCGCGAGGTCCACGCTCACCGCGGTCGCCGCGGTCACCTTGAGGTCTGGCGGAAGCATCTTCTTCCTTTTTGTTGACCCAGCATTTCACACCGATGATGCCGTAGACCGTGCGGGCTTCGGCAAATCCGTAGTCGAGCGGCACGCGCAGCGTTTGAAGCGGCACTTTGCCTTCGCGGTAGCCTTCGGCACGGGCAATGTCGGCACCGCCGAGGCGGCCGGCGCAACGGAGACGGATGCCTTCGGCACCAAATTCCATGGCGGTTTGCAGCGCACGCTTCATGGCGCGGCGGAAACTGATCCGGCGCTCAAGTTGCACGGCAATTTGCTCGGCGACCAACTGGGCATCGAGTTCCGGCTTGCGGATCTCGATGATGTCGATCTTGACCTGGGAACCTTTGCAGAGATCGGAAATTTCCTTGGTCATCACTTCGATCTCCTTGCCTTGGCGGCCGATGATGAGGCCGGGGCGCGAAGTGTGAAGGGTGACGCGAACGCTGTTCCAGGCGCGCTCAATGACGACGCGGGCAAGGCCTGCGTTCTGGAGCTTGCGCTTGAGGTAGCCGCGGATCGACAGGTCCTCGTGGAGCTTGTCGGTGTAGTCTTTGCCGCTGGCATACCACTTCGAGCGCCAGTCCTTGTTGACTGCGAGGCGGAATGCGATTGGATTTACTTTTTGGCCCATGTGTACTGAGGGGTGGGATTGAGGGGTATGATTAGGCTTGTGGTTCCGCGGCTGGGGCGGCTTCGGTGGTGGTCTCCTGCTTTTCGGCGGCCTGCTTGCGCGGTGCCTTCTTGCGTTTCTCGGGAGCGGAGCCCACGAGGGTGATGGAAATGTGACTGCTGTGGCGGATGATCGGGCCTGCAGATCCCTTGGCGCGCGGCTTGAAGCGGCGGAGCGAGGGGGCCTTGCCAATCACGGCTTCCTTGACAACCAGCGAGCCGGTATCGAGGGAGAAATTGTTTTCGGCATCGGCGATAGCCGTCTTAAGGGTCTTACCGATGAGTTGCGCGGCCTTCTTCGGGGTGAAGGTAAGGATGTCGAGCGCGCTCGATACCGGCAGGCCTTGAATTTCGCGGGCGACATCGCGTGCCTTCTTGGGGGAGAGGCGAACGTATTTGGTGGTGCTTTTGACTTCCATGGGAGGCGGGCGTGAGGGGTGTTACTGCTCTTGAGCTTGTGTTTCGAGATGGGCGATGTCGCCGACTTTGGGTGAGCCTGCGGCGTTATTGAGGGATTCGACAAAGAGTCCGCTGACCCCTTTGCGGAGGTCTGCGATGATGGCTTTTCCGTACGTTTCCTGACCGCGAGCGAGGCGGAAGGACATGCCGATTTTCGCACCTTGGCTTTCACCAATGTTGAGAACAAGCATGCCGCTCTCCTGGTCGTGGCTCACGATGCGAGCCTCTTGCAGGGTTCCGGAGCGAACTTCGGGGCGGGGCTTCTGACGGAGTCCGAGGGCGGCGTCAAGCTCTCTTAGCGAAGTTTCGATGCGAAGGCGTGCATCCGGATCGGAAACGACTGCCTGACGGAGGAAATCGTTGACCGCTCCGTTGAGGCGAACGGCAGAGGCTTCGAGGCGCGTGATGCGTTCGTTGGCGATCTGAAGATCGGCGGCAGCTTGCACGAGGCGGTCGTCGCCACCGTCAAGGAGGTTCTTGCCGAGGGCGGCAAGTCTTTCGCGGACTTGGGCGAGTTGCGCTGCCGATTCCTTTTCGCCGCGGTTTGCTTCGGCGAGGCTTTGCTGGAGGGTTCTGTTTTGCTGCTGAAGCTCGACGACCATCTCCTGCAATTGCGCGACACTGGCGG
Organism: Verrucomicrobiaceae bacterium; assembly: GCA_029977225.1. Taxonomy (GTDB): domain Bacteria; phylum Verrucomicrobiota; class Verrucomicrobiia; order Verrucomicrobiales; family Akkermansiaceae; genus Luteolibacter. The sequence goes on along the minus strand of JAPOLH010000082.1, from coordinate 2,752 downwards.
CCTGAGCGAAACACATCCCACCAGTGACCGCGAGCCCGAGGGCGGCGGCAACTGCCTTGTGAAGGAATGCGTGACGGAAGGACATCGTGATGCGGGTGTGCTTGGCTTACTTCTTACCGATACCACCGTGCTGGCGGAAAATGCGGGTCGGGGCAAACTCACCGAGTTTGTGGCCAACCATGTTTTCGGTCACATAGACCGGCACGAAGGTTTTGCCATTGTGGACGGCGAAGTTGTGACCGACGAAGTCCGGAGTAATCATCGACTTGCGGCTCCATGTCTTGATGGGCTTGCGGTCGGATCCGGCATCGGCGACGGCGTCGATCTTGGCGAGAAGCTTCTGATCGACGAAGGGGCCTTTCTTGAGTGAGCGTGGCATGGAATCGTTGCTTGGTTAAAAGTGGAAGGTTGGGCTGGCGTTACTTCTTCTTGTGGCGGGACTCGACGATGAAGACGCTGGTGGTCTTCTTGTGGTTGCGGGTCTTCTGGCCCTTCGCGTGACCCCAGGGGCTGAGAAGGTGCTGGCGACCACCACCGGATTTCGATTTGCCCTCACCACCACCGTTCGGGTGGTCGACGGGGTTCATGGTCATGCCGCGGACGGTCGGGCGAACGCCCTGCCAGCGGGTGCGGCCGGCCTTGCCCGAGGTTTCGTTCATGTGATCACGGTTGCCGACTTGGCCGATCGTGCAGAAGCAGCGGTCGTTGAAGCGGCGAATTTCGCCGGAAGGCATTTTGACGAGTGCCCAGCCGCCATCGCGGTTGGAGAGCACAGCGAGCTGACCTGCGGCGCGGGCGACTTTGCCACCATTGCCAGGGATGAGCTCGATGTTGTGGATAGAGGTACCGAGTGGCACGGCGCTGAGCGGCATGGCGTTGCCGGTCTTGGGAGCGACATTTTGGCCAGAGACTACGGTCGAGCCGACTTCAAGGCCGAGCGGCGCGAGGATGTAGGATTTTTGACCGTCCTCGTACTGGATCAGCGCAATGCGGCAGGTGCGGTTCGGATCGTACTCGATGCCGATGACCTTGGCCGGGGCGTCGTGACGGCCGCGCTTGAAGTCGATGAGGCGATAGTGACGCTTGTGACCACCACCGATGTGACGGCAGGTGATGCGGCCGGTGTTGTTGCGGCCACCCGAGCGCTTGAGCGGAACCAGAAGGCTCTTCTCAGGCTTGCTCTTGGTGATCTCCTCGAAAGACGGGAGATTCTTGTAGCGTGCGGAGGGGGTGATTGGCTTGAAGTTTTTCAGTGGCATGACTCGCGGAACGGTAAGGTGTTGCGATTGGAACTGCGGTGTGACGGCTGGTTAGATGAGGTCGAGTGACTCGCCTTCCTTGAGCCGGACGATGGCTTTCTTCCAATGGATGGTACGACCGGCGTCAGACCGGCGCTTGCGGCGGAGCTTGCCGTCGTAGTTGGCGGTGCGGACTCCGGTGACGGATTTTCCGAACAGCTGCTCGACGGCCTGCTTGATTTCCAGCTTGTTGGCCTTGCGGTCCACTTCGAGGGTGACCTCGTTGTTGGTTTCCTGGAGAAGGGCAGCCTTCTCGCTGAGGCGGACATTTTTGATGACCTGGTAGATGTCTTTCATGATCGCGGGGTGGGGTCCGGGGTTCAGGCGGTGCGCTGGGCGAGGGTTTGAACGGCGTCGCCCACAAGGATGACGGAGTTCGCGAGGAGGAGTTGTTCGACGTTCACATCCGAGCCGGTGACCAGTTGGGCCCATGCGACATTGCGGCCGGCGAGGTAAGTGGAGTCGTCAAACGAGTTGGAAACAACGAGGATCTTGCCGGGGTTGGTGACGGCGTTGATCGCGGAAACGAAAGACTTGGTCTTGCCATCGGCGATCGAGAACGAGTCGACGACTTTGATTTTTTCGCCACGGACGAGGTCGCCAAGGACGCGGCGGAGAGCCAGCTTGCGAACGGTTTTGGAAACGCTCTTCGAGTAGTCGCGCGGGCGGGGGCCGAAGACCACGCCACCACCGACGAAGATCGGGGCGCGCTTGTCACCGTGACGGGCGTTGCCGGTGCCTTTCTGTTTGTAGATTTTCTTGTTGTTGCCGGAGACTTCGCCACGGGTCTTGGTGTTGGCGGAGCCGGAGCGGCGGTTGGCGCGGTAAGCGGTGACGAGGTCGTGCACGGCTTGACGGCCTTTTTCCGGGCCGACCAACACGAAATTGGCGGCTTGGGCGTCTTCAATGGTAAGGGACTTGGCGGACATGGCTTGGTGTCTGGTGAGGTTTCAGGGGCCGGTGAAATAAATCAGGCGGTCTTCTTTTTGGCCGGGCGGACGGTGACATAGCCACCTTTGGATCCGGGGACAGCGCCGGAGATGAGGATCACGCCGTCTTCGGGGCGAACGGCGACGACCTTGAGGTTTTGAACGGTGGTGCGGGTGGTGCCCATGTGACCGGGCATCTTTTGGTTTTTCCAAACGCGACCGGGAGTCGAGCGGCAACCAATGGCACCAGTACGGCGGTGCATCATGGAGCCGTGGGTCATCTTAAGGCCACCGAATCCGTGGCGTTTCACGGCACCTTGGAAGCCGCGGCCTTTGCTGTCGGCGATGACGTCGACCCATTGACCGGCGCTGAAGAGCTCGAGGCCCGGATGCGTTTCGGGAGTGGCGGCACCTTTTTCGAGGCGGAACTCTTGGATGAAGCGCTTGGGAGCGGAACCGGCTTTCTTGAAGCGGCCGAGATCAGGCTTGGAAACGCGTTGTTCCTTTTGATCGTCAAAACCGATT
>JAPOLH010000081.1 GCA_029977225.1 Verrucomicrobiaceae bacterium | reverse complement strand
CGCCGGCTGCACAAGCGGACGAGGACGGCACCCGCCGGGGAATTGTTGGAGTCCAGTGTGGTGGAACTCGCCATGGCGACAACTCTGTTGCTCATGAGGCGAAAGTCTCCACCCGTCGAGCCATCGATCGCATCAAAGCTGTTTTTACCTTTGTAGAATTTGGCAGGGAATTTGCTTCGGGATCCGACTGGCTGGTCTTTCATCCACTTACGGCCCACGGCGCGAACTTTCTTTGCGTATTTTGGCAGCTTAAAATTCATCACGCCGGTCTGAGCCTTGGCCGATGCAATGCTTTTCCAGCTCGAATCCTTTTGGAAAACTTCCACGCTGACATTGGAATAGCCGTCAGGAACCGTGACGGAAATAAGCTGCTGTTTGACCAACAGTTTGGATTTCAACTGAACCTTGGGACCAAGGGCTGCATGGAGCGGCATACTGCATGCAATGAATATCATTAGCGCCTGAACTGAATTTCTTAGGGCCAATGAACGAAATCCAAAAAATGGGGCATGGCTTGAAGTTTATTGGGCTAAATACATCAGATGATCCGACCTTATATAAAGAAATGATCAATTGTTCCAAATTCAGCCGAAATGGGTTTTCGTGGGGAAATTAAGCGAGCTTTGAACAGGCTTTCTAATCGAATTACACGGGTTTATTCGCCTCAAAAATTTACCCTGACAAGCCAATTCTCCGATCTTCCCCGCCATCCGATGCCCGATTGACAGACCCCGCGCCGCTCCGCAGTCTTTGCCGCACTGATGTCCGACCTCCACCATTCACCGCTCGAATCCGCCCATCTCTCCCTCAGCGCCCGGATGGTGCCTTTCGCCGGATGGTATATGCCCGTTCAATACAGCTCGATCATCGACGAGCACCGAGCGGTCCGCGAAAAGGTCGGGATTTTCGACATTTCGCACATGGGCCAAGTGTTCATCAGCGGCCCAGGCGCACTCGATCAACTCAATCGTCTGCTCACCAACGACCTCGCACGACTCGGCGTCGGTGAAGGCCAGTACACGATCATGCTCAATGAAAATGGCGGCGTGATCGATGACCTCATCGCCTATCGCAGCGCGGCCGATGAGTATTTTCTCGTGATCAATGCTTCGAAGATCGAGGAGGATGTCGCCTGGCTTGCCAGCCACCTCACCGATGGCGCGACGATGCGCAACGAGAGTGAAACATGGGCCGGCATGGCGATCCAAGGTCCTCAGGCCGCGCAAGTATTTGCACACGTTTTTCCCGCAGAAAACCTCCCTCCACGCAACGGCATCGCCACCCTTGCCAATGGATCGATCGTTTGCCGCACGGGCTACACCGGAGAAGATGGATTCGAGTTCTTCTGCCCAGCCGCCGATGGCATCGCGTTCTGGGAAAATTTCATCGCCGCCGGTGCCGCTCCCTGCGGGCTTGGCGCACGCGACACGCTCCGGCTCGAAATGGGCTTCCCGCTCAATGGCAATGACCTCGCACCCGATCGCACCCCCATCGAAGCCGGCCTCGGATTCTTTTGCGATTTGCAAAAATCCGCCTTCACCGGCCGCGACATCCTCGCTCAACAAAAAACCGACGGCCCGCAACTGAAACTCACCGCCATCCGTTGCACCGAAAAATCCCCGCCCCCGCGCGCCCACTACCCGGTGCTCGACATCGATGGCCGTACGATCGGCGAACTCTCCAGCGGTGCCCTCTCGCCCAGCCTCTCGATCGGCATCGGCATGGCCTACCTACCCGCCGCATATTCCAAACTTGGCACCCGCCTCCTAATCCAGGTCCGCGAGCGCACATTCCCCGCCGAGGTGGTGAAAAAACCTTTCTACCGACCCACCCCCACCGCTTAACTATCCCCGTCCGATTTCTAAATTCTAACATCCATCACACCCGCCATGAACATCCCTGCCGATCTCCGCTACTGCGCCTCTCACGAATGGATCCGCCTCGAAGGCGACATCGCCACCGTGGGCATCTCCGATCACGCCCAAGCCGAACTCACCGATGTGGTCTTTGTCGAACTCCCCAGCATCGGCCGCAAGGTCGACGCCGGCGATCCGACCGCGGTGGTGGAATCCGTAAAGGCGGCCTCCGACATCTACGCGCCGATCGGCGGTGAAGTGATCGAAGCCAACGACGCGGTCGAAGCCGACCCATCGCTCGTCAACACCGACCCCTACGGCAAAGGCTGGATCTTCAAACTTCGCGTCAAGGACCCCGCCGACGCCGCAAGCTTGATGGATGCCTCGGCCTATCAAAGCCACATCGCTTGAAAAGCCCAAGGCCCCATCCGCCCGCCACTTTGATGAAAGTGACCAAAACACCAAAGTGCTTCGTGGGCGGCGCTTTCATCCGGTCCGAAAGCGGACGCGTCACCGCGATCCACGATCGCTCGGGCGCCTTCTTCGCCAACATTCCACTTTGTTCCAAAAAGGATCTGCGCAATGCGGTAGAGGCCGCAGCCAAAGGTGGTGCCGCATGGTCAAAACGCTCGCCCTACAACCGCGCGCAAATCCTCTATCGCCTCGCAGAAATGCTCGAGGCACGCTCTACGGAAATGACCGAGGCCCTCAGCCTCACCCACACCGATGTAAAATCCGCCGCGCATGAAGTCCGCGCCACGATCGACCGCATCGTCCACTTCGCCGGCTGGGCCGACAAATACGAGCAGGTCCTCGGCACGGTGAATCCGGTGGCCTCATCGCATTTCAATTTCACCATCACCGAGCCAGTCGGCATTGTCGGCATCATCGCACCGGAAAAAAATCCGCTGCTTGCTCTGGTGACGCTGATCCTCCATGCGATCACTGCCGGAAATTCGGTCGTCGCCCTTGCTCCGTCCACTCACGCCTACCCAGCTATCCTGCTCGGCGAAATGCTCGCTACCTCCGACCTCCCGGCCGGCGTGGTGAATCTCCTAACCGGCGATGCCACCGAGCTCGCACCGACCTTTGCCACTCACGAACACATCCGCGCGATCGCTGCGGCGGTCGATGCAGCCACGGCCAAAACTCTCGAGCAAGGCGCGGCGGCCAGCGTCAAACGCGTGCGCATCACCGCACCCCACGCCGATTGGTTCGACGCCGCATTCGACAGCGCATGGCAACTGCGCGATTTCACCGAAGCCAAAACCGTCTGGCACCCGATCGGTGCCTAGGGCGTAGAGGCTGACACAAACTTATCACTCACCATCATGGGCATTGCCGATCGCGATTACCACCGCTCACCGCAAGGCGGCTTCCTCTCCAACCTGACCCCGGTGGTGAAATGGTTGCTGATCTCCAACATCGCGATCTTCCTGCTCGATTACCTGCTCATCCCCTTCGTTCTCGATTCCAATCTCGACGGAGAAAAAATCCCCAAACTCATCGACTGGGGCGCGTTCTCAATCGGATCCGCCGTCCAGCACTTGCAAGTGTGGCGTTTCATCAGTTTCCAGTTTCTCCACGGCAGCCTCGGCCACCTCATCTTCAATGCGATGGGCATCCTCATCTTCGGGCCATGGATGGAACGCTGGTGGGGCTCACAACGCTTTCTGATTTTTTACCTGCTCTGCGGCATCGGCGGCGCAGCGTTTTTCTCCTTACTCACACTCACCGGTATCGTGCCCGCCGATTCGCAATCCATCCTCGTCGGTGCCTCGGCCGGCATCTACGGGATCTTCATCGGCGTCGCCATCACCGCCCCCAACCTGCGCGTATCCTTGCTCTTTCCGCCGATCGAACTCTCGATGCGCCAACTCGCCATCGCCCTGCTCGCGATCTCCGCCGGTTCAATCATCCTCAAACTCGGCGGCAACGAAGGCGGCGAAGCCGGCCATCTCGGCGGCGCCATCATCGGCGCTATCCTCATGCGTTGGCCACACCTTCTCTCCGGTCGTCATGGCTCCGGCAATCCACGCCGAAAAAAATCAACCGAAAGAAAAATCCAGCCCCGCACCATCATCGATCTCGAAAGGGATTCCGAGGTCGATCTCATACTCGACAAGATTTCACGCGAAGGTTTCCAAAGCCTCACCGAGCGCGAACGCGAAGTGCTGCGCGAAGCCGCCCAACAAGGACCCAAAGACTCATGACCGATGCCGAAATGATCCACTGCCCGGAGAATGACCGGCAAATCGACCGCCTCCGCGCCATCATGCATCGCCTCCGCGCACCCGGTGGCTGCCCTTGGGATGCGGAGCAAACGCATGCCTCGCTCATCCCCAACCTGATCGAAGAAGCCTACGAAACGATCGACGCGATCCAGCGCGAGGACCACGAACACCTGCTGGAAGAACTCGGCGACCTGCTCCTGCAAGTGGTCTTTCACAGCGAACTCGCCGAGGAAGCCGGGCGCCACACGCTCGACGATGTCGCACGCGGCATCTCCGACAAACTCGTGCGCCGCCACCCGCATGTCTTCGCCCAAAGCGACGCAACTACGACGGATGCCGTACTTCAGCAATGGGATGCCATCAAACGCGGCGAAAAAGGCCACGAAGAAAAACCCTTCCTCCATGGCACCGGCAAAGGCCTGCCCGCCATCCTGCGTGCCGCCAAGCTGCAGAAAAAAGCCGCCAAGGTCGGCTTCGACTGGCCCGACGAACATGGCATCATCGCCAAAATTCGTGAAGAACTCGCCGAACTCGAAAGCGCCCACTCACACGGCAACACCACACACATCGACGAAGAACTCGGCGACCTGCTCTTCTCCGTCGTCAACCTCGCCCGCTTCCGCCACACCGACCCCGAACTCCTCATGGCCAACGCCAACGCGAAGTTCGAACACCGTTTCGCCGCCATGGAACAACACCTCAAACACCAAGGCCTCACCCTCGAAGCCGCGACAAGCGCGCAAATGGAAGCCGCATGGGAAAAGGTAAAAGAAGGGTGATTGGATATTCGTGATTGGTTATCGGGGAATAGGAAGAAGCCGCTTCTTCTTCCTCTTCACCAATCACCCTTCACAAATAACCAGTAACTATTCCTCTCCGCGTCCCTTCGCGATTCAATCTCTTCATTTCAGTTTTTCAGTTTTTCAGCTTTTCAGCTTTACCCCCTTCCCCTCCCCCTTCTTTCCTCTTGCTCACACCTGCTCTCGCCGGTACAGGTTTCGTCCTGTCGCAAGACACGGGCCTGTAGCTCAGCGGTTAGAGCAGGGGACTCATAATCCCTTGGTCCAGGGTTCAAATCCCTGCGGGCCCACTGGACCCGTCGCAATTATGGCATCGGTGCCGTGGCCGTGGCTGCGGGCGAACCGAGTGGAGAAGGGCCACCACTTGCGACCAGTTGCTGTTGCAGCGCGGGAGAGATCGGGCCATGACGGCTGGGCGCGTGGGTGATGGTCACCGGTGTTCCGACCTGAACGACATCGTACACGAGCGGCACAAAATCTTTGGGCAAACGAATGCAACCGTGGGAGGCGGGCTTGCCGGGTTCGGGGATCAGCCCCCCGTGCATGCCAATGCCGTATGAGGTGAGTCTCATCCAAAACGGCATGGGTGCCGGCACATACTTCATGCCCTTGGGCACGCGGTCGCCGACCTTGGCATCGCCATCGACCACATTGCCAAACTCATCCTCGATCCAGCCGTACTTGTTCGAGTACTTGTCCTCGATTTTTTCCATGATGCGGTAGGTGCCAGCACGGGTGCCGTGACCTTCCTTGCCGGTCGCGACATACGACCATCCGATCGGACGACCACCGCGATGGTACTCTGCGATTTGATCGGGTAGGCTGATGCGCACCGTCACTTTTCCCGGGCCGCCATCATCATGCCAGCCGTAAAGCACCGGCTCAGGCGGCAGCGGTGCGGGCTTCGCAGCACCCACTCCACAGGATGAGAGCAACACAGCGCCCGCAAACGTCGCCAACCCTGCGACAGCGCGCTTGAGCAGCGGCGAAATGAACATCGGGCGGATGATCTTCTTGAAAAAAGCCATGAATCAGAGGGATTTGCGGACAGGCGGTCTAACGAATCCACCGTAATGCGTCAATACCTTGCAATACCAGGCCTTCGACCGTATCTAGGGCTCGCATGGTACGATTTTCGATATTTGGCATTCCGGTGGAGGTTCAGCCTTTTTTCTGGATCACACTGGTACTGATCGGGGGCGCGCTGGGGGCCGACTCGGCCTCGGCGATTCTGCAAACCCTGCTGTTTGTGCTGGCAGGCTTCCTCTCGATCCTCGTGCACGAGTTGGGTCATGCGCTCACGGCGCGGAAATTTGGCGCCCACAGCTCGATCGTGCTCCAAGCCTTTGGCGGCCTTGCCCAACACAGCGGCGTGCACCTGAGCCGCCCCCAATCCTTCGTCGTCACTGCCGCAGGCCCCTTGTTGCAAATCGGCCTTGGTCTTGTCGTGTGGTTCTCCCTCCCCCACCTCGCTGGGCTCAAACCTCACGCCGCTTATTTTTTCGTCACGCTCATGAGCATCAGCTTCATCTGGGCACTGCTCAATCTGCTGCCCATCCTGCCACTCGACGGTGGCCAAATGCTGCATGCAATCCTCGGACCCAAGCGTGTGAAAATCACGCTCTGGACCACCATCATCTGCGCAGCCCTGATTGGTGGAGGCTACTTCATGAAAACCGGTAGCTTCATCCTGCCGGTCTTCATGGGCCTCTTCGCCTGGCAGGCATTTCAAGCGTTGAAACGTGAGAGATAGATAAGAGTTTCAAGGTTCAAGTATTCAGAGGACTTGAAGACGAAAGATGAAGAGGCAGCGTCTTCAATTTCTTCTCTTGAAACTGCCCACTTGAAACTTGAAACTTCTTTTTAATTTTCATCTCCCTTCGCCCTCCTTTTTTGCCTTTCCACAGCGCATGATGCGCGGTCGAATCTTGAGACATGCCCACCCTCCTGAGGCTCATTCGCCATACCTTTCGCTTTCCCCTGCTCAGCTCGCTATCGCTTACGATGGCCATCCTTTGCACCTCGCTTGTGTTGGTGCTGCCGGGCGTGACGATGCGCTTCATCGATGTGATCCTCGCCAAAAACCGTCCCGATCTCATTGTTTCCACCGCCGCCACCGGCATCGCTGCGATCTTTGCCCGCCAGTTGCTTTTTTCTCTCCGCACGCTCGTCAACAACGCACTCGAACTCAAGCTCACCCATCTGGTACGCGTCGAACTCTACGACAAACTCCAACGCCTGCCGGTAAAGTGGTTCGACTCAAACTCGTCCGGCGAAATCATGTCCCGCGTCGCCGATGATGTGCCAACCATGGATCGTGTGCTGATCGAAGGGGTCGATCAAGCCATCGCCTCGGTGCTGCAATTTCTGATCGTCATCGGCTTCATGCTCCACCACTCGTGGCAACTCACGCTGGTGACGCTCGCACCGCTGCCACTCATCGGCCTCATCACCAGTTGGTGGGCCCGCCGATCGGAACCGATGTGGCGCGCCTCGTCGGAAGCTTCATCCGCTCTCCACGCGATCCTCCACGACAACCTATCCGGCATCCGCCTCATCAAGTCCTACACGGTCGAGCCGAAGGCCTTGGAAAATTTCGACAAAGCCTCGCGCCGGATCGGCGAAAAACACATGGACGTGATGCGCGGCCAAGCCGTCGTATGGCCGAGCGTTTCGTTCATCGCCGAATCCGGCATCATCCTCATGGTCGGCTTCGGCACTTGGTGGGCCCTCGCCGGAAAAATTTCCGCGGGCACGGTCATTTCCTTCCTGTCGCATGGGGTTTCCTCTTCGATCCCATT
>JAPOLH010000080.1 GCA_029977225.1 Verrucomicrobiaceae bacterium | reverse complement strand
CCGGTTTCGCCGCTTGGTGTGATGGATTCGAGCGCGGAAAAAATCCGTTCGAGGTGGGCGGCACGGCGGCTGGGCGGGATCTCGAGTTGAAGTTTCTCGGCGCAGACCGAGAGGCCTGCAGCGTCGCCTTGGTTGACAAGAAGGTAGGCGAGCGACGCGGCGATGCGGCGCGCGTATGCAAATTTTGACTCGCCATCGCCTCGGAAGTCCATCGAGCCAGATGCGTCGACCACGAAGATCGCGCGCATGTTGGTATCGGCCTCGTATTCCTTGATGTAAAAACGGTCCGAGCGCGCAAATGCTTTCCAGTCGAGCCGGCGCGTGTCATCGCCGGGAACATACTTGCGGTATTCGGCGAATTCGACCGATGAGCCGCGGTGTGGCGAGCGGTGGCGGCCGGCCATGTTGCCGGTCATTGCGATGCGGGCCTCGACGGGAAGGGCAGCGAGCCTGGCAAGCAACGGGCCATCAATAAAATCATATTTCATGCTCGGCGAAGTACGTCACTCATTTCGCGCTTCGCGGATGAGGCGCTCGACGATTTTCTTCGAGTTTACGCCCTGGGACTCCGCGTTGAAGTTGGTGATGATGCGATGGTTGAGGACGGCGGGGGCGATGGCTTCGAGGTCTTCGAGCGAGGCCATGTAGGATCCACGAAGCGCGGCGCGGGATTTTGCACCGAGGACCAGGTACTGGACAGCGCGGGGCCCGGCGCCCCAAGCGACCGATTCGTTGATCCATGCTGGAGTGTCCGCTTGGCCTGGGCGGGTTTTGCGCACGAGGCGGACGGCGGCTTGGTAGACGTGTTCCGGGACGGGGAGGCGTCGCACAAGCTGTTGGCAGGCGAGGATTTTTGGTCCGTCGATCAATTTCTCGAGTGGTGTGCTCTGGCCTCCGGTGGTTTCGCGGGCGATGCGAGTTTCCTCTTCGAGTGATGGGTAGTCGACTTCGATGAGAAACATGAAGCGGTCGAGTTGCGCCTCGGGCAGCGGGTAAGTGCCTTCTTGTTCGATCGGATTTTGAGTGGCGAGAACGAAGAATGGCGAAGGAAGTGAGTAGGTCTTGCCGAGGACAGTAACCTTGTTTTCCTGCATCGCCTCAAGCATGGCTGATTGCGTTTTGGCGGGTGCGCGGTTGATTTCATCGGCGAGCACCATGTGGGAAAAGACCGGGCCTTTGATGAACTCGAACTCTCTGCGGCCACCTGCGCCGGATTCTTGGATGATGTCGGTGCCGGTGATGTCGGCGGGCATCAGGTCGGGTGTGAACTGAATGCGGTTGAAGGTGAGGTCGAAGGTCTGTGCGACCGAGGAAACGAGGAGAGTTTTGGCGAGGCCGGGCACGCCCATGAGCAGCGCGTGACCTTTGGCGAAGAGGCAGATCGCAAGTTGCTCGATTACCTGTTCCTGGCCGATGATCACCTTGCCAATTTCGCTCCGCAGGACTTGGTGGATCTTCCCCAGCTCGTCAATGGCGGCTACATCGTCTTCGGGGAGGGATGGGAGGGGGGTGATCGTCGAATCCATGTATTGAGGTATGGGTGCAAAGCTAGTTTCGAGTGGCTTTTTGTCCAGAAGCGATGTCGCCGTCGACGCGGGGGAAGGGAGCGGCCAAAGGGCGTTTTGTGCGCCATGTTTTTGCTGCGATATCGCTCATCCGACCGCAAATTTGAACGAATTGTCCATTTGCTCCGGAAAATTTCCATTTCCGGCTTGCCAGATGTTGATTGTCTGGTAAACCACCCGCCCCGCAGGGTCTCGGAGACACTCCCGAACGTCCCGGCAACCACGCGAAACTCCGCACACCATGGCACGCATCCTAGGCATTGAAATCCCCAACGAGAAGCGCATCGAAGCTTCTCTTCCCTACATGTTTGGCATTGGCCGTCCGACGGCAGCCAAGATTCTCGAGCACGCGGGAATCGACCCCAACATCCGCACCGGTCAACTCACCGAAGACCAGCTCGTACGCATTTCCCAGGTCATCCAGACCGAAGGCATCCTCGTCGAAGGTGACCTGCGCCGCGAGCGTCAGGCCCAGATGAAACGCCTTACCTCCATCAACTGCTATCGTGGCATCCGCCACAAGCGTGGCCTGCCCGTCCGCGGTCAGCGTACTCGCACCAACGCCCGTACCCGCAAGGGCAAGAAAAAGACCGTGGGCGTTAAGAAGTAATCCAATCAATCATTGATTCATGTCTGACCAAGAAACCAATCAGGAAATCGAAGCCGAAGTGAAGGCTGCCGCAGCGGCCCCCGCGCCGGAGGCTGTAGCCGAGGCTCCGAAGAAGGAAGCCAAGCGCGACATTTTCGCCGAGATCGGCGGAGGTGAAGAGGAGATCAAAATCCACAAGGCAAAGGGCTCGAAGAATGTCTCCCGCGGCGTGGTTCATGTGACCGCCACCTTCAACAACACCTTGGTCAGCGTGACCGATGTGAATGGCAATGCGATCGGTTGGTCGACTGCCGGCAAGATGGGCTTCAAGGGATCGCGCAAGAGCACCGCATACGCCGCGCAGGTGGTGTCGCAAGATGCCTGCCGCCAAGCGATGGGTCACGGCCTCAAGGAGGTCGACGTTCGCGTCAAGGGACCGGGTTCCGGTCGCGAGTCCGCGGTTCGCGCCGTACAAGGTCTTGGTTTGGAAATTCTCTCCATCCGCGACGTGACTCCGATTCCGCACAACGGCTGCCGTCCGAAGAAGGCTCGCCGCGTTTAATATCCAACTTAATTATTTCACAACATGGCTCGTTACACAGGTCCCCGTACCAAGATCAGCCGCCGGTTTGGCGTGGCACTCTTTGGCTCTTCCAAGGCGCTTGAGCGTCGCAACTTTCCGCCCGGTCAGCACGGTGTGCGCGCCGGTCGCAAGAAGAAGAGCGAATACTCCGTCGCACTTGGCGAAAAGCAAAAGCTCCGCTTCCAATACGGCGTGCTCGAGAAGCAGTTCCGCGGTTACTACGAAGAGGCCGCAAGGCGTCGTGGTGTGACCGGTGTGATCCTTCTCCAGTTGCTTGAAACCCGTCTGGACAATGTTTGCTATCGTGCTGGTTTCGGCAACTCGCGTCAGGCTGCTCGCCAAATCGTCAACCACGGTCACATCCTCGTGAACGGCCGCTGCGTCGACATTGCGAGCTATCAAGTCAAGCCAGGCGATGTCATCAAGGTCGGCGCCAAGCCTTCCTCACAACAGCTCGTCATTCGCATGACCGACCTGACCCAATCCATGCCATCGTGCGATTGGCTCAATGTCGATAAGGACAAGCTCGAGGTCACCGTTTCGCGTGTGCCTGAGCGTTCCGACATCGATCCGGTCGTCAACGAGCAGCTCATCGTCGAGCTCTACTCGCGCTGATTTTTATCGGTCTTCAATTTTTCCAAAAGCCCGGGAATTTCCCGGGCTTTTGTGTTTTTCGGGGAAACCACGAAAGACACCCAAATTCACCAAAGTGGGATCATTTTAGCGATTTAGCGAGCAGGTGCCGGCCTTGATCGTGAAGCGGGCGATTGGGCCAAGGCTTTGGGTGGACTTGAGCCAATCAAGGTGCGTGGTGGTGATCCATTTTTGGGCGTTTGCGGGCATGTGGCTGATGAGCGCGTTGCGGCGGACGGGATCGAGTTCGCCGAAGATGTCGTCGAGCAGGTAGACCGGTGTCGATTTGCCTGCGGTTTCGAGCAATCGGCCTTGTGCGAGTTTGAGGGCGAGCGCGATTGTGCGCTGTTGACCTTCGCTGGCGAAATCGGCGGCCGGTTTGCCGTCGATGCGCAGTGAGATGTCATCGCGGTGGGGGCCGACCACTGATTGACGGGTGCGTCTTTCGCGTTCGCGGGCGTCGATGATCGACTCATAGAGGTCGGGTCCGCTGGCGGGGATGTAATCGAGCGTAAGGGATTCGTTTTTGCCGCTGATGGCGGCCTGTGCTTCAGCGGCGAAGGGATTGAGTTGCGCGATCATTTGCGCGCGGGTGCGGACGATTTGGTTGCCGTGTTCGGCGAGGATTTGGTCGTAGGAGAGGATTTCTTTATCGCGGCCGTGGCCTTCGCGCAGCAGTAGGTTTTTGGCCAGCAATGCGCGACGATACCGAGTCAATGAGCGGCGGTAAGCGGGATCGATTTGCGAGCCGATGAAATCGAGATAGCGTCGTCGAGCCTCGCCCGGCCCACGAACGAGTTCGAGGTCCTCATTGCCCATCCAGACGATGAGGCCGCCTTGTGCGAGGTAGTCCGATCGGCTGGCGCAGGGGGTGCTGTCCTGTTTGAGGATGATCCCGCTGCGATTCCATTTCACCTTCCGTTCTTCGTTCCATGCGTTGCCTGCGATACCGAAGCCGTCTTGGCCAAAACGAGCGAGTGTGGCGAGTCGGTGGCTGCGTGGGGATTGCAGTCGCACGAGCATGCAGATCGCTTCGAGGATCGAAGTTTTCCCTTGGGCGTTGTCGCCGGTGAGGATTGCACCGGCTTCGGGCGCCTCGACATCGAGCGACTCAAAGCACCTGAAGTCCATCAATCGCAACGAGCGGATCACGGGGTTTTCTTAACGCCGGAATTCGCGCGTGGAAAGCGGGCAATGGGTGTGGATAGCCAAATTGTTTTTTTGCGGGAAATTTTCCGGCTCGATCATTTATCGTGTGGTTGGCAGATTTGGGCGTGGATTTATTTTCCCGTTCCAAGCCTGTCGCGGATGCCGCCTTGTCGGTGACGCAACTTTTGCGGCGAATGAAGCTGCTTCTCGAAGGCGAGATTGGCGAGTTGTGGGTCGAGGGCGAAGTCTCGAATCTCAAGAAACAGGGAAGCGGACATTGGTATTTTTCGCTCAAGGATGAAGGGGCGCAGATCCAGTGCGTGATGTTTTCTGCGGCCAGACGCGAAGGTTCGGTGGCTTTGGTTGATGGCGCAAAAGTGCGCGTGTTTGCTGAGGCAAGCGTCTACGAGGCGCGCGGGCAATTGCAGGTCATTGTGCGGCAGGTCGAGCGCGCTGGGGCGGGGGACTTGCAGGCAAAGTTCGAGCAACTCAAGCGTCGCCTGCAGGAAGAGGGATTGTTTGATTCAGAACGCAAAAAACCGCTGCCGTTTTTCCCGCGCGTGGTGGGCATCGTGACATCCGAGTCGGGGGCGGCACTTCAGGACATGCTTAATGTGTTGTCGCGGCGTGCGCCATGGGTGAAGGCAGTACTTTATCCTGTGAGAGTGCAGGGGAAAGGTGCGGAGGTCGAAATCGCAAGGGCGATTGAACGATTGGGGCGTCCGGATGATTTTGGCTTACCTCGCTGCGAGGTGTTGATTGTCGGGCGGGGCGGCGGGTCCATCGAGGACCTTTGGAATTTCAACGAGGAAATTGTAGCGCGCGCGATTGCCGCGTGTCCGCTGCCCATCATTTCCGCCGTCGGGCATGAGATTGATTTCACCATTGCGGATTTTGTGGCCGATCTGCGTGCGCCGACGCCGAGTGCCGCGGCTGAGTTGGTGGTGCCGGATGCGGTGACTTTGAAGGCAAGGCTCACACAGCTTCATCGTCGCGGTGAGCGCGTTATTCATGAGCGAATTTCGCAAGGTCAGAGGCAGCTCGAAACTTTGCGCAGAGGCGCTTTGCAACGCGATGGCGAGCGTTTGTTGCGTGAACCGGTGATGCGCTTGGATGCCTTGGCCGACAGGCTGATGGGCGCGCTTGATTCATCGATGGAGGACTTGCGGATAAGGCTGCGTGAACTGGGTTTGCGGCATCGCGGGCATCATCCCGCGCGGGTGCTTGATCGTCGCGTTGAGTCATTGGTGGCGACGCGAAAGCAGTTTGATTTGGCCTGCGTGAATGCGATGCAGCTCAAGCGTGAGCGCCTGATGCAGCTTGCGGGTCTGTTGCGTGCGCTCGGGCCGGAGTCGGCATTTCAGCGTGGATTTTCCATTACGCTTGATGCGCAAGGTCGCTTGGTGAGATCGGCTCATGAGCTCAAGCCCGGAGATGAGTTGCGCACGAGGTTTGCCGATGGCGAGACCCGGAGTCGGGTGTTCGGCGAGTGATGTTTCGGTGCGTGAAATATTTTTTGCGCTGAATTTTCTCCACATTTTGGCGGATAGTCGGCAAGGAAGTGTCATGGCAAATTTGCATGAGTTGGTGGAATTTCTTGATCGCGAGTTGAGAATTTCGGAGATCGCCGATTACCCGGGCGCGATGAATGGCTTGCAGTTGGCTAACGCGGGCAAGGTTGATCGTGTGATCGCGGCGGTGGATGCTTCCTTACCGGTGATCGAAGCCGTGGCGGCGGGCGGGCCGGGGCTGCTGATTGTCCATCACGGCATGTTTTGGCAGGGTCCGCAGACGGTGACCGGGGCATTTTACCAGAAGCTGCGCGTGGCGATGGAGGCGGGACTGGCGATTTATTCGAGCCACCTGCCTCTCGATGTGCATCCCGCGTGGGGCAACAACGCCCTGCTGGCGGAGGCACTTGGGGTCGCTGATCTTCAAGCGGACATCGAGATCAAGGGCTTCCGGGTAGGGCTCAGCGGTCTCTGGCAGGGTAGCCGGGAGGAGCTTAAAGCTCGGCTCGAGCAGATTCTTGGTGGGCGGGTGCACATTTGCCCGGCCGGTCCTGAGCAAATTTCTCGGGTCGCAATCATCACAGGCGGTGCTGGCAGCGAAATTGCAAAAATTGCCGAAACTGGGGTCGATGCCTTCATTACCGGTGAGGGTCCGCATTGGAGCTACTGCCTAGCGGAGGAATTGGGGGTGAATCTCTTTTACGGTGGGCACTATGCCACGGAAACTTTTGGTGTTCAAAGAGTTGCGGAGATTGTTGGTGGTCGATATCGCCTGCCATGGAGTTTTTATGATCATCCCACCGGATTGTGATTTTTTGACATAATTTTGGAGATCTTTATCCCGATAATATGTAATGATATAGATTACTGAAATATTGGCTCCGATTGATAAAAAAATCTTGCATTTAAGCCGCTTGGCGGTCGATATTTCGGGTGTCGAAGCGGGCATAGCTTAGTGGTAAAGCGCTATCCTTCCAAGTTAGACATGCGGGTTCGATTCCCGCTGCCCGCTCCAATAATTTTTCCAGTTGTTCTCAGAAATTTCAAATTTCAGAGCTGCCGCCATCTCTTAAACCGCAAAGACCCATGCCTCATCACATCAACCAAGTTTGGGCTACGCTCCTCGGTGTTGCCATCAGCGGCATGCCTTTGTTGGCGGATGAGGCGCCGGATTGTTTGAAAATTTCTCAATCTGTGAGGACATCGGTCGAAAGCAATCTCTCGAACCTTTTGGAAATTGTCTCAACCGAGGTTGCCGCGTCGCCTGCCTGTTCGTGCGAGATCGTCAAATCGGCGATCGAGGCCTCGGGTGCCAATGCTGAGGTGGTTGCGTCGATTGTTGAAGCAGCGGCCACAGCTTCACCGGAAAACATGCGGCTCATCGCCCAGTGCGCCATTGCAACCGTGCCAGATTCGCTGGCTCTAGTGCAGGCAGTGCTTGCCAAGCTTGATCCCAATGCTGGCGAGTCCGGATACAGTTCCAAGAGCTCGAAGTCGGCTAAAGGCGGCACGGGTGAGAAGGCAGACGAAGGCGATAACCCGCTCGATTTCCCAGGTGAGGACCCTTACGGTCGGGTCAGCATTGGGGGTATCGGGGATGGTGGTGGAACTACGAATGGTGGTGGAACTACGAATGGTGGTGGAACTTTCGGTACTGGCGGTGTCATT
>JAPOLH010000007.1 GCA_029977225.1 Verrucomicrobiaceae bacterium | reverse complement strand
CCTGATGATGCTTGCTGTGATGAATCTCCATCGTGCGGGCATCGATGTGAGGTTCGAGGGCGTCGTAGGCATATCCGAGTTCGGGCAGTGTGTGTGGCATGATGAATGATCGGTTTTCGTTGCTTTGTGCGGGGAAACGGTTAGCTAGAAATGGTCCCCGGACGCCCCCTACGAAACCGAGCTTGCCTACGCCCGCAAGCGAAATCCGCCATCATGCCACCCGAAATCGCCAACTACCTGCCGCACGCCTTCCTCGCGATCGCGGGATGCCTGCTAGGCTGGCTCATCTCCCACCTCTTGGCATCGCGCCAAATCACCGCCGCCAACGAGCGACTCAGCGCCGAACAACGCCGCGCCAGCGAACTGGATTCACGCCTCACACAATGCATCGCCGAGGCCAACTCACACGAAAAACAAGCGCAGGATTTCCGTAACGAGCTTTCAAAAATCCAAGCCCAACTCGATGCGGAAGTCAAAGCCGCCCAAGAAAAGCAAGCCCTGCTCGAACGCTCGGAAGCAAAACTCTCCGATACCTTTAAGGCACTCTCGGCCGACGCTCTCAAGACGAGCTCCGAACAATTTCTCCAACTCGCCAAAGCCTCGCTCGCATCGCAAAGCGAGGAAGCCCGCGGCGAACTCGAAAAACGCAAGGTCGCCATCGAGGGCTTGGTCAAGCCCGTCACCGAATCCCTCGGGAAATTCGAATCACGCATCGGCGAAATCGAAAAAGCCCGCGAAGGAGCCTACTCGGATCTGCTCGCACAAATCCGCCACCTCAACGACGGCAACCAAAAGCTCCAAAGCGAAACATCCTCGCTTGTCAAAGCACTGCGCCAACCCGCCGGCCGCGGGCAATGGGGCGAAATCCAACTCCGCCGCGTGGTCGAACTCGCCGGCATGCAGGAACACTGCGATTTCGAAACCCAACACACGACCACCACCGACGAAGGCAAAAAACTTCGACCCGACCTCATCGTCCACCTGCCCGGCGGCAAGACGATCGTCGTTGATTCGAAGACTCCGATGGAAGCCTACCTCGATGCGATCCAAGCGGCAGACGACACCACGCGTGACGAAGCACTGCGCCGTCACTCAGCCCAAGTGCGCGTGCACATCCAACAACTCGCTTCGAAAAATTACACCAATCAGTTCGCGCACGCGCCGGAATTCACCGTGCTCTTCCTTCCTAGCGAATCCTTCTTCTCGGCCGCACTCCAAAACGACCCCGGGCTCATCGAACACGGCGTGGAAAAAAGCGTGATCCTTGCCACGCCTACCACGCTCATCGCGCTCCTTCGCGCGGTCGCCTACGGTTGGCGCCAGGAAGCACTCGCCGAAAACGCCCGAGAAATTTCCAAACTCGGACGCACCCTCCACGAACGCCTCGGCAAGCTCGCCGAACATTTCGTGAAACTCGGACGCTCGCTCGGCCATGCGGTAGAAAATTACAACTCCGCCGTGCGCTCGCTCGAATCACGCGTGCTGGTCACCGCTCGGAAATTTGAAGAACTCCAAGCCGTCGCCCCCGACGCCACCATCGCCAGCCCCGAACTGATCGATCATCAACCCCACGCGAGCATCGCATCACTGCCCGCCTCATCGGGCGAAAAGCCAAATGACGATTTTTCCTTCGTCCAAGAGCCATCACCCAACCCAAAAAACGCAGCCTCCGACCTACGTTCGGCGCTCTAACAGCACGCTAACCGATGCTTCCCTCGCTCACCGGCCTCCCGCACGAAGAACTTATCTCATGGCTCAATGAGCAAGGTGAGCCAGCATTTCGAGCGAACCAGATCCTCGATTGGGTGTGGAAAAAGAAGGCTGATTCGATCGACGCAATGAGCAACCTGCCCGTCGCGCTTCGCGAAAAAATTGCCAGTTCATTCCGGCTTACATCGCTCACCCACACGCACACCCAAGGCTCGGCCGACACCACCCGCAAGTTTCTCTTCAAGCTCCACGACGGACGCTATGTCGAAAGCGTTTTAATCCCCGCCAACCCCGCGCTCTACGGCGGCGCCTCCGATCGACGCACGCTCTGTGTTTCATCGCAAGTCGGCTGCGCCTACGGCTGCAAGTTCTGCGCCTCTGGCCTCGCCGGATTCACGCGCAACCTCGATGCCTCGGAGATCGCCGGACAAGTCCTCGCTGCCGAACAACTTTCCAACGAACGCGTCGACAACATCGTGTTCATGGGCATGGGCGAGCCACTCGCCAACATCAACAACCTGCTTGCGGCGATCAACCTGATCACCCACGAAAAAACCCTCCACCTCGGCGCGCGCCACCTCACGATTTCAACCTCGGGACTCGTCCCGCAAATCCGCCAACTCGCCGAACACCCGCAGCAGATCCGCCTCGCGATTTCCCTCCACGGCGCCACCGACGAAATTCGCCAGCAAATCATGCCGGTGAACCGCAAATGGCCACTCGCGGAACTCTTCGACGCGCTTGATTATTGGAACTCACGCAAAAACCAAAAACTCACGCTCGAATACATTCTCATCGAGAACATCAACGACTCACTCGAGCAAGCTAGCCTCCTCGCTCGCGTGGCTCGCCGCCTCCACGCAAAGGTCAACCTGATCCCCTACAACACGGTCGATGGCCTCGAGTGGAAACGCCCCGCCGACAAACAATGCCGCGCATTTCGCGACATCCTCAAAAACGCCGGCGTTCAAGCCACGCTGCGACTTGAAAAAGGCCACGACATCGACGCGGCCTGCGGTCAGCTACGACTAAAGCAGGAAACCGCTGAGGGCATCATCCGTTGAGGCCACACACCGCGCGGCCGCTCTCAGGATTTTCTCTCGTTCGCTGGAAATCGACCCTTGCCCGGTGCACTCATCCACGCCCAAGCCGACCTCACCATGTCGCGCACATCCTTGCGCGATGCCACCCAGCCAAGAAGCTCTTTGGCCAGCGATGGATCGGCGACCAACGAGTCGGGATCACCTTCGCGACGCGGGCCATACTTCACCGGCACTTGTTTTCCGGTGACTTCTTCGACGGCCGAAATGATTTCCTTCACAGAAACTCCAACGCCGGTTCCGAGGTTGCATCGCACGGAAGCACCACCGGCTGACAAGTGATCCAAGGCCCGCGCATGTGCATCGGCCAAATCCTCGACGTGAATGTAATCGCGAATGCAGGTGCCGTCGGCCGTGTTGTAATCGGTGCCAAAAACTTCGATATGATCAATCTCCCCGGTCACCGCCATCATCACCCGCGGGATCAAATGAGTCTCAGGATTGTGATCCTCACCAATGAGCCCGTCGGGCGAACATCCGCTTGCATTGAAGTAGCGAAGGCAAGCACTGCGCAGACCCCAGGCATGATCGCAGTCGGCTAGGATCCACTCGACCATCAGCTTGCTGCGACCATAGGGGTTGATCGGATTCTGCACATTGCTCTCGGTGATCGGCAGCTTGTCGGGCACCCCATAGGTCGCGCAGGTCGAAGAAAAGACAAAGACTTTGCAGCCAAACTCCTGCATCACCTGCAAAAGTTTCACCGGCTCAGCAGTGTTGTTTTGATAATACTTGAGCGGATCGGTCACCGACTCACCGACATAGGCAAATGCCGCAAAGTGCACTACCGCACCAAAACGATGCTTAGCGAAAAGCCCGCGCACCAAATCCTGATCGCCGACATCCCCCACCACCAACTCGACGCCGTCGTCGACGATGGCTTTTTCGTGACCAAAAACCAAATTGTCCAGGACCACCACCCGCCGCCCTTGGCCGGCAAGAAGTCTGACGGTGTGGGAACCGATGTAGCCGGCTCCACCGGTCACAAGAATGGGGGCAGTGTGATCACTCATAGGTGCGGAAAGAAACAGCCAAACCCAGCCCACTGTCAATCACGCTCGCATCACCGCCCAAACCCGAAGATTCCCAAAATATTTCTCGAATGACCTACGGCATCATGTAGTCTCATAATCATGATCAAAAACATTCGTTTTTGTGGTATTGTAGCGGTTGCCGTCACAGCCACCGCACTCACCTCCTGCTACTATGACCCCTACTTCACTTCGGTCGGCGCGACCTATGGTGGTAGCTACAGTTCAAGCTCAAGTTATTACGGCGGAGGAGGCGGATACTCCAGTTCGGTCTACATCAGCACCGGCAATCCCGAGTGGGGCTATGACCCCTACACCTACAGCTATTACAACTACCGCCGCCGCTGTTACTACGATCCTTACCTTAACGGATTTTACCCCGTCGGCTACCGTCCGCCGGTATTTGCCGGCTGCGTCCACCCCCACGGCTGGCGCCCAGGCTCGAGTTATTGCCCGCCACCACGTAGGGTAAGCAACATCACAATTGTAAACTACCGCAACCGTGAATCCGCCTACCGCAGCGCGGGCTATATCCATCACAACCACCGCGAACAATACGCGACCCAGCATGCACGACCGCAAACCAAACCGTCGTTCTTCCAACAGCCCGAGCAAGAGGTCCGCCCGCAACAGAATTACACCCGACCCGCACTCGGATTCCAGCAACAGCAACAATCGCGCCCCTCGCGTGAATCATGGCGTGAGCAACAACAGACAAGACCCTCAGCATTCAACAAACCGGTCAACAGCACTCCGCAACCACAAGCCCAAACGCGCCCGAGCTTCGGGTCAACACGCCCTGCATTTGATGGCGGCCAACAAGCAACCCAAGCCGCAAGACCCAACTTCGGAAGCGAACGCCCGAGTTCGTTTGGCAATCGCATGAGCCGCCAAGACCGAATGGCCGAAGGCCCCCGCGAAAGCAGGCAGCCACGTACCGAACGCGTGGAACGAAAACCACGCGGAGAGCAGGCACCTCAGCCTTAAGACCTATCCGACAAAAACATCATTCAGCATCGGCTCGTTCGCGTCTCTCGCGATCGAGCCGAAGTTTTTTCAGGGTGAGGCGCGAACCACGAAATTTGCGCGCCCAACAAATGCCAGCCAAACCACCGCCAAAATGACAGGCGTGACCCAGCTGGAATACCGATGCAAATCCTTGATCAACAAGCCAACTACCTATCTGAGCAAACCATGGAATGGCTAGTGCCGGATCTGCCAAAGCAAGCAGCAGCTCGCCTATCAGAACACCACGGCCAAGGTTCCTTGCCGAAATACCCAGCGGCAAGACCCTCGCATCGGGTGACAGCGACGCGAGACACAACAGCAAGGCCATTGCCCCGCCGGAAATCCCCACTAGCAAACCATGGCCCAACAAAAGGTGCATCACCCCTCCCGTCACTATGCCCGACGCGGTCACGCCAATCATGACCCGCCAACCCATCATCAACTCCAGGCGCGTGCCCAGCAGCCACATCAAAACCGAATTCACCAGCAAGTGACCCCACGAACCATGCAGCCAGCCGTACGAAAAAATTTGCCAGTACCGCGACTCGCCGATTCCCGCACGACTCAAGCCGAGCGACTCATACCAAGCGTCACCATTTACAGAGCCGACCTCGACTAGGGTCCACAGGTGCACGAGCAAAACAGCCAGCAAAACCAACCACGATGCGGGCATCTTGACGCGACGCCGGAAATCTTCGACCAGCTCATCCATCATTCCGCCCGAAGAGATCATGAATCCACACTCTCCGCGCGAAATGGAAATATTCAATCAAACGCTCTCGCGCGTGGCTCGCGATCGACGGGATCCTCACCACCGGCACATGTCACAAACGGCCCACCCTCAAGCGGGGCGACACCGGTGAATGCGACATCCGGCATGTCCGAAGGACGACCCGCCAGCGGGAAATCCTTGCGCAAAGGGAAAAACGGATAGCCCTCCCACATGAGAATGCGCTTGAGATTCGGATGACCCGAGAAACGGATGCCCATCATATCCCACACCTCGCGCTCATGCCAATCAGCGCCAGGCCATATGCCCACCACTGAGGGAATTTCCTCATCCTCACCGACCGCCACCTTCACCCGCAGGTGCTTGGAATCATCCACAGTCGCCAATTCGTAAACCACTTCAAATCTCGGATCATCGCCGAAATGGTCAACACTGGAAACATCGAGCAGAAGTTCATACCCAAGGTCGCGGTGGCAACGGCTCAGAAATGCCGCAATCGAATCCAGCGCCACAGTCACGCTGTGCTCGCCACGAAATTCGTTCACTCCGAGAATTTTTTCCGCGAACCAGCCGCGCAAACGATCGATATCTTGTACTGCTGACATGTCGTGTGAGAGATCAGGAAATTTCTTCAATCAAAGCCTTCTTCTGAGCGACGGTGGATTCCTCGCCTTCGATTTTCTTTTGCAGTTTCATCAAGCCTTCGATCAAGGCCTCAGGCCGTGGTGGGCACCCCGAAACATAGACATCGACCGGGATCAAACGATCAATCCCCTGCAGCACCGCATAGCTCCGGTACATGCCACCGCTCGATGCGCAAGCACCCATCGCAAGGCACCACTTGGGCTCGGGCATCTGATCCCAGATGCGTTTAACCGCGAGCGCCATCTTGTAGGTCACCGTGCCGGAAACGATCAGAACATCACTTTGACGCGGCGAAAAGCGCATGACCTCCATGCCGAAGCGCGAAATATCAAAGCGGCTCGACGCAGTGGCCATCAACTCAATCGCGCAGCAAGCCAAGCCCATGGGCATCGGCCACAGCGAGTTTTTGCGCATCCAGTTGATCGCGGCATCGACGCGGGTGACAATCACATTGCCTTCGATCTTGGAATCGTAGGCAGAGTGGACGGTGTTAGTGGAAGGGCTGACCATAGCTCGCTGGGAACGCGCCCAATCTGCCCGCCACGCCCACGACGCTCAAGCGGATAATCCCGAAAACCGAAATTCAAAGCCGCCGACGCATCAAAGCGCTCAAAATGCAGGAGCAGCGCACTCATGCCGCCGCATTTGCCTTGATCATTTCCCGCCCGCAAGGTTTCCCTGTCGGCGCATGAACGAACGCAAGACACTCGACGAACGCCAGCAGATGTCCGACTTGGAGCGCCTGCGTCACTCATGCGCGCACGTCATGGCCACCGCAATCCTGCGCATCTGGCCCGACGCACAATTTGCCTACGGTCCACCGATCGAAAACGGCTTCTATTACGACTTCGACATGAAGCACCGCCTCACGCCCGACGATTTCGAAAAAATCGAGGCGGAGATGAAAAAAATCGCCAAGGAAAACCAGAAGTTCGAACGCCGCACGATCTCACGTGATGACGCGAAAGCGATGGCCGAATCCGGACGCCTCGGCGGACTCACCGAACGCCCGGGCAACCCGTCGCGCTTCAAGCTCGACCTGATCGACAAGATCCCCGAAGGCGAAGAAATTTCCTGTTTCCAAAATGGCGAGTTCATTGACCTCTGCGCAGGCCCGCATGTCGGCTACACCGCGAAGTGCAAGAATGTGAAGCTGATGTCGGTCTCGTCATCATTCTACATGGGCGACGAATCAAAAGGCCAACTGCAGCGCCTCTACGGCACGGCCTTCGAAAGCAAGGAGCTCCTGGAAGAACACCTCAATCGACTCGAGGAAGCGAAAAAACGCGACCACCGCCGCCTCGGCCGCGAGCTCGCGCTTTTCCACATCGATGAAGCGGTCGGCCAAGGCCTCATCCTCTGGAAACCCAAAGGCGCGCTCGTCCGCAGATCGCTCCAAGATTTCATTACCGAGGAACTCGACCGCCAAGGCTACTCGCAGGTCTTCACTCCGCACATTGGCAAGCTCGACCTCTACCGCACCTCCGGCCACTTTCCCTACTATCAGGAAAGCCAGTACCCCGCGATCCCCGAGCGCGATGTGTTGGAAAAACTCGCCGACGAAGATGCCACCTGCGCCTCACTCATCAACGGACTAGAGAAGGGAGACTTCGAAGGCTACCTGCTCAAGCCGATGAATTGCCCGCACCACATTAAAATCTTCGCGAGCGATCATCACTCCTACCGCGACCTGCCCGTGCGCCTCGCAGAATTCGGCACGGTCTACCGCTGGGAACAATCCGGCGAACTCGGCGGCATGACCCGTGTCCGCGGCTTCACCCAAGACGATGCCCACCTTTTCTGCACGCCCGATCAAGTCGCCGCCGAAGTGACAGGTTGCCTCGATCTGGTGAAAAAAGTTCTCAGCACGCTCGGCATGCATGACTACCGCGTGCGCCTCTCACTTCGCGATCCTGCCAGCGACAAGTATGTCGGCTCGCCGGAAAACTGGGACAAGGCCGAAGCGGCACTGCGCGAGGCCGTGCAAACGCTCGGCGTACCCTACACCGAGGAGCTCGGCGAAGCGGCCTTCTACGGACCAAAAATCGATTTCGTCGTCAAAGATGTAATCGGCCGTGATTGGCAACTTGGCACGGTGCAGGTCGACTACAACCTGCCCGTTCGTTTCGGACTTTCCTACATCGGCCCCGACAACCAGGCCCACACGCCAGTGATGATTCACCGCGCGCCCTTTGGTTCGATGGAACGCTTCACCGGCCTGCTCATCGAGCACTTCGAAGGCAAGTTCCCCACCTGGCTCGCGCCCGAACAAGTTCGCATCTTGCCGATCTCGGAAAAAACCCTCGAGGTCGCCGAAGCCGCCGCGGCCCAACTCGCCAATGCCGGCGTTCGCCTCACCGTCGATCGCAGCTCCGACAAAATTGGCGCCAAAATCCGCCTCGCCCGCCTCGACCGCGTCCCCTACATGCTCGTCATTGGCCAACGTGAAGCAGAAGAAGGCACGGTCTCGGTCCGTCACCGCGACAAAGACGACCTCGGCGCCAAGCCGCTCGACCAATTCATTAAGGAGCTCACCGAGGAAATCAAAACCCGCAGCCTGTAAGGTCCACGTTACCTCTCGCCAGCACACACATCCCCCCGATTTCCCTCTTGCGAGAAGCTGCCCTCTTTGGTTTGCTCCCCACCCACCCAACGCCGCTGTAGCTCAGGGGTAGAGCAGCTCATTCGTAATGAGCAGGTCGTCGGTTCAAATCCGACCAGCGGCTCCATTGGCCTTAGCTGATTTTCACAGCTCAGAATACTTGAGGTTGTTGCCTCGCGACTTAGCCACCGGGTAACGCTGTTCATTGCGCGCAATTTTATCGGCCATCACATCGCCGAGCTTGAAACCAAGATTGTCGGCAAATTCAAACAACAGAATGGCTACATCGGCGATTTCTGAGGCGATCTCATCGCGGTTGCGCTCCAGCCGGGCATCGATCTGCTCGGGTTGCTGCCACACGAAATGCTGCATCAGCTCCCCCGCCTCGGCGGCGATTGCCACCGATAAATCCTTGGGATTGTGAAACTGCCGCCATTCGCGGGCATCGACAAAATCTTGGATTCGCGCGGTCAGTGAAGAGATCGAGTCGTTCATGGCCGGAGCCTGGACCAATGCACCCGCGCCGTGGAAGGTTTTTCACGCCCAAAGATGGTACCGAGATACAAATTTTCTCCCACTTGATGAAATGACGCAACTTTTCCGCCCGCACGGGGTTGAATCGGGTGTTCCGATGAAAGCGAAGAATAATCAGCCCGAAGATGCATGGGAATCCGATCCCGTCTGGAAACTTCTCGACGCCGCACCAGCGCCCAAGGCAAGCCCGCGTTTTGCCGATAACACACTTCGCGCCGCGCGCAACAGCACACAAAGCACCCCATGGTGGAAGTCATGGAAATCCGTGTTCGCCCCAGCCCCGCTTGCTGGCCTCGCCACCGCTACAGCCCTCGCCGCTTTGCTCATCACATTTTTCCCACACTCAGAAAACACCTTTCTTCCCGATGATTCAGGACTAAGCGCCGTTACCGAGGAAATCACCGACATGGAAAACCTCATTGCTTCAATCGACCACGTCGATGAGCTTAGCGACTCAGAATTGATCGCCCTGATCGGGTACTGAACATCGATTTCAAAATTCATCGCTCGCCATCCTTCACAAAAGGCGACGCCTCCCCCATGCTTGGCGGGTGAAACCTCTGCTTATTCTCGACCTCGACGGCACACTTGTCGACTCGCTCAAGGGCATCGCCGCATCGCTTAACCACAGCCTCGCCGAGCACAATCAAGCGACCCATCTGCCATTCGCCGTGCGAAACTTTGTCGGCGATGGTGTCGTCATGCTGGTAAAACGCGCGCTCGGCGAACCGCATGAACCGACCCTCGCCGCCTCGGTGATCGATAGCTTCAAAGCTCACTACGACGCCAATTGGCAAAATGGTACCCATCCCTACGAAGGCATCACCGAAGCTCTCGAGGCACTAAGCGAAGCCGGCTACCCATTGGCCGTGCTTTCCAACAAACCCCACGCTTTCACCGTCGCGATGACAGCCCGCTTGTTTCCCACCATCAAATTCGCCGCTGTGCTTGGTCAACGCGATGGCATCCCTCACAAACCCGAACCGCAGGGCGCGCTTGAAATTGCAAACATGACCAACCACGCGCCAAAGGATTGCATCGTCATCGGCGATTCCACCATGGACCTCGAGACCGCCCGCCGAGCCGGAATGCGGGCGGTGGCCGTGACATGGGGATACCACGATCGCAAGCGCCTCATTGAGGCAGGCGCCACCCACATGATCGATCACCCGCAAGAACTCGACGCTGCATGCATCACCTCGCGGCTTGATTCCAAAATCTAACGAACGACAATCGCCCACAGTGAACACCTTCACCGCGCCACTCACACCGGATCAGGTCAAAACCCTGCGCCTCGTGCTGGAGCAAAATGGCTTTGAATTCGTTGCCAAAGAACACGCCCTCTTTTCCGCACGCAAGGCAAAGCTCAATGTCACGGCCTACGAAAAAGGCCCGAAGGTACTCATTCAGGGAAAGGATACCGAAGACTTCATCCGCTTCACCCTCGAGCCGGAGGTTCTCAAGGAAGCGCGCCTCGGCTACGAAGAGGTGCTCGACCCACAGCATTTCTCGCCACACTTCGGCATCGATGAAAGCGGCAAAGGCGATTACTTCGGACCGCTTGTCATCGCCGGAGTCTACACCGACGCCGCGATCACTCGTCACCTGATCGCAGCCGGCATCATGGACTCAAAGCGCATCACTGGCAGCGACCGCATTCGCAAACTTGCCGACATCATCCGTGCCACCCCTGGCTGCGTGTACGAAGTCGTGTCGATCGGCCCCGAGCGCTACAACGAGATGCACGCCTCGTTCAAAAACCTCAACCGCCTGCTCGCATGGGGCCACGCCCGGGTGATTGAAAAACTCTGCTCCGCAAGGCCCGATTGCCCACGCACGCTCAGCGACCAATTCGCCCGACCCGAGGTCCTTCAACGCGCGCTTCGCGAAAAAGGCCTCAAAATCCAGCTCGATCAACGCACCAAGGGCGAGTCCGACACGGCCGTCGCCGCAGCATCAATTCTCGCACGCGAACGCTTCGTCGATTGGATGGACAAAACCTCCGCCGCCGCAGGCGTGAAGCTTCCGCTCGGCGCCTCCGACAGCGTCATCAAGGCCGCCCGCGAACTCATCGCGCGACACGGCCCTGATGCTCTTTGCAAGGCCGCCAAACTTCACTTCCGCACAACTGTCAAAGTTCTCGGGAAATCTGCAAGCGGTCAGCCACCGGAGAAAGAAGAAGCACCCTGAGCCAGGCCAAACGCTTTGACCCACACATGGCACTCGGATTGCTCTAGATGACTGCAGCTCATCAAAACCCTACACAGATAGCATATTTATAGCGACAAGCCGCTATCTGATTCGTAAAATTCCCTCCCCCCACTGACAAAGCCCACTGTTTCCTGCTCATGCCCACCATCACCAAAAGAGAACTGGCCATCAAAATAACCGATCAACTCGGCAACGAAGGACATTCGATTTCCCAACAGGACGTCCTGGAGGTCATCCAACGCCTGATCATCGTCGTTGCCGATTCGCTGGCCGATGGAGACCAAGTGGTGATGCGCAATTTCGGCACCTTCCAAGTTCGAGAAACCAAAGCAAAAATCGGTCGCAATCCGAAGCAGCCAAGTAAAACCGTCAAGATCCCAGCTCGTGCGACGGTGAAGTTCAAACCTGGTCTTAAACTCAAGGATCAGGTCGCCGCAAGCCTCGACGTCGTGCGCGAACGTAAGGGTTGAATCCTTCGCTCACACCATGCGTCAGATGTTTCAAATCGTCGGCATCGCATTGGCAATTTGCATCGCGCTGTGTTCATGCAGCTCGCGCCCCTCGGGTTACAAGGGGTACATGACCAAACCCTACTCGGTACGCGGCGAGTCGTATCAACCTATGAGCGTGAAGGCCGCACTGAAGTTTGAGGAAACCGGCACTTGCTCGTGGTACAACGAATCCACTTTCTTCGGGCTCCGACGCGGCAACACCTCGATCGGCGAAAAAGTGATGCCATGGCACCTCACCGGCGCACACAAAACTTTACCCCTTCCCTGCCTGGTCAAAGTCACCAACCTCGAAAATGGCAAATCCGTCAAAATCCGCATCAATGATCGCGGACCTTTCATCGCCGGACGCCATCTCGATGTGACTCCACGCGCTGCCAAAAAACTTGGCTTTTACAATCAAGGTCTCACCACCACCCGCATTGAGGTGCTCTCGGTCGGCGACGGATCCTACAAGCGCAAACGCCGCTCGTGGTGGCCGTTCTGAAAACCGATCGCCACATGCTTCGCCGTTTTCCGGGCTTGAACAATGCCAAGTCCCGCTCCATGACTCTCCCCCGCCCGCTGCCACGCAGCTGAGCTCACAGCCTCTCCACCCATGGCCTCCTCTTCTGAAATCCGCGTTTTTGCCCCCGCCACCGTCGCCAATGTCGCTTGCGGCTACGATGTGCTCGGCTTTGCCATCGACTCGCCCGGTGACGAGATCGTCGTACGCCATTCTAACAAACCCGGATTGCAAATCACCAAGATCACCGGCGATGACGGCAAGCTGCCGAAAAATCCCGCACAGAACACCGCAGGCGTTGCCGCACTCGATTTGCTCAAGCACCTCGGCATGACGGATCGCGGCATCGAGATGGAGATCCACAAGAAAATGCCTTTCGGCTCAGGTCTCGGGTCATCCTCAGCCTCAGCCGTCGCCGGCGCTTACGCGGTCAACAAACTCATCGGCGAACCGCTCAGCAAAAAACAACTGCTACCCTTTGCCATGGCCGGCGAAGCCTCGGCCGATGGAGCGTGGCATGCCGACAATGTCGCTCCCTGCCTACTCGGTGGCATCGTCTTCATCCGCTCCAACGAGGAACTCGACTTTGCACAAATCGCTCCACCCAAAAACCTCTGGGCAGCGGTGGTGCACCCGGACATCGAGATCCTCACCAAGGTCGCCCGCGAAATTCTCCCCAAGGAAATCCCGCTCGAAAATGCCACCCAGCAAATCGGCAACTTGGGCGGACTCCTCTGCGGCATCATCCAGGAAGATTACGGCCTCATCTCGCGCTCGATTCATGATGTGATCGCCGAGCCACGACGCCAAAAGCTCATCCCCGATTTCTACAAAGCCAAGCGCGCGGCCCTTGCCGCAGGCGCACTCGGTTTTTCGATCTCCGGCGCAGGCCCCTCAGTTTTCGCCCTTTGCGAAGGCGAAGAAATCGCACGCAAGGTGGCCGATGCGATCAGCAAGGTGTTCTCCGCGATCCCGATCAACTGCCAAGCCTATGTCTCGCGGATCAATCCGCACGGCGTGCATGTGGTAGTGTGAGAAAAGCAGCGCCTTAAGCACTGCTTATTGATCACTTGCCCCAAGCATTGAGCAGCGTCCTTGCCATCACGCCGGGCGTCTCGGCCACAGCGATTCCACACTCGGCAAGAATCCGCTTTTTCGCCTGCGCGGTGTCTTCTTCACCGCCGACGATCGCACCGGCATGACCCATGCGGCGCCCCGGAGGCGCAGTCGCACCGGCTATGAATCCGGCAATCGGCTTCTTGCAATTTTCCTTGGCCCAACGCGCTGCCTCAACCTCGGCATTGCCGCCAATCTCACCGATCAAAATGATGGCTTCGGTCTCAGGGTCTTCGTTGAACATTTGAAGCACATCGAGGTGGGAGGTGCCATTGATTGGATCACCGCCAATGCCCACGCAGGTGCTTTGCCCGTAGCCGAGTTGCGTCAACTGCCACACCGCTTCATAGGTCAGCGTGCCGGAACGCGAAACGACACCGACATTGCCGCGCTTGTGAATGTATCCCGGCGCAATGCCAATGCGGCATCCGCCATGGCTTTTCTCACCACGACCGGGCGTCACCAGCCCCGGGCAGTTTGGCCCGACGAGGCGCGACTTGGATCCAGCAAGCATCGACTTGACGCGCATCATGTCCATCACAGGAATCCCCTCGGTGATGCACACGATCAAATCCACACCGGCATCCGCCGCTTCAAGAATCGCATCGGCCGCAAAAGCCGGCGGCACGAAAATCGCCGATGCCGTGGCACCGGTTTCCTGCACCGCTTCGGAGACGGTATCGAAGATCGGCACGGTGTTTTCAAATTTCTGACCACCCTTGCCCGGCGTCACGCCGCCCACGACCTTGGTGCCGTATTCGAGTGAAAGCTGCGTGTGGCGCGCTCCAAAGCTTCCGGTGATGCCTTGGATGAGTACCTTAGTGTTTTCGTCGATGAGAATGGACATGATTGGAAAGGAATTTTGGTTGTTTGAAAATGCAATCAGGCAACAGCGGCGACAATCTTTGCGGCTCCGTCATCCATGCCGTCGGCGGAAACGATGTTGAGTCCCGATGCGGCGAGCGTGGCCTTGCCGGCCTCAACATTGTTGCCCTCGAGACGCACGACCAGCGGCAGTGAAAGCCCGGTCTCACGCGCGGCAGCAACGACACCCTCAGCGACGATGTTGCAGTCCATGATACCGCCGAAGATGTTGATGAATATTCCGCGAACATTCGGATCGCCGAGGATAATCTTGAAGGCCGCTGTCACCTGCTCCCTCGAGGCGCCACCGCCAACATCAAGGAAGTTCGCAGGATCCCCGCCGTGGTGTTTGATGATGTCCATGGTCGCCATCGCGAGTCCGGCACCATTGACAAGGCAAGCGATGTTGCCATCGAGGCCGATGTAATTGAGATCGTGCGCGGCGGCCGCGACTTCGCGCGGGTCTTCCTCGTCGTGGTCGCGCATCGCGGAAATCTCCGGGTGACGATACAGCGCGTTGTCGTCGAAGTTGAATTTCGCATCGAGCGCGTAGACCTGATTGTCGGTGGTCACCACCAGTGGGTTGATCTCAACCATCGAGCAATCGAGCGCAATGAAGAGTTTGTAAAGAGCGTTGATCAGCTGGCTAAACTGCTTGGCGTGGGCTTGAAGATCGAGCTTCTTGCACATCTTGCGCACCTGATAGGCCTGCAAGCCACCGAGCGGATTGACATACTCGCGCAAAATTTTCTCCGGCGTGCGCTCGGCCACCTCTTCGATGTCCATGCCGCCTTCGGTTGATACGATGATCACCGGCTTGCTGGTCTGACGATCCACGAGGATCGCGAGATAAAGTTCACGGCTGATATCCACCGATTCGGCGACCATCACCTTGCGGACCAAGCGGCCTTCGTCGCCGGTTTGTTTGGTAACGAGCACTTCGCCGAGCATCTTACCTGCGACTTCCGCAGCCTTATCGGCCGACTCGACGAGATGAACCCCACCCTTGAAGCCATTTTTGAAAACTCCCTTGCCGCGGCCTCCAGCATGCACCTGAGCCTTGACGACGAGGTTTTTGACTCCAAGCGCTGCTGCAGCATCCCCTGCTTCCTTGGCACTCGATGCCGCGGCACCCTTCGGGCTGGGGACTCCAAATCGGTCAAAAAGCTCTTTGGCTTGGTATTCGTGAATGTTCATCGGCGGTCGTGGGAAAAAGTGTACGGCTAAACCGCGCGAACCCTATTTCCCCAACCCCCGACAGGTCAAGGCATCCTCAACGAAATTTTCGAGCCTCTCAACGCCCTGAATTCTCGACCATTTCCCGCAATCTGGCATTGAATCCACTTGCCTTGGCCAACCCGTCGAGGTCGAGATGCATTCGATATCTCCAATAAAATGGCATGATCGCCGGGACATTGATCCGCTCGATGTCGACATCCGTGCTGCGCAGTTGCTCGTCCATGCCCAGCAAGTCTTGCAGCGGGAAAATCGCCCACATCGCCGGCGAATGGAGATGCTGATCAATGATTTGCGCTGCAAGGTCGCCCGGCAACTCGGTCGGCGGAAAAGCTACCCCTAGCATCTTCCAGGCAAACTGACCGCTCACATGCATGTTCTCCCGCCACCAACCGCGCAGCGTCGGCATGTCGTGGGTCGATGGACTCACGACACTCAAGTACGGCGCACATGCAGGATCAGAGAATTCGACATCAGAGGACTTCGGCATTCGTTGGATTTCAAGGGAAAGAATGCCGAGCTCTTTCATGACCCCCGGCACACAAGCCGGCACCATTCCAAGATCCTCACCACACAAGAGCATGCGGCTGGCCCTCCTCATCGCTGGCAATTTTTCGTAGCCGCGAGCCTGCCAGAAACCTTCCTGACGACGGTAAAAATAATCCAAATATAAACCCTCGATACGCCACTTGGCGTCACCATCAAGCTCCTGATACGAACGCGTCATTTGCATCGAGCAACGCGGGTGAAACTGCGTGCCATGCGAGCCTGGTACCTCGAGCAACAAGACCTCGCTCGCACAATCCAACAAGCCCTGGCTAAGCCTCCGTCTCGCAGCCTCATCGCCATCTTTCTTCGCTGCGAAATGATCGACGATCTTACGCTGGTTCGAAACATGTTCCTTGAGCCGATAAACTCCATGGCCGCAATCGTCGAGGTAGCCTTCCTTTGCCGCACCCGTCTGATCGCCGAATCTCTCCCACAGAAAATGCTCGCGAATGTATGGTCTGCAGTAACGCTCGTAATCAAACGCAATCCCACGCCCGCGGATCTCATCGATGTGCAGCGGCATCGCTGGATCAAACCATCCCATGATTCCCTCAACCTGCTCGTAGGGCACCTGCCAGATGCGAAAAAACCCCAGAATGTGATCGATACGGTAAGCATCAAAATACCGACTTAGATGCTCGAAGCGCGAACGCCACCATGCGTAACCATCGCGGCGCATGACTTCCCAGTTGTATGTCGGAAAGCCCCAGTTTTGGCCCTTCACCGCAAATGCATCGGGCGGAGCCCCGGCCTGCGCGTCCATCTTGAACAAATGCGGCGCCGACCACGCGTCGACGGATTGACGATCAATTCCAATCGGTAGGTCCCCCTTCAACACGATCCCTTTCGCATGCAAATGCGCAACCGCATCCGCAAGCTGGCGATCGAGTTCATATTGCAACCAGATGTGATACGAAACCACCGACCACTCGGCATGCGAAGCGACCGATAATGAATCGACCTTTTTCGCATCAAACACCGACCACTCGCCCCATTGCGAAAAATCCGCAGTACCAAACTCGTCGCGCTTCACACAAAAAACCGCGTAGGGAAGCACCCAGTGATGGTTTTGTTTGAGAAAATTTTTGAAACCTGCCGACGCAGTGATCGCCCTGGCGTGCTTTTCAAATACCCGCTTGAGCAAGCGGTTCTTGGCTACCATCACGCCTTCGTAGTCGACTTGAGTCAGCGCATTCAACTTCTCACGCGCGCCCTTGAGCTCCCTCGCGAAATCCGCCGGCATGGCATAACCGAGATCATCAAGACGCAGGTAGATCGGATGCAATGCATAGACGCTGATCGCCGAATACGGATACGAATCGGTCCAATCATGCGACGAAATGGTGTCATTGATCGGCAAAATTTGAATAAGCTTGAGCCCCGTTTGCGACGCCCAATCAGCGAGCGGTTTGAGATCGGCAAATTCTCCGACGCCTAAGCCATTTTCACTGCGCAAGGAAAACACCGGAATCGCCACTCCCGCCCCATAGTATAGGTCTTTCGCATTTCTACGGTAACCTTCGTCACTCACCGCCGTCCACTGGCTCTGCGCCAATGCTCTCGGCTCAAGCACGCGATTTTCACCGGTCTCAAGCGAAACAACACGGCCCGACTTCACATCGCAAAGCCCATACTTGTATTCAATGCGCCAGTCGGTCGGCAGGTATAGGTTCGCCTCCCAGCGATTTGCCGCGACCTCTTTCATCGCCACGGCCTTTGCCCAGTCCCAGTCACCGATTTCCCGCACCCCCCCCAAGATGCAAGGTACCATGCCCTTAGGCACAGCCGCCATTCGCAGAACGAATCCGTGATTTGCCCCCTTCGGCACGACCGCCGCCGCAAATGGCCCACGCTCCGGCAAAATCGCATCAAAGCCTTTTGTCTCAAACGCATGATCTATCGTGCCCGCCGAGCACCAGGTATCCCAACGCAACACCGCATCGTGCTTCGAAAAATCCATCTCCACCACCCGCGGTCCACCCCACTCGTCCAACTCGACCCCATTTCCCTCCTGCCTCAACTGATAGGAATATTCCACCCGCGCCGGCACACCGCCTTGCACATCAAGGCTTAGTTCCCACTGCATGTCATTGAGCCAGTGCATCGGAAGCACCTGCTCGACCCTCGCCGCACCATTCTCAAAGACGGTGAAATGCTTGAGCCAAAGCGACTGACCGGGCTCAGTGCGAAAATTGACTCTGAAATAAATTCTCATGGCGGAACGGACAACCCAATTTAATGTCAACTGCTCGAAATCCGATGAAAATATTTTGAACCAATTCTCCAAACGGAATCGTTTACATGCTGTCACCCTCTTGCTAAACAAACACCATGATCTCTGAAATCTCCATTCTCGCGCAAATGGCACCGGCCCCGGGCGGATTCTCGCCACTCTACATGCTCATCATCGGGGTAACCATGGTCTCCAGCATGCTCATCAGTGGCATGCTCAAGCGCCGCTTCAGCCAATATTCCCAGATTCCGATCAGCATGACCGGCGCTGAAGTCGCTGAGCTGATGCTCCGCCAAAACGGCATCACCGACGTGCGCGTCATAAGCGTCGAAGGCCAACTCACCGACCACTACGATCCGATCAAGAAAACCGTCAACCTCAGCGAGCCGGTCTACCATGTGAATTCGATCGCAGCCGCCGCCGTTGCCGCCCACGAATGCGGCCACGCGATCCAACACCAGCAAGCCTACCACTGGCTCACTTTCCGTTCAAAAATGGTCCCGGCCGTCCAACTCTCGAGCAAAATCCTCAATTTCATCATGATCGCCGGTCTTGTTGGAGTCAGCCTCATGAATAACCCCACGATCCTGTGGACCTGGGTCGGCCTTTTTGCCGTCACGACCCTCTTCTCCATCGTGACCCTCCCAGTCGAGTTCGATGCCAGCAATCGTGCTCTCGCCTGGATGGAGCGTAGCGGCATCTCTGCCAGTATCGAACACGAGCGCGCCAAAAATGCTCTCTTCTGGGCCGCGATGACCTATGTCGCCGCCGCTGTCGGCTCGATCGCGCAACTGCTTTACTTTCTCATGATGGCCCTCAACCGCCGCGAGTAGAATCCAGCGAGCTGCCCATCCCTGCCGCCCTGCACCGGTCATTACGTGGTTGCGGGGCCAGCTCTAACCCTCCGGCGCTTGACTCCCCTCCGTCCGACTGCTTCACTGCGCCGGCAGACGATTGATATTCAACTTCTTTGAATCAATCCAAACCCGCCGCCCTCAACTTAATTTTTCTCTCTCATGGACTGGTCCTCGCCCATCTGGTACGCCGCGTACATTCTCGTTCTCATCGGACTTGCCGGCTTCGGCTCCCACCGCCTTGCGATCGTTTTCCTCTACCTGAAGCACGCGCGCAACCACCCGAAGCCAAAATCACATTTCCAAGAACTCCCGGTCGTCACAGTCCAACTCCCGGTGTTCAATGAAATGCATGTGGTCGACCGCCTTCTCAATGCAGTCGCCGCGCTCGATTACCCGAAGGAAAAGCTGCAAATTCAGCTTCTCGACGACTCGACCGACCAGACGGTCGACATCTGCCGAGATGGCATCGACCGCCTCAAGGCGCTTGGTTTTGATGCCGATCACATCCACCGCAGCGACCGCACTGGTTACAAGGCAGGCGCCCTCGAAAACGGCACCCGCATGGCAAAGGGCGATTTCCTGCTCATCCTCGATGCGGACTTCGTTCCAAACCCCGACCTGCTGCAAAAAACGATCCACTTTTTCACCGATGAAAAAATCGGCCTGATCCAAACCCGCTGGGGTCACCTCAACCGCAGCTTCAATGTGCTCACCCGCATCCAAGCGATGTTCCTGGACGGACACATGGAACTCGAGCAAACCGCCCGCAACCGCTCCGGCCGCTTTTTCACTTTCAACGGCACGGGCGGCATTTGGCGCAAGTCCTGCATCGCCGACGCCGGTGGTTGGGAGCACGACACGCTCACGGAGGACATGGACCTCAGCTACCGCGCCCAACTCAAAGGCTGGCGCTTCATTTTCCTCAACGATGTCGAAACTCCGGCCGAGCTGCCAATCGACATGGATGGCTTCAAAAGCCAGCAACACCGCTGGACAAAAGGCTCGATCCAAGTTTGCAAAAAAGTCCTGCCCGCGATCTGGCGCAGCGATGTGCCCTTCAGCGTGAAGGTCGAGGCCACCTTCCACCTAACCTCCAACTTCGCCTACCTGCTCCTCATCCTACTTTGCTTCCTAATCTATCCGAACCAGCAATCGCAGCCGGATTTCGGAAAACTCACCTATTACATCATCAATGTACCGATCTTCTTCTTCTCCTCGGTGTCGGTGATCGTCTTCTACCTCTTCTCACAAAAAGCCCTGCGCCCCGGCACTTGGTGGAAAGAAATCCCCTACCTGCCCCTTTTGCTCGCCCTCGGCATCGGCATGTCGATCAGCAACGCCAAAGCTGTGATCGAAGCTATCTTTAACCATCAGACCGCCTTCGTCCGCACTCCCAAGTACGGCATCGGCCAAACCAAGGCCAGCGACTGGAAAAAAAGCAGCTACAAGGCAATGAAAACCCTCACGCCCTTCGTGGAGCTGCTCTTCGGTTTCTTCTTCCTCTTCATCGTCATCGAGGCCGCCATGAAGGGCAACGTCTCATCTGCGATTCTCCTACTGCCCTTCCCGATCGGATTTTTCTACACCTCGCTCGCATCGCTCTCCCGCATGATCTCATCGGAGTCTGGCCAAACTGCTAGCGAAGTCGCAAAACGCAAATGATCCCTAATGCGTTGATATGAAAAAAGTGCTCCAAGTCCCAGCCGCCATCATCGCACTCGTCGCGGCTTGCTGCCTTTCAAGCTGCAGCACCGGAGGATTCGTCGGCATCGGCAAGGACAATCGCAACAAGATGATCGTCAGCGTCAAGGACCAGAAAATGCTGCTCGTCCGTGACGGTGTCCCGGTGAAAACTTATAAAATCTCGACCTCGAAATTCGGCTGCGGCGACCGCCCTGGAAGCAACTGCACGCCGCTCGGCCGCCTCCAAGTCGCGAAAAAAATAGGCTGCGACTCACCGCTTGGAAGTGTCTTCAAAAGCCGCCGCCGCACCGGCGAGATCCTCAAGCCCAACGCACCCGGCCGCGATCCGATCGTCACCCGCATTCTCTGGCTCAAAGGCACCGAAGACCGCAACCGCAACGCTTTCAAGCGCACCATTTACATCCACGGCACCCCCGAGGAGCACCGCCTCGGCAGACCCGCCTCGTACGGTTGCATCCGCATGTCCAGCCGCGATATTGCAGACCTCTATAACCGCGTCGGATACGGCGCGGATGTCTTCGTCATCCGCAAATCCATCCGCAGCTCAAGCTCCAGGTCCACCCAAATGGCCGGCACCAACGGCAAATCCCCCCGCGGCTGAGCCATCCGCTCGGAATTTCCCGAAAAGACGAGCTTGACACCTCCCCTCCAATCCCTAATTTGCGCCCCCGCACGCAAGCGACCTTCCTTCCATCATTCATCATGGCCAACCACAAGTCATCCATCAAACGCGCCCGCCAAACCATCGTCCGCACCGAGCGCAATCGTGCCGCCAAAAGCCGCATTAAAACCTTGCGCAAAAAGACGCTCGCAGCCATCGCTGCCGGCGACAAGGAAAGCGCCGCTAAGGCCAGCTCCGAATTCTCCTCCGCCGTGGACAAGGCAGCCAAGCGCAACCTCATCCACCCAAACAAGGCCGCCAACCTCAAGAGCAAGACCTCGAAGTCGCTGGCAGCGATTGCCTAAGGTGACACATTCCGGAATCACCGGTACCCACTGAAAAAAATCAAGCGGACCGGTCACCCGGTGCCGCTTTTTTTCTGAACGCAATGCCAGAACCCGCAGTACCCAACCGCGCAGCCGCCGCCGCAAAAATAGCTGCCAACCCCACGGCCTACAAAGTCTGTGAAGGTTGCGATTCGATCGTCGGCAGCGGCACTAGCCTCTGCCCCAATTGCCACGGCTACCGCTTCGACCCAGCATCCGAGCGCGTTGTTCATCAAGCCCACATCCTGGGCAATCGCGAACAAACATCGGTCACTGCCGATGATTTGAATTGACCCGATGGATCCGACCACCGGCTTCAAGGAATGGCAAGTCGTCTGCGACGCTCTCGCAAGCGGCAAACAAAGCATCATCCTGCGCAAAGGTGGCATCCACGAAGGCCGCGAAGGGTTCTCATTCGCCCATGATTCCTTTTATCTCTTTCCCACCCGCTTTCACGCCCAAGCCGAGCATGTCCGCGAAGGCTGCGTGCAAGCACTTGCCGAGTGGCAAGTTGGCGACACCGTCCACATCACACATCGCGCCGAGGCGCTCCATGCAGTGACTTTGACCGATTGGCAAAAGGTCGCGGCACTCGCACCATTCCATATTCTCACCGAAGCCACCGTGCGCGAACGCTTCGACTGGCAAGGCAAAGGCATGAGCTCCGGTAGCATCCACGTCGCCCTCGTTCGGGTCTTCAAACTCAACAAGCCCTGGGAGCTCACCTACACCAGCGCCTTTGGCGGATGCCGCAGCTGGATCAAACTCCCCCCCGTCCCCAACACGGATCAAAGCCCGGTGATCGCATCAGAAAAATTTGAAGAAATCACCAAGGTCTTTGAAGAGCTCGCATCGGTAGCCGCCTAAACCCTAACCATGACCTTGCAGCTCCAAGGCCTTACCCGGGAAATTTTCGCAGGCAACGCGCCCATCGTCACACGCTTCGCACCAAGCCCTACCGGCCTGCTCCACATGGGGCACGCCTACGCCGCATGGGTCGCACGCGAGCTGGCTCTACAAAGCACCGAGGGCATTTTCCTACTGCGTTTCGAAGACATCGACACACCCCGAGTCAAACCCGACTACTACGATGCGATCGAAACGGATCTGAAATGGCTAGGACTTCCATGGAATGAAACACCCCTGCGGCAATCCACACGTAGCGACGCCTATCAATCCGCACTCGCCCAACTTAAATCCATCGGCGCAATCTACCCATGCTTTTGCACCCGCAGCGAAATTCTTGCTGAAACAGCACGCATGCCATCCGCACCTCACGGTCCCGATGGTCCTCCCTACCCGGGCACCTGCCGCGCTTTGAGCCTTGAGCAACAGCAGGAAAAGATCGAGGCAGGCATTGCCCACTCTTGGCGACTGAATTCCGAACTCGCTTCCCAACTCAGTGGACCGCTCGAGTTTACCGATTTGCGCTTTGGACGCATCTGCGTCGAGCCATCGCTTCTTGGTGATGTGATCCTCGCCCGCAAGGACATCGGTCCAGCCTACCACCTCGCGGTCGTCGTGGACGATGCATTCCAAGGCATCACCCATGTCACACGCGGTGAAGATCTTCTTCAATCGACGCATGTACACCGCTTGCTCCAAACTTTGCTAAAACTCCCTGCACCCGCCTACCTCCACCACCCGCTCGTGACCGACGAGCACGGCAAAAGACTGGCAAAACGCGCCGACTCGCAATCAATCGCCTCACTCCGCAATGCGGGAAAATCACCGCAGGAAATTTTCACACTGATCGAGCGCTCGCTCGATCACTCCGCAACGGACATCAACTGAAGATCGATTTCACCGGAGTACCGTTGTCGCCAATCTTAAATGGCCGCTTGCTCGGCGAATACTCAACCTTGTCGAACGGCAAGCCCAATCCGTAAGCAATTGTCGCGTTGAAATCCTGTACGGTGACAAGCCCATCCTTGACCCGCGACCCCGTCGCATCCGTCTCACCGTAGCTGGTTCCACCCTT
Source organism: Verrucomicrobiaceae bacterium (assembly GCA_029977225.1). Lineage (GTDB taxonomy): Bacteria > Verrucomicrobiota > Verrucomicrobiia > Verrucomicrobiales > Akkermansiaceae > Luteolibacter. Next base: position 12,400 of record JAPOLH010000007.1, on the reverse strand, counting down.
CACACTACCACCAGCCAGCAAACAACTGAATGCCGCAGGATGATGGCCACGACCATCGTTGAAAATTTTATCAATCGTTGGCGAACGGCCAAATTCGGTCGCTACCACCACCAATGTGTCCTTGAGCATGCCGGTTTTTTCGAGGTCCGTGAGCAGTGCGGCATAAGCCTGGTCGAATTCTTTGCATCGCCCCTCGACTCCTGTGAAGTTGTCGAAATGGGTATCCCAGCCTCCAAGCTGCACCTCAACAAAGCGCACTCCGTGCTGCACCAGACGCCGCGCAAGCAGGCAACCCTGCGCGAAACGACCAGTCCCGTACAGGTTCCTCACACTCTCAGGCTCAAGCTTCAAATCAAACGCCACCAGATCCTTTGATTTCATCAACGCAGCTGCCTCGCGATAAAGATCCTCATAGGCTTTCACATCCACATTCGGATAACGCCCATGAAACTGACGGTTCAACTTGTCTGCCAAAGAAAGTCGGTGACCAAAATTATCTTCGGTCACCCCACGGCTAAGACGCGAATCCTTCAAACCCTCACCCGGGCTACCGATCGGCGCAGCGGCATACTTGGCCCCAAAAAATCCTCCACCAGTGTGGTCGGGCGGACTGTCAATCGCCACATATCCCGGCAATTCGGGATGAATTTTACCAGCCAGTTTCAAAATCCACGATCCCACAGAAGGATGCTGGATCGTGCCACGCATGGTGTAACTCGTTTGCATGACATAGGTGCCCTGCTGATGCGCCCCCTGCGTGGAATTCATGGAGTTGATCACACATACCTTGTCCATCACCTCTGCGGTTTTTTTGAGGTAATGCCCCACCATCAGCCCATCGACATTAGTCGGAATCGCCTCAGTCTTGCCCATGATCTCCTTCTTCTTGGGCTTGGGATCAAAGGTGTCGACATGGCTCATCCCGCCCGACATGTAGAGGTAAATGACATGCTTGGCCTTTCCCGCCGCCGCATCCTCAGTCCCTGCCGAGGCAACCGTCGATCCAAGCATCGGCAATAAATGCACCCCAAGATAAGTGCGGGCGGCACCTGACATGAAATGACGACGCGTAAGCTCGTCTGCCTTTCGAAACATGGAATCGCTCATGGTGTTATTGGAGAAAGATAAATTCTGAAGACATGATGAGGGCGGAAACCATATTGCGGCATCCTTCGTCACCACGCGCCTTAAGTTCTTCCATCATCAGAGCCATCTCTTCAGAACTCGGAGGGCGACTCAGTATCGCCAGATACAAGCGGCGGATTTTTTCCTCATTGGAGCTCACTCCCTCCAGACACTTGTACAAATGCGCGGATGACTTCCCAACCAAGTTGTCTTGCACGAAACCATTCATCAAAGAAAGCACCTGACCCACATTCGGCTCTTTGCTGGCCGCATCGACTACCTCACGGTCAGATGCACCAAAGATGTATAGTAGGTGGTCTCGCGGTGCTGGCGACGACAACTCGGAAGCCCGCACCATCGGATTGGATCCGTCGCCTACACCCTTTGCAGTCATCGACATCGTCGCACCGCTCGCTTGGTAATGATCGTCCATTTTGATCTCCTCGAGCAATTTATCGAAATAAGCCCGCACATCCTTCTCCGACTGCAGCGCAAGCACTTCCTTTGAAAGTTGAGACATGGTTTTTTTGCCAACCAAAACCGGGCGCCCCCCAACGATGATCCGCTCATCGCGACTCCTACGCGGCTTGCGATCGGGATTCCCATCAGCAAGCGTCACCAACGAATCCCATATCTGCTCGGCCGAAAGCCGGTCAATCTTACGCCCGTGCAAATCATCCCCACCCTCGAGCACGGACGCCTGCGGATTGGTCGCAAACTGAAAGGTCTTGGTGAGCAGCAATACCTGCTGAAACGCGCGCAGATCGTATTTGAGGGACACCATCAGGGAACTCAAAAGCTCCACCAACTCGGGATGATTGGTATCCTTCGCCTCCACATACTCGTCCGCTGGCTCTATCACCCCTTTGCCCATCACTCGCTTCCACATGCGGTTGGCAATGACCGTGGAGAACTGGCCTTCGGTCTTGTTGACCACCCAATCAGCGAGTTTTACGCGCCCATCCCCTTCATCCTTGCGGTCCGACGTCCGCACCATTTTACCGAAAGGGGTCTTTCCAGCCACCATTTCTCCAGGCTTGCCATCGCGATACTGATAGTCCGAGGGCAATGGTATCCTGCCATTGCCTCCTCCAGCCAATGAAAGCTCGTACACCCCAACTCGAAGCATTTTAATCGCGTGATACTCAGGGGAAAATAGTTTTTCTTTCGTATTAAATTCGGAAATCAATGGTGCAACGAAACTCTGTCCGACCGCACCCTGCCCGTGGGTAAAGGCAGCTAGTTGATAGAAATCATGACGCTCGGTATCGCCGAAAGGATCATCATGGCATTGCGCACACTCCATTCTCTCCCCGAGAAAGATCCGCATTGTGTTGGATAAATTGTCCAGCGGCATGCCTAAATCCCGAGTGTAATAGCCCACTCCTCCGGTTTCCTTGTCCCAACCATCACCCTGTGAGCTGAGCAAACGCTTGGTAAACTCATCCCATGGCATATTCGATGCCATTGCCTCTCTCACCCAATGACGATACGGCACCCGAGGAGTTCGCTCGCCATTGCCGCGCTCAGTCACACGCATGAGATCAAAAACCCAATTGCTCATGTGGCTGTGATACCCCTCCGAGTTGATGAGATAGGAAACCAGCAACTCGCGTTTCAAAGGATCCTCAATTTCCAGAAAATCCAAAGCCTCCTCCGCGGTAGGAATCCTGCCCACCGCCACCAAAAATGCCCGACGCATAAAGGTCGCGTCATCCGCAACCTTCGGCACGTCAAATTTTTTGGCGCGATAAAATGCAGCCACTTGTTGGTCAATCTGCAAAGCAGCCTTCTTCAAATCCGCGATATCGACATCGGATGGAATTTCCGCGTGAGACGGTAACGCCATCAAATAAAACAGCAGAATACCCAATTTATGGAAAAGTTTCATACATTAAAGCAGTACCCATCTCCACAAATGCAAAACACGACGTCAATCCAATCCTCAGGAAAAACGAGAACAAACTTGCCTCAGTACCGGCACATCCGCCGGCGCCCACTCGAGCCCCATCAACTCGTCCAATCCCACCCAAGCAACCCGCTCATGGCTCATCACAGTCAAATCACCGGAACGGATCTCACATGCATACGATAACAAACGAATCAATCCGCTCTCGTATTGCCAACTTACCGGTTCGAAGGGCAATCCTACCTCAACCTCAATCCCAAGCTCTTCACGCAACTCTCGCACAAGAGCCTCCTCGGGAGTCTCACCCGGATCAACCTTCCCCCCCGGCAATTCCCACAATCCGCCAAGATGCTTGCCTTGAGGCCTCAGCCCCGCGAGCAAACGCCCACGCTCGTCTCGGATGATTCCACACACGACATCAATCATGATTCGGCACTTTTATGAAAAGATAAAGCCGCCGGATACTCAAATCCGACGGCTTTATTTGTTAAATCAATTGGATAGGCGGGCAAAACATCAGGCAAAGGTGCCCTCTTTCTTTTCTTCCTTCTCGCCATCCTTTTTGCACTTGTCGCAGTTGCCAGCAAAGGTGCCTTCTTTCTTCTCTTTGTCGCACTCCTTGTCGCAATCCTTATCCTTCTTGTCTTCGCACTTGCCACAGTGGGTGAGCAGGGTGCCTTCTTTTTTCTCCTTATCGCACTTCTTCTCACAGTCTTTTTCGCATTCTTTGTCGCAATTCTTTTTATCTTCACACTTGCCACAGTGGGTGAGCAGGGTGCCTTCTTTTTTCTCCTTATCGCATTTGCCCTTTTCGCATTCGTCAGCGTAGGACATCGGGATTACAAGCATGGATGCGCAAAGCGCGGTAATGATCAGTTTCATGATGTTGTTTGTTTTTTAGTGGTTATAGGCTACGGTCAAACCATAACCTATAAACACATCGTCGCCAGCAGAAAATTTGTTGCAAAATCTACATCTCCGACGGGAAAAACTCATCGCCTCAGCCCTGTAAGGCGCGCAAAGCACCGCGCACCAGCACTTCCACCGCTGCCCCATCGTGCTCCTCAAGCACCTTGCGAACCGCCTTGCGTGCATCGACTTGCTTGTAGCCCAGCGCGATCAAAGCCAACTCGGCATCCGCCGCCGACGGGCTTACCGCCCCCGCCGCCGCGTCCTGCCATGTGTCGGTCACACCGACTTTGTCCTTGAGCTCAAGCACAATCCGCTCGGCAGTCTTTTTGCCCAGGCCCTTGATCCGTGAAAGTTCGACGACATTGCCCGCCACCACGCAGCTTTTGAACTTGGCCACAGGAAGACCGCTCAAAACCGCCATCGCAATCGCCGGCCCGATCCCGCTCACCCGTTCGATGAGCATCAAAAACACATCGCGCTCCTCCTCGCTCGCGAAGCCATACAGAGTGTGAGCGGTTTCACGAATGTGCAAATGAGTGCGCAAATCCACCTCCAGCCCCTCGACCGCGCGCAGTCGATCAAAGGTGGAAAGCGGCACCAATACTTCGTAACCCACGCCCTGCACATCCACCACCAAGCGGTTGGGATAAGCCTCTAGAACCCTGCCACGCAACCTAGCGATCATCGTGTCCCAAGGATGGCCAGCCAGCTCGCTCCGTCAATTGCGTATGCCCCAAGAACGACAAATTGTTTCATAAATCCTAAATACCAAAAGTCACAATATGTAGTGTTGTTTTTGCATTTAAGTAGCATATTTAGCGTCATTTCAATTCTCTGGATTGCGATCCCCACCCCTTCCACTAGCTTGTGTAATCCCGAATCCCTCCGGGTCCTTTCCCAAACTCCTGTCCCATGTACCTCAAAACTCTCGAAATCCAAGGCTTCAAGTCCTTTGCCGATAAGACCGTGTTTGAATTCGCCGAAGGCGTGACCGGCATCGTCGGCCCCAACGGCTGCGGCAAATCCAATGTGGTCGATGCGATCCGGTGGGTGCTCGGCGAAACTTCCGCCAAAGCCCTCCGCGGTGGTGAAATGGCCGATGTCATTTTCAACGGCACCGAAAAACGCAAGCCGCTCGGCATGGCCGAAGTCACACTCACGATGGCCGATTGCGAACAGGCACTGAAGGTCGATTACAACGAGGTCTCGATCACCCGGCGGGTCTATCGCGACGGCAAGTCGGAGTACCGCATCAACAACACACTGTGCCGACTCAAGGACATCCACGACATGCTCATGGATACCGGCATCGGCCGCACGGCGTACTCGATCATGGCGCAAGGCCAGATCGACCAGATCCTTTCGTCTAAACCCGAGGAACGCCGCGCGGTGTTCGAAGAAGCTGCAGGCATCACGAAGTTCAAACGCGAGAAAAAGGAAGCGCTGCGCAAACTGGAGTACACCGAAGCCAACCTGCTGCGCGTTTCTGATGTGCTCGCCGAACAGGAGCGCCGCATGAATTCTCTCAAGCGCCAAGTCGCAAAAGCCCGCCGCTACCAGGCACTCGCCGCCGACACCCGCGTGCTCGACACTCACCTCGGCCATCGGAAGTTCATCGAGCTCACTGCCGAACGTGATGAGTTGCTCACCTCGATCCGCGGGCTCGAAGTTCGCGACACAGAGCTCTCGATGCAACTCCCTGCGAAAGAAGAAGTGGTCAATGAAGCACGCGCCGCCGCCCGCGTTTTCGAGGGCGAGCTTGCCGAAATTCGCCAACGCCTCAACGAACACCGCAACGCGCTCAACAGCGCCGAAGGACGCATCGCCTTCAACGAAGAACGCAAACACGAACTCGAATCTCGCATCCGCCAGAACCGCGAGGACATTCAATCGACCCGCGACAAACTCGCGCAACAGGAATTCGATTTCATCGCCGCCAACGAGTCGCTCGATCAACTCAACCGCCACATCGCCGAAAAAGAATTGCGCCTCTCCGAAATGGAGGAACGCACACGGGGAGCACGCGCTGAGCGCGAGGAACTCGAAAACGCACTGCGTACCTCACGCGCCGAAGCGAACCGCACACAGTCGCTCATCGCCGCAATGCAGGCAAAAATTGAATCCTCCCTCGCTCAACTCGAGGGCAACCGCGACCGTGCGCGGCAACTCGCCGATGAGGAACAACGCCTCAACCTCGAAATGGAAGAAGGCCGCGCCGAGCAATCACGCATTCAAAGCGAAGTCGAAACATCCGCCGCACAAATTTCCGAACTCGAAGAGGCATTCCAAAGCGCAGAACGCGCCTACCAACACACTCGCGGCGACCTCGATGCGGCACGCAGCGCCGCCGTGGAATCCAACCGCGCGCTTGCCCAACGCTCAGCCCGCTTCGAAGCAGTAAGACAACTGGTGGAAAGCGGTGAAGGCTTTGAAAAAGGCACCCGCAATGTGCTTAACGGGCTCGACGAACCCGACCAATTCAAGCCTGCCATCCACGGCGTGTTGGCCTCTTTCATCGAGGCCGATAACGACTGCGCCCGCGCCATCGAATCCGCCCTCGGCAACCACCTTCAGGCCGTGCTTGTGCAGGACCAGGCAGTCGCCGAGGCGCTGATCGAACGCCTCACCGCCAAGCAACTCGGCATTGCGGCAATCATTCCCGAAACCTTCGTCGCTCACGCAGCTGGCACGCAAATGGAAGCCCTGCCGGAAGGCGCCACCGCATGGGCACTCGATCGTGTGAAGTCGGACAAACGCATCTCTGGCATCATCGAGCGATTGCTCGATCGCGTCCTCATCGTGCCCAACCTCGCCACTGCTTTGCGCCTGCGCCCAAACCATCCTGGCGTCACCTTTGTCACGCTCGCCGGCGTGATCCTCGGCGGCGAAGGCACGCTGCGCGGCGGTTCAACCGCCGAGGGCTCGACCTCGGTGCTCGAGCTTCGCAACGAAGTCCGCACGCTCGAAAACGAAGTCGCCACACTCGCCCAAGCCGATGAGGCCGCACGCCGCCGCGTTATCGATACGGAGACAAACCTCGAACAACTGCGCGAGGAAGTGGAAGTCGCCCGCGAACGCCTGCAACGCCAAAAAGTCGAACTCTCAACTCTCCAAGGTCAACTCACCCTCGCCACTCGCGAAGTCGAAAACCTCGACACCAAACTCGAAAATGTTCGCTGGGAACGCGGCGAACTCGACAACCGCGAACGCGCCGCCGCCGAAAGCCGCGTCCAACTCGAGGCAGAACTTCATCAGTCGCGCGAACGCCTCGATGGCCTCGAAACCGACGCGCGCCGCCTGCAGTCGGAGGCGGACTCAATCGCCCAACGCGAAGGCGAACTGACCAGCGACCTCAACAACCTCCGCACCGAACTCGCGGTCGAACGCCGCGCGAAACAAGCCGCCGAGGAACAACAACGGCCCATGGAAAACCGCCTCTCGGAGCTCCGCGAAGCGTCGATCCGTCGCGAAGCGGAAATCGAATCGTTCACCCAACGCATCGACGACGCCAGTGCCGAAAACAGCCGCCTCGCCGAAGAATGCGAAACCCACCGACTCGAAGCCGAGGACCTCGGAAAGGAAATCGAATCCCGTTCAAGCGGACGCGCCGCACTTCTCGAATCGATCGAAAGCGCCGAAACGGAACTCGCCGCACTTCGCCGCGACCTTTCACGCATCAATGAGCAAAAAGGCCGCGAGGAAATCGCCGCAACCAAACTCGACCTGCGCCTCGAAAACCTCAACAACTCCATCGCCGAACGCTATCAAATCGACCTCAGCACCTTCGAGCCCGATGCCCACGCGCTCCTCGCAAGCGTGGCATCCCAAAAAGCCCTGCAAGCCCGTGGCGGTAAACAAACGGTGGTCACCGCCGATGGAGACGACTCGTTCGCATCTGTATCATCCGACGACGAAGCCGAGGACGACATGCCCACCATCGTGGTCGACGCCACCGGCTCCGACGATGCGGAAATCCCCGGCGAAATGACCGGCGAACCAGACTGGGAATTCATCGAATCCATTGTTACTGACATCAAGCGCCGCCTCGACGCCATGGGCCCAGTCAACCTCGATGCGATCGAGGAATTCGAGGAACTCGAAGAACGCTACAATTTTCTCCGCAAACAACATGACGACCTTGTCTCGTCGAAAACGGAATTGCTCGAGGTCATCGAACGCATCAACACCGAGACCCAGCGCCTCTTCGCCGAAACTTTCGCGCAAGTTCGCATCAACTTCCAAACGATGTTCAAGGAACTCTTTGGCGAAAAAGGTCAGGCCGACCTCACCCTGCTCGACGAATCCGACCCGCTCGAGTCCGGCATCGAGGTGATCGCCAAGCCACCCGGCAAAAAACTTCAGTCGATCACACTGCTCTCCGGTGGTGAACGCTCGATGACTGCGGTCGCTCTGCTGTTCTCGATCTACATGATCAAGCCCAGCCCCTTCTGCGTCCTCGACGAGCTCGACGCCCCACTTGACGAATCGAACATCAACCGCTTCGTGAAGGTACTCGATCGCTTTATCGATCGTTCGCAATTTATCATTGTCACCCACTCAAAACGCACGATGGCCCGCGCCGATGTGATGTACGGCGTGACGATGGAAGAATTCGGAGTTTCCAAACCGGTGGGCATGCGACTCACCAGTGACGATGGCCACAAGTCTTCCGGCGAAGCGAAAACCGCCGCTCAAAAAGCCGCGCTCCGTCTCGACGCATAAGACAGGCAGCCGACATAAAAATTCTCCAGACAGGAGAGGGATAAGGGGTGAAACCATGGTTCGAAAGAACCGGGTTTCACCCCCAATATCCATTCTCCATCAAAATGGAAAAGCACGGCAAATATGCCGTGCCCCTCCTGCACAATCTTGACGACTTAGGCTTTTCTCAAATCTCGTGCACTGGAAGATTGGTTACTTCCTCGCGCACTTTTTCCGCAAGCGGTGTGGAAAGATAACGCTCGGTCGAAGAGCAGCCGACGGTGACGATGCGCTTGCCTTTGAATTCCGGGCGTTTGGCGATCTGCATCGCGGCCCAGACATTCGCACCGGTGGAAATGCCAGCCGGCAGCCCTTCCTCCTGTGCCAGCGACTGCGCGGTGGCGAAAGCATCCTCGTTGCTCACTTGGATGACTTCATCGATGATATCGACATTGAGGTTCTTGGGAATGAAACCGGCACCGATTCCTTGGATCATGTGCGGGCCCGGAGCACCGCCAGAAATAACTGGGCTTGCCACAGGCTCGACCGCAAAGGCCTTCATTGCGCAGCGTGATTTGATCACCTCCGAAACACCGGTCAGAGTGCCACCCGTGCCGACACCCGCGACGAATGCATCAATTTTTCCTTCGGTGTCCCGCCAGATTTCCTCGGCGGTCGTTTCGCGGTGCACCTGCGGGTTGGCCGGATTGTCAAACTGCCCCGGACCAAAGGCACCTGGCGTTTGCTCCAAAAGTTGTTTCGCCTTGGCGATCGCACCACCCATGCCACGAGCACGCGGCGTGAGCACGATCTCGGCACCTAGCAAACGCAACAACACGCGGCGCTCGATCGACATGCTCTCGGGCATGGTGAGAATGCAGCGGTAACCCTTCGAACGGGCGACAAAGGCCAATGCAATGCCAGTGTTGCCAGAGGTCGGCTCAATGATCAATCCACCTGGCTTGAGCGATCCGTCACGCTCTGCCGCCTCGATCATGGCCTTACCAATGCGGTCTTTGACGCTGAAGAGCGGGTTGAAAAATTCCGCTTTCACACAGATCTCGGCATCAAGACCGGCGGTCACATGGTTGAGGCGGATGAGCGGCGTATTGCCGACGGTGGCAGTCATGTTGGGGGCGATAGGCATGGCAGTGGGATTGGTTAGATTCGCGACATACTGTCTGCAGCCAGGCCCAGGAGTCAAGACACGGAATTCCCCCAAGTTGCTGCTAAAAGGGCTCAAAATCAGCTGGATCGCCTGCGCCTTCGGATCAGCGCCAGCACTGCCCCGGTCCCTAACAGCATCGCGCAACCAGGCTCAGGTACCGTAATGGCCAAAACATTGAACTGAATGTTATCGATGCGATTGTTGCCGGTACTTGAAGTTGCACCGTCGAAGGTGACACGTACATAGGCATTCTCGACATCATTCAATCCATCAAAGGCCGCGAATCCCAGCGCACCCGATCCCGCATATGTACTCGTGATTGTTCCTGCGGTGCTACCAGCCGACAGCGTGCCAATCGTCTGATAAGAATTCCCGTCCAAACTGAACTCCCATAGCTGGGTGGCAAACCCGGTGCTCGTCCGTTGTGCCGCCAATGAAATACTCAAGCCCTCATAACCCGCCATCGAGAACCTAAAGACTGCCTGATTTCCATTCGCCGCAGTGCTCGCACCAGCGATCAGCGCCAACGCCGAAGAACCTGTGGTCAAAGTGGAAAATCCTTCACCCGCATTCACCGAAGTTCCGCCAAAACCACTGATTTCATTCGATTTAAGCCAATCTGAAGAACCATTACTGCCATCGAGGTACATCACGCCAGTCCCGAAGTTGGCGTTGTAAACCTTTGGACTGTTGGGTTGCGCCGCAGCTGCCGTGCCGCCATTGGTGGTGGTTTGGAAATCCCATCCCGCGACCAATACAGCATTCGCTGGCAGACAACCCATAAGGGCAAAAAGCAAAGAAATGAAAGGACCGCCATGCGTGCGACCAATGGAATGACGGAGAGGATTATTTGCAGAGTTTAGTTTTTGCATACGTCCGCTTCGACTGAACGGACAAAGCATGTCTTCAAAAAAATTTACCCCTTTGGGAATATTTTCACCGGAGCGTCAAATCTGAAAATCTGACGAACCGGAGTCCAGATGAAGTCCGCACTCGTATTTCACTCCGCCAAAACGCGTTGACTCGGCATCGCCGTGGGTTGCCGGCATGGTGCTGTGCCAATCCCCCATAGTGACATATCCCTTCTCAGCAAGCGGATGGCGCGGCAGTTGATGCTGATGAAAATACAAATCCACCTGCGCGTCGGCCCAATCGAGAATCGGGTAAGCTTTGAGGGTTTTTTTCTGGCGCTCCACAAAGGGCCTGTCCGAGCGCGTGCTCGATTGAGAGCGACGAAGTCCGCTCAGCCACACATCGGCGCCGATCTCACTCAATGCGCGATTCATCGGCTCAATCTTGGTGAGCATCGCATAGCGGTCGGCACCATCCTTTCCATTCTCCCAGAGGTTACCCCACAGAGCCTGCATGCGCGCGGCGCTGATTTTGGGTTGATACACCCGCAGGTCGAGATGCTTGAAGCGCGAGAGCAAGTCCTCCGCATAGCGGTAGGTTTCGGGAAATAAAAATCCGGTATCGATGAACACTACCGGAATTTTTGGCGCATGCTCATGGATCAGATGCAACATCACCGCCGCTTGAATGCCGAAGCTCGTGGTCGCCATCAGGCGATCGCCAAGCCGCTCATGCAGCAAACCGATCCGCTCACCCGCACGCAAGGGCGCGAGGGCGTCGGAAAGTTCGCCAGGTTCGGCATGGGTACTCATGATGCTTGGCATAGGATCGGAAGCGGCCACCATCAGGCGGTGGCAAAAGCCTCGGGCTTGATGTTCTTGTGGAAATCCCCGCCCTGCACGGTCGCCGCGACATAGCCGGCGCGAATGCAGAAATCCCCGAAGCGCTCTCCATCTTCGCGCTCCTTGGCGTAGCGGCCGATAATTGGCGCTAACAAGGCTTTGATCTCCGTGCCAGGGACATTCTCGCGATAGAGTTTCGAGAGTCGCTGACCCGCAAAACCGCCGCCGAGATAGACATTGTAGCGTCCGGGCGCGCGACCGACGAAACCGATTTCGGAAATGAAGGGTCTCGCGCAACCGTTCGGGCAACCGGTCATGCGCACAGTGATCGCATCGTGACGCAGGCCGTTTTCTTCGATCACCTCTTCAAGCTCAGTGAGCAGGTCCGGCAGATAACGCTCGGCCTCGGCCAGCGACAAACTGCAGGTCGGCAAAGCCACACAGGCGAGCGAGTTCAAACGCAGCGCGCTTTTCTCATGACTGTCCTTGATGCCGTATTGTTCGAGCAGCTTTTCAATCTCCGGGCGCTTCTTCGGCGAAATGTTGGCGATGATGAGGTTCTGATTCGCTGTCAGGCGGAAGTCGCCATCGTGAATCTTGGCGATTTCGCGCAACCCCGTGCGCATCGGATAGCTCTCGGTGTCGAGCACACGGCCACCTTGGATGAACAGCGTGAGATGCGAGTTGCCATTCTTGTCCTCGACCCATCCGTAGCGGTCACCATTGTCCTCGAACTTGAACGGACGCACAGGCCCAAGCTCGTAGCCGAGGTACTCGTTGAGCTTTGCCAAAATCCAATCCGCGCCGCGATCATCGACGGTGTACTTGAAGCGCGAGTGCTTGCGGTCGGTGCGATCACCGAAGTCACGCTGCACGAGCACCACTTTTTCC
>JAPOLH010000079.1 GCA_029977225.1 Verrucomicrobiaceae bacterium | reverse complement strand
GTACACATAGTGCAGGCGCGGGCGGCCCGCTCGTGTTTTCAATATCGTAGCGGCGATCACCGGACGCCCCTCTTTCTCCTCCCAATTCACACGGCGACCAATGATCGCCGCCACCATCCATTCCAAAGCCACTTCTTCTCTTCTGTCTTCAAGTCTTCCGTCTTCTTGAAACTGCCAACTTGAAACTTCACTCCACATTCTGCACCTGCTCGCGGATCTTCTCCACCTCGGTCTTCGCTTCGACGATCGTTTGCGCGATGCCCGCGTCGTTGGCTTTTGAGCCGATGGTGTTGAACTCGCGAAACAATTCCTGACAGAGGAAATCCAGCGCGCGGCCCGGCGCTTCGTCGGCTTCAAGGTATTCGCGAAATTTTGCGAAATGCGAATCGAGCCGCGTCAGCTCCTCGCTCACATCGCAGCGGTCGGCAAACAACGCGAGTTCCTTGATCAAGCGCTCATCGCCGAGATCGATCTCAAGGCCCGTATCGCGCAAGCGTTTGAGCAGCAGCTCGCGCTGGCGCGGCAGGCGCTGCGGCCCGTCAGCGGCAATCGTCCGCGCGAATCCCGCAAGGCGATCAAGCCGCTCGATGAAGTCCGCCTTGAGATGCCCACCCTCCGCACGGCGCATCGCCACCAAGCCGCGCAGCGCTTCCGCCAAGGCCGGCTCGATCACCAGCCACGCTTGCTCGGCATCGATCTCGCTGCCGCCGAGCGTCACGATCCCTGGCTGACGCAGATAATCCGCCGCCTCCGGCCGCAGCGGATGTCCAACGGATTTTCCCAATTCCTCAAAGGCCTCATAAAAAGCCTTGGCCAGCACCGCATCGACGCGCGCCTTCGGCAACGCCGCTTGGCCTGGCTCGATGCGGATGGAAATTTGCACCCGCCCACGCGAAACATGGTCGAGCGCCTCCTTGCGGATACGGCCCTCAAGCTCGGCGATCTCGCGCGGTGCCTGCACCACCACCTCGGCCTGCTTGCGGTTCACGGAGCTGATCTCGACCGCGGCATTCCAAAGCTCATTGGCCGCCGCACCCCTTCCGAATCCCGTCATCGATTGCATGCGCCCACGATGCCCGCCCCGGCGGGAAATGGGAAGAACGCATCGTCACACGCACATATTCTCTCACGGGGGTTGCCGCGGGGCCGCGGATGCATTAGGGGAATGCCCGTCCGATTCACCCATTTCCGCCATGTCATCCATCATCTACACCAAGACCGACGAAGCCCCCGCACTTGCGACCTACTCGCTGCTGCCGATCGTGCAGAGCTTCACCCGCCGCGCCGGCATCCAGGTGGAAACGCGCGACATCTCGCTCGCGGGCCGCATCCTCGCGCAATTTCCCGAAGCTGGCCAACACCCGGACCACCTCGCCGAACTCGGCGCCCTCACGCTGCAGCCCGATGCCAACATCATCAAGCTGCCCAATGTTTCGGCATCGATTCCGCAGCTCAAAGCCGCGATCGCCGAGCTCCAGGCACAAGGCCACGCGATCCCCGACTTTCCAGAAAACCCATCGACCGATGCAGAAAAGCAAACTCGCGCGCGCTACGCCAAAGTGCTCGGCTCGGCCGTGAATCCGGTCCTGCGCGAAGGCAACTCCGACCGCCGCGCACCGAAAGCGGTGAAAGACTACGCGCGCAAACACCCGCACTCGATGGGCGCATGGACAGCAAGCTCGAAGACGCGCGTCGGCACGATGGGCGGCAAAGGCGATTTCTTTTCGAACGAAAAATCCGTCACGGTCAGCGATGCGACCGATGTGAAAATCGAGCTCGTCGCCAAGGACGGTAGCACGCGCACGCTCAAGGAATCCACTCCGCTCAAGGCCGGTGAAATCATCGACGCGACCTTCATCAGCAAGCAGGCGCTCACCAGTTTCCTCGACGCGCAAGTCGCCGCCGCCAAAGCCGATGGCGTGCTGCTCTCGCTGCACATGAAGGCGACGATGATGAAAGTTTCCGACCCGATCATCTTCGGCCACGCGGTGAAGGTGTTCTTCAAGGACCTCATCGCCAAACACGCCGCCACGCTCGATGCCCTCGGCGTCGACTTCAACAATGGCTTCGGCGACCTCGTCGCAAAAATTGCCAAGCTCCCCGCCGATCAAAAGGCCGCGATCGAGGCCGACATCCAAGCGGCCTACACGCATGGGCCCGCACTCGCGATGGTCAATTCCGACAAAGGCATCACCAACCTGCATGTGCCCTCCGATGTGATCGTCGATGCCTCGATGCCCGCGATGATCCGCAGCTCGGGACAAATGTGGAATGCCGATGGCAAATTGCAGGACACGCTCGCGGTCATTCCCGATTCGTCCTACGCCGGCGTTTATCAAACGGTGATCGATTTCTGCAAACGCAACGGCGCGCTCGATCCGAAGACGATGGGCTCGGTGCCGAATGTCGGCCTCATGGCACAAGCCGCTGAGGAATACGGCTCGCACAACAAAACATTTGAAATCCCGACAGCCGGCACGGTCCGCGTCACCGACGCCGCAGGCAATGTCCTGCTCTCGCACGAAGTCGAAGCCGGCGACATCTGGCGCGCCTGCCAAACGAAGGATGCGCCGGTGAAGGATTGGGTGAAGCTCGCTGTCAACCGCGCCCGCGCCACCGGATCGCCTGCCGTCTTCTGGCTCGATCGCGCACGCGCCCACGACGCGCAACTCATCGCCAAGGTCGAAGCCTACCTCAAGGACCACGACACAAAGGGCCTCGACATCCACATCCTTGCACCGGCCGATGCCTGCCTCTTCAGCCTCGAGCGCATCGTGAAGGGCGAAGACACGATCTCCGTCACCGGCAATGTGCTGCGCGATTACCTCACCGACCTTTTCCCGATCCTCGAAGTCGGCACCAGCGCGAAGATGCTTTCGATCGTGCCGTTGATGAATGGTGGCGGGCTTTTCGAAACCGGTGCCGGTGGCTCGGCGCCGAAACATGTCGAGCAATTCGTCCAGGAAAACTACCTGCGCTGGGATTCGCTCGGTGAGTTTTTTGCCATCGCCGCATCGCTCGAGCATCTGGCAGAAACCGCCAAAAACCCGCAGGCCAAAGTCCTTGCCGATGCGCTCGATGCCGCCAACGGACAGTTCCTCGAAAACGACCGCTCGCCCGGCCGCAAGCTCGGCACGATCGACAACCGTGGATCGCATTTCTATCTCGCGCTCTATTGGGCCCGTGCGCTCGCCGCGCAAAATGACGACGCCGCACTCAAGGCCGCCTTCACACCGCTCGCCGAAGCGCTCGGTGCCAACGAGCAAGCGATCGTCGCCGAGCTGCTTGCCGTGCAAGGCAAGCCGGTCGACATCGGTGGCTACTACGCGCCCAACGACACGAAGGCCGCCGCCGCACTGCGCCCGAGCGCAACGCTCAACGGCCTGCTCGACAATTTCTAAAATCCCAGCGCATGGCAAAGGTCCTGGTCGGTCTCTCCGGCGGCGTCGATAGCGCGGTCGCCGCCGCATTGCTGATCGAGCAAGGCCACGAGGTCACCGCGGGCTACATGAAAAATTGGATCAACGCCGAGGGCATCCCCGGCGATTGCCCGTGGGAAAAAGACATCGAGGACGCGCAAGCGATCGCCAAAACCCTCGGCATCGAGCTGCGCGTCATCGACCTCATCGACGCCTACCACGAACGCATTGTCGACTACCTCGTCGAAGGCTACCGCTCCGGCATCACGCCCAACCCGGATGTCTGGTGCAACCGCGAAATGAAGTTCGGCGTGTTTCTCGATTACGCACTTGCGCAAGGATTCGAAAAGGTCGCCACCGGCCACTATGCGCGTAGTAGATCGCAGAGCGATGGCTCGGCAGCAATCCTTCGCGGCGCCGATCCGAACAAGGACCAAAGTTATTTCCTCGCATTGATGACGCAATGGCAGGCGGCTCACGCGATGTTTCCCACCGGCGAGATGCTCAAGCCCGAGGTCCGCGAGGTCGCGCGGCGCTTCCACCTGCCGGTCTCGGAAAAAAAAGACAGCCAGGGGATCTGCTTTCTCGGCCAGGTAAAGATGAGTGATTTCCTGCGCCACTATGTGCCGGATTCGCCTGGCGAAATTGTCGACACCAGCGGCAAGGTGCTTGGCACCCATCACGGCCTCCACCTCTACACGCTCGGCCAAAGGAAAGGCCACGGCGTCGCCTCACCGCGCGAAGGCATGGCCTATGTGGTCGTCGGCAAAAACCGCGAACGCAACCAACTCATCGTCGGCTGGGACAACTCCGACACCCCCGGCCTCTACGCACGCAGTTGCACGGTCGGCACAATCTCATCGATCAACGAGCCGATCCCATCGCTCAAACTCGTCGCCGCTCAACCCCGCTACCGCTCGAAGGCCGAGCCGGCACGCGTAGAAGCACTCGGCGAAAACCGCGTGAAGCTCCACTTCGAACGCGCCCAACGCGCGATCGCCCCCGGCCAGATCTGCGCCTTCTACGATGGCGGACGCCTGCTCGGTGGTGGCATATTCGAAAGCGCCGAGTGACCCGCGCAATCGCGGTAGACACGGCGTTTTGTCCTTGCACGGATCTCCCCCGCGGGAAGAATCCGCCCCCCGCGCCGCGGTTCCACCCCATGAGCGAAACAGCAAACACTCCTGTCGATGCGAGCATCGCCGAAATCGGCGAAATCCTCAAAGCCCATCAATCATTCATCATCCTCAGCCACATCCGGCCGGATGGCGACGCGATCGGATCCCAACTCGCACTGGGCTTCGCGCTGATGGCTCTCGGCAAGTCCGTGCGACTCATCAATGAAGACGGACTGCCGGAAAACCTCGCCTTCATGAAAGGCAGCGATCGCATCGAAACACCCCCCGCCGAGCCGCTCGATGTCGAAGTCGCCATCGCACTCGACACCGCCACCAAACCCCGCCTCGGCGACAATGCCCTGCACGCGGCATCGAAAGCAAAACTCTGGCTCAACATCGATCACCACATTTCCAATCCGAAATACGGCGACTACAACCTCATCGATGCCACCAGCCCCGCTACCGGCCAAATCCTTTACGATCTCATCACCGAACTCGGCCTGCCAATGACGCCGGAATCGCGCGACGCAATCTATGTCGCGGTCTCGACCGACACCGGCTCGTTCCAATACCCGTCGACCACCGCGAAAACTTACGAGATGGCCGCCGACCTCATCCGCAAGGGGCTCAATGTCGGTGAGATCAATTCGAAAACTTACGACGACTCACCCTACCGCCGCCTCGAGCTGATGCGCGCACTGCTCAACACGCTCGAACGCTCAGACGATGGCATCGTCGCCCACTGGGAACTGCACGACCAAACACGCATCGACCTCGACCTTCGCCCCGAGGACAGCGAAGGGCTCATCGATGTCATCCGCGCGATTCGCGGCGTGCAAATCGCAGTCTTCTTCGAAGAACTGCCGGATGGAAAAATCCGCGTCTCGATGCGCTCAAAAGACAAACGCATCGATGTCTGCCAGATCGCCATGCAATTCAAAGGCGGCGGTCACGCACTCGCCGCCGGCATCCGCATGCCAGGCCCGCTCAAGGACGCCAAGGCCCTCGTGCTTGAGGCCATCACCCAACGCGTCAACGAAGTGAAATCAACCGGACTCTGATTTCATCCATCGCCACCAATCGCGCATTTATCTCAAAATTCGATGGCGGTATTTCATTTGGACAATTTAACCACTGATTTCACAGATATACACAGATTAATGAGAGGCGTATCATTTGTAATTTTTCTTAATCTGCGCAATCAGTGAAATCTGTGGTCAAATCCGCTCTGCATAGATTTCAACTTCCAAAATCCGCTTCAAAAATTCTGTTAGAAATTCCCCTTTCATGAAATCCAATCCCCTCGAACAAAACGGCCCCAGCGGCGTGCTCCTCATCGACAAGGCGCCCGACATGACCTCGCACGATGTCGTGGCCATCGCACGCAAGGCGCTCAACACGAAAAAAATCGGCCACTGCGGCACGCTCGACCCGATGGCTACCGGCCTGCTCATGCTCGTCATCGGCCGCGCCACCAAGATCCAAGATTTGCTGATGAGCGAGGACAAGGAATACGAAGGCACCATGACGCTTGGCAGCGTCACCAGCACGCAGGACCGCCAAGGCGAAGTGCTCGAAACTCACGAAGTGCCCGCATTTTCCGAAGCCCAGATCCATACTGCTTTCGATGCCTTCACCGGCGAGTTTGAACAAATGCCACCCATGGTCTCCGCCATCAAAAAAGACGGTGTGCCACTCTACAAACTCGCGCGCAAAGGCGAAGTCGTCGAACGCCAGCCACGCCCGGTCCGCGTCACCGGCTACAAGGTCAGCCGCATCGCCCTGCCCGATGTCGACTTCACCGTCAACTGCTCCAAGGGCTTCTATGTCCGCACCTACGCCCACGACATCGGCGAAAAACTCGGCTGTGGCGCCCACCTCAGCGCACTGCGCCGCACCCGCTCCGGCAAGTTCACCCTCGACCGCGCCGTCACCGTCGCCGACCTCAAAACCGCCCCACGCGAGGATCTCTTCAAAGCGATGATCTCGCTAGCTGAGATTTCTCTCATGCGGGGAGCGTGAGAGGTAAATGCGGAGGGAAGTTAGAGGCTATTACGGTAGAGGAAGAAGCCGCCGCTTCTTCTTGCACTTTTCTCCTCTTGAAACTGAAAACTTGAAACTTTCACCTCACCTCCCTGCACAACAAACACGATTTCCCATCACACCCGCGTGCGGTGCAATGTTCGCGGCCGTAAAAAATGATCTGCAAATGCAGCTTGTTCCATGACTCGCGCGGGAAGAGCTTTTTCAAATCACGCTCTGTCTGTTCGACATTTTTTGCGGCGCTCAACTTCCACCGCTTCGCAAGGCGATGAATGTGCGTATCAACGGGAAATGCCGGAACCCCAAAGGCCTGAGCCATCACCACCGAGGCAGTCTTGTGACCCACGCCGGGCAAGGCCTCAAGCGCTTCGAAATTCCGTGGTACTTCGCCCCCGTGCTTTTCGATAAGGATTTTTGAAAGCTCCGAGATGGCCGCCGACTTGCGCGGCGACAAGCCACAAGGGCGTATGACCTCGCGAATTTTTTCCACCGGCACGCGCATCATGTCGCGCGGGTTGTCCGCGAGAGCGAACAGGGCCGGAGTCACTTGGTTGACTCGCACATCCGTGCACTGCGCCGAAAGCAGCACCGCCACCAAGAGCGTGTAGGCATCCTTGTGGTCGAGTGGGATTGGCGTTTCGGGATACAACTCTTCGAGCCTGCGTAAAAGATGATCGGCGCGTTGCTGCTTGCGCATGGAAAAACTCTCCGCGATTCGCGCAGCACGCGCAAGCCCGCGAGCTTGCATGCCTCGTCGCATCCGCTCAGGCTTGCGGCAAATGGAGCACGCCGATCCCACCAAACCAACTCTCGCGCAAGCGGCGCGTGTGTGGTGGCGCATCGGGCTACTGAGCTTCGGCGGACCCACTGGGCAAATCGCTCTGATGCACCGCGAGCTGGTCGAAACACGTCCGTGGATCGACGACCGCCGTTTTCTCAACGCGCTCAACTATTGCATGGTGTTGCCCGGCCCGGAGGCACAACAACTCGCGGTCTACATCGGTTGGCTCATGCATGGCACGCGCGGCGGCATCCTTGCCGGCGCACTGTTTGTGCTTCCCGGCGCACTGATCATGCTCGCGATCAGCATCGCCTATGTGTGGTTCGGATCCATTCCCGCGGTCGATGCGGCATTCGATGGATTGAAGCCTGCTGTCATGGCACT
>JAPOLH010000078.1 GCA_029977225.1 Verrucomicrobiaceae bacterium | reverse complement strand
TACATCCGCGCTTGGCAGCTGGAGGGTTTGAGCTTGGGCGGGTCGATGGCTGCCGCGTCTTACTCAAGAATCATGCGGCGTTTCCGTGGATTCTGATTGTGCCCGAGGTCGCTGACGGGATCGAGGATTTGCACCAGCTTGATGAGCTGCGCTATGACGAGGTGACGGGCTTGATCCGAAGGGTTTCGCTGTTTGTTGCCGATTATTTCCGGCCGGAGAAACTCAATGTCGGGTGCATTGGCAACATGGTGCGGCAGATGCACATCCATGTGGTGGGTCGCCATGCTGATGACCCCGCGTGGCCTGGCACCGTGTGGGCCTATGAGGGGAAATCAGTCTATGCGTCGGAGGTGGTGGAAGAGATCCGCGTTGCGGCCCGTGAGTATCTCGGCCTTGAGTGAGTGGGCTCAGGCATTGCGGGCGAGGGCGCCGCGTTTTTCGTTGATGAAAATGCTGAGCACGAGGCCAACCGCGAGAAATGCGGCGAGCACCAAAAGGGCTTCGGTGTTGCCGACCACATCTTTGACCCATGCGAAGGGGAAGGTCGTGATGGCGGTGATTTTCCAGACGAGTCCCCAGATGCCAAAGGTTTCCGCTTCGCGGCCGGGTGGGGTGAGGTAGCTGACAAATGCGCGGTTGGCGGAACCTAGTGAGCCAAGGCCAAAGCCGAGCAGGTTGCCGATGAGCCAGAGCGGCCAAACAGGAAACGGGCTTTGTGGGTTTTGCGCAAGATGGGCGCTGTGAAGTGCCGAGTAGCCTGCGAATCCTAGTGCGGTGAACAACCAAAGCGCGGTGAAAATGAGGATCGAGCGTCGATGGCCGATTCGATCCTGAAAGAGTGTGGGAACGATGGTGCCGATGACGCCCGAGACGGTGATCACCGCGACAAACAGCACCAGTTTCACCTGCGTGAAGCCAAATTCTTCGGCGAGCTTGCTCGCGTAAAAAACGATCACCGTCATGCCAGTGCCGTAAAAAAGTGACGCGATCAAAAGTAGCGCGAGGTCGCGATGTTGGCCGATGTGGCGCAGGGAATCAGCGAGTCGGCTGAAACCTGCCATGATCAGATTTCGCCGAGGTTGATTGCTTTCTTCCATCGGTGGCTCCTTGAGCCATAGCATCGTCGGAATGGTGAACGCGATGAACCAGAGTCCGGCAAAGACAAAAAACGGTCGCCAACTTTCCACGGCTTGCAGTCCACAGGCGAGCATCAGGATCGCGGTGATGATCAAAAGCAAGAGTGCGGCCGTGTAGGCGCAGGCCCATGAGAATCCGCTGACGCGGCCGACTTGGTCTTGGCGTGCGAGCGAGGGAAGGAAACTGGCGAGGAAATTCTCGCCGATGGAAAATGCGAAGTTGGCGGGGATGTAAAGCAAGAGTGCGAGCCAGAGGTTGCCGCTGCCAATGAGGGCCATCGCGCAGGTCAGAATGCCGCATGTAAGACCGGTGCCGATCATCCACTTTTTTTTGCAGGCCCGTTCGTCGGCCATCGCACCGGCGATCGGTGAGAAGAGGGCGGTGATGAGCATGCTTGAACCGAAGGCGAACGCCCAGACGCGATCGTCGATCGAATCGTTTTGCACGACCACTTGCGAGAGGAAGATCGGAAAGAGCAGCGTGTTGATCAGCAGGGTGAAGGATTGGTTCGCCACATCAAAGGAAATCCACGACCAGAGTTGGCGAGGGGAGGTGACATCCTTGAGCAGTGAAAATTTCAAGAGGTTCATGGTGAAAGGTGTGCCGTGGAGCCTGCACCATGGATTTGCGCGATTTTCGGGCTTAGCGCGACAGAATTTGTGGCTTGTGGGTCATTCGGTGCCTTGGGAACAAACATTTTTGGCTGTTAGATTCGGGCATGCGTGAGCGCGACATCGGATTTTGACAGATCCGCATTCCTGCGTATCTTTCGCGCCGTTTCCCAACTTCTTGATCGAATCATGAGCACATCGACTGCCGAAAAACACACGTTCCAAGCCGAAATCCAGCAACTCCTCGACCTGG
The DNA here is from genome assembly GCA_029977225.1 of Verrucomicrobiaceae bacterium. Lineage (GTDB taxonomy): Bacteria > Verrucomicrobiota > Verrucomicrobiia > Verrucomicrobiales > Akkermansiaceae > Luteolibacter. The sequence continues at coordinate 5,961 of JAPOLH010000078.1, read as the reverse complement.
TCGTCCACTCGCTTTACACCGACAAGGAAATTTTCCTTCGCGAGTTGATATCGAATGCCTCCGACGCGATGGAAAAGCTTCGCCACCTTGAGGCAACTGAGAAGAACATCCATCAGGCAGATCTGCCATTGGAGATCCACATCACGACCGACGAAGAAGGAAAGACCCTGACGATTGCCGATCATGGCATTGGCATGACGCATGACGAGTTGGTGGAAAATCTTGGAACCATCGCGCACTCCGGCACCAAGGCGTTTCTTAAGGCGGTAAAGGAAAGTGGCGGATCGCCATCGAACATGATCGGTCAATTCGGTGTCGGATTTTATTCGGCTTTCATGGTGGCCGACAAGGTAAGTGTACACTCGCGTAGCTGGCGGGCCGATGGCGGCGAGCTGGTGTGGACGAGCGATGGCATGAGCGGATATGAGATCGCCGATTCGCCGGGTCAGCAACGCGGCGCAAAGATCGTGATGCACCTCAAAGAGGATTGCGCGGAATACGCAACCGAATCGCGGGTGAAGCATCTGATTGAGACCTACAGCAACTTTGTTGGATTTCCGATTTTGCTGAACGGCAAGCGGGTGAATGAAGTCGAGGCGCTGTGGCTGAAAAACAAATCGGAGGTCAGTGACGAACAATACAAGGCCTTCTATCAATTTGCCTGCAAGGCCTGGGATGAGCCCTCCTACCGACTGCATTTCAGTGCCGACGCGCCTTTGGCGATCAACGCGCTGCTGTTTTCTCCCTCGGAAAACCCCGAGCGAATGGGCTTCAACAAGACCGAGTGCGGCGTGGCGCTTTACAGTCGCAAGGTGCTGATCGATCCCGCGCCAAAAGAGCTTTTGCCCGATTGGATGCGCTTCATGAAGGGTGTGGTCGACAGTGCCGACATCCCGCTGAACATTTCGCGCGAAACGATGCAGGACAGTGCGCTCATCCGCAAGTTGGGCGGTGTGATCAGCAAACGCGTGATCAAAATGTTCGAAAAGGAGGCCGAGGCTGATCCGGAAAAATTCCGTGGATTTTATCGCAAGTTTGATCGCTTCTTCAAAGAAGGTGTCGCGACGGATTACGCCAACCGCGAGGCGCTGGCGAAACTGCTTCGCTTTGAGACATCGCTCACTGAGGCGGGCAGCGTCTGCGGTTTCACTGATTATGTTTCGCGGATGAAGGATGGTCAGGAATCGATCTACTACCTCGTCGGCAGCACTCGTGAGCAGATCGAGAGCAGTCCGTACCTTGAGGCCTTCAAGTCGCGTGGGCTCGAGGTCGTTTACTTCAACGATGCGGTCGACGAATATGTGGTCGATGCCCTGGGAACCTTCGACGGCAAGAAACTCGTCTCCGTGCGCCATGCCGGCGTCGAACTTGAGGATCAGGCGGCCGAGGGCGATTCGCTTAGCGAGGGTGAGACCAAAGCTCTGTGCGAGTTTCTCAAAAACGAACTGGGTGAGCGCGTGGTGTCGGTCTCCAGCGGCAAGCGATTGGTGGAAAACCCGGTCATCGCGTTGGTGCCAGCCGATGGCATGAGCCCGCAGATGCGGCAGATGATGAAGGCGATGGACGAGAACTTCAAAGACGAGGTCAAAGTCGAGCTCGAGATCAACCCGCGACATGCGCTCATTCGCAAGTTGGCGCAGGCAAAGGACAGCAACCCCGAGTTGGCGAAGTTGGTTTCGCTGCAGTTGCTCGACAACGCGCTCATCGCTGCCGGTTTGCTGGAAGATGCACGCGATACCGTAAGCCGCATGAATGCCCTCATGCAGAAGGCGATGGGGGATTGAGTTGATCGGTCGCAAGGGTCTGGCAATCCGTGATTTTCCTCCGGATTCGCCTTGAGGGGCGGAGCGGTAGCGGCGAGCATCTGCGCCGTGAGCCCGCAGCTTGAGGATCTGTTTTCGTTTCTCCGATTTGCCAGTGTGTCGACCGACTCGCGGCATTCGGGTGATGTGCGTGCCTGTGCCGAGTGGTTGCGTGGGAAACTTTCCGGCATGGGTTTGATCGCTACTTTGCACGAGACACCCGGGCATCCGGTGGTGCTTGCGAAGAACGCGCATCTTGAGGGTCGGCGCACGGTTTTGATTTATGGCCACTACGATGTGCAACCGGTGGATCCCTTGGAGTTGTGGACAACCCAGCCGTTTGAGCCGGTCTTGCGGGATGGGAAAATTCTGGCGCGTGGCGCGACTGACAACAAAGGGCAGATGATGGCCCATGTGCTCGGTGTTGAGCAGACGCTGCGCGAGGAGGGGGATCTGCCAGTGAATTTGATTTTCCTGTTTGAAGGTGAAGAAGAAATCGGCAGCCCGAATCTTGCGGAATTTTTGCGTCAGCATCGCGAGGAATTGCGCTGTGATGTGATTGCGATTTCCGACACCGGAATGGTGGCGCCCGGTGTGCCAACGCTTGGTTATGGTCTGCGCGGGATCGTGTGCTGCGAGGTGGTATTGCGCGGGCCGAAGGGTGATTTGCACTCGGGGATTTTTGGTGGAGCAGTGTCGAATCCGGCAACCGCGATTGCACGCTTGGTGGCCAGTTTGCATGACGATCACGGGCGTGTGGCGGTGGAGGGTTTTTACGATGCCGTCAAACCACTCGAAGGGTGGGAACGCGAAATGTGGGCCAGCGTGCCGGGCGTGAGCGACGCGGATTTTCTGGATGTGACAGGAGCACCCGCGTTGTTTGGCGAGGAGGCTTATTCATCCGCCGAACGCGTTTGGGCCCGGCCGACTGCGGAGGTCAATGGCATCGGTGGTGGATATCAGGGCGAGGGCTCGAAGACCGTTTTGCCTGCCGAGGCATTTGTGAAACTTTCATTCCGTCTAGTGCCCGATCAAGACCCGGCGGACATCATGCGCAAGGTGACCGATCATCTCGAACGCCATTGCCCGCCCGGTGTGCAAATCGAGGTGAAGCCCGGCCACGATGGCAAACCCTACCTCGTCGATCCGCATTCCAAATTCGCGAATGCGGCGCAGGATGCGTTGAGGGCATCGTTCGGTGCCGAGCCGGTTTTGATTCGCGAGGGTGGCAGCATACCCATTGTGCAGACCTTTCGCGACATTCTTGGCGTCGATACCCTTTTGCTTGGTCTCGCACTGGCCGACGCGCAGGTCCACGCACCGAATGAGAACTTTCCAGTCGCAAACTTCGAGGCCGGCATCCGCATGAACCGGGCATTGCTGGTGGAACTGGCGAAGTGCTGAAGATTTTAAACCACGAAAAGCACGAAGGGCACGAAATGGAAGAGAATGTATCGAATTTTCAGAATGTCATGTGGCTGAGCGCTTTCGTGTCCTTCGTGCCCTTGGTGGTTTCCCAATTTTAGTTTCCCATGTCCGAATCCGATCCAACTCATAAAAGCGACTTCATCCGCGACATCATTGCGGAGGATCTTGCAAGCGGTGTGCACGCCACGACCATCACGCGTTTCCCGCCCGAGCCTAATGGCTACTTGCACATCGGGCATGCGAAATCGATTTGCCTGAACTTCGGCATTGCGGAGGAGAATGCAAAAACCGGTGCGAAATGTCATTTGAGGTTCGATGATACCAATCCGGAGAAAGAAGAGTCCGAGTATGTCGAGAGCATCAAGCGTGATGTTCGTTGGTTGGGCTTTGATTGGGGTGATGACCTCTATTTCGCGAGCAATTACTTTGGGTTTTTCCATGAGTGCGCGGTGCATCTGATCAAGGCTGGTAAGGCCTATGTGGAGAACGAGTCGGCCGAGGAAATGCGGATCAAGCGTGGCAATCTCACCACTCCCGGCACGCACTCCGCCTGTCGTGATCGATCGGTTGAGGAAAACCTCGTGCTGTTTGAAAAAATGCGTCGTGGTGAATTCAAGGAGGGTGAGTGTGTGTTAAGGGCAAAGATCGACATGGCGTCGCCCAACATGAACATGCGCGATCCGGTGCTTTACCGCATCATGCATACGCCACATCACAACACGGGAGGTGCCTGGTGCATTTACCCGATGTATGACTTCGCGCATCCGTTGGAAGACGCGCTAGAGCACATCACCCATTCGCTGTGCACGCTTGAGTTTGAGAACCATCGACCGCTTTACGATTGGTTCATAGACCATTTGCCCGTGCCGCACAGGCCGCGTCATCAGTACGAATTCGCGCGCCTGAGCCTGACCTACACCGTAATGAGCAAACGCAAGCTGCTGCAGTTGGTGCAGGAGGGGCATGTCGATGGTTGGGGTGATCCTCGCCTGCCGACGATTTCAGGCCTGCGTCGGCGTGGGTATCCGGCGGCAGCGATTCGCGATTTCTGCAAGCGTATTGGCATCACCAAGTTCAATGGCACGACCGATGTGGCCTTGCTTGAGTTTGAGGTGCGCGACTATCTCAACAAGTCGGCTCCGCGCCGCATGGCGGTTTTGGATCCGGTGAAGGTGGTCTTGGAAAACTGGTCGGCCGATCCGCTGGCAAATGCATTGGTGTCGAATCACCCGCAGAACCCGGACATGGGTGAGCGCGAGGTGGCGATGAGCGGCGAGGTTTGGATTGAACGCGAGGATTTCATGGAAGATCCGCCGAAGAAATTTTTCCGCCTCGGGCCGGGTCGTTGCGTGCGTCTGCGCGGTGGTCACATCATCCGCTGTGTTTCATATGAAAAAGATGCCGGTGGAGAGGTTTCGTTGATCCGGGCCGAGATCATTCCCGGCACAGTTGGTGTCGATGCACCGGAGGGCATCGAGTGCCGTGCGGCGATCCATTGGGTCGATGTTGCCAGTGGTGTCGATGCCGAGGTGCGTCTCTATGATCGTTTGTTCAGCGTCGAGGATCCCGATGCGGCTGAGGGCGGGTTCCTGTCCGTTCTGAATCCGCATTCGTTGAAACAAGTCACTGCCAAGGTTGAGCCATTGCTGCTCGCGGCAGAGGCTGGTTTTGCCTGTCAGTTTGAGCGTGTCGGATATTTCGTTGCCGACGAGGTTGAGCATCAGCCAGGCCAAAAGGCAGTATTCAACCGAAGCGTGGCGCTCAAAGATTCGTGGGGCAAGCAGGCGGGGAGGTAAGGCAAAAGCCTCGGTTCTTGCCATGAGGCAATTGCTTGTGTTGCGTGTTGAGCATGGATGAAGATGCCGCCAAGGATCTCAAGTGGTTGCGTGAGGTTTACCAGGGTGACCATGCGAAGCAGTTGACGCTGCGGGCGGTGATGACGGGTGGTTTGTTGGGGATGGTGTTGTCGATTTCGAATCTGTACACGACGCTGAAGCTTGGGTGGGCCTTTGGGGTGGCGATCACGGCGTGTGTCTTGTCGCATGTGTTATGGAATGGGATGCGGGCCTTGAGTGGCGGGAGGATGTCGCGCATGACGATGTTGGAGAACAACTGCATGCAGAGCACGGCAAGCGCTGCGGGGTATTCGACGGGAGGCACGGTGGGCAGTGCGTTTGCGGCGCTGTATCTTTTTGAGGGAGTGCATCAGCCGTGGTGGGTGGTGACGGGCATGGTGTTGCTGACCGCTGCCTTGGGCGTGTTTTTAGCGATTCCGATGAAGCGGCGGATGATCCAGCACGAGGAGTTGCCGTTTCCAAGTGGCATTGCGGCCGCGGAAACTTTGCGCGGGCTTTACTCCCAAGGGCGTGAGGCGATGCGCAAGGCACGTGCCTTGGTGCTCGGGATTGCGGCGGGAGGCATGTTTGGAATTTTGAAAAACCTGCCGGCTTTGGCGGAGACTTATGCGGGTCAGTGGCTTGGGCGTTTCGCCGCATGGTGGCACGGCTGGATGCCAGTGCCGGAGCTGTTGAAATTTCGTTGGGATGTGTTGCCGAATGGTATTCGCATCTCGGGCTTCGGCTTCGAGCCTGGAGTATTGATGCTTGGAGCGGGGATGATCATGGGTCTGAGAATGGCTCTCTCGATGTTGTTGATTGGAAGTCTGCCTGTGTTTGCGGCTGGACTAACAATGTTGCTAACAGACCGTAATTTTAACACAAGCTTTTTCTTG
>JAPOLH010000077.1 GCA_029977225.1 Verrucomicrobiaceae bacterium | reverse complement strand
TATCCCCGGGGCGGTTGGCGCGACGGCTTGAGCGAATTTTTTATCCAAATGCGAAGCACGAAATTTTTCCTGCTTTCGCATTTGATTTCGTTTGCGGCTTTAGGTCTTTCGGTTAGGTTCACACATGACTGCTGTGTTCGACTTTTTTGGTAGCTGGCCCGGACCGATATGATCATTCAGGGGTTTGCCTCCGATGCCCTATGTCATGCCTTTCACAGGAAGACGAAAATGCATCGGATTTCCCCACTTGTTGAGTTTACGGAACGTGGCTCACAGCGCCAATGACGGCACAGCGGTCTATTTTTTCATCCGTCTCGCGAGGTATGCGCGTCGCGGCTCAATCAGCCAACAATCCAGCCGCGAGTTTGTCGTAGCTTTCGGCGTCGATCATGAAAGGGTTGGATTCGCTGCCTAGGCGCCCAAAGTAGTTTGTCGGTCGAGCGCTCGAATCCATTGGAGCCAGCGTAAGTCTGCGAGTGACTGTGCCCGAAAAATCACCTTTTTCGTCGAATTGTTTTTCTACGATTTGGTATTCCAGTGTCGGTTTTTTCAGAGCGTTGATTGCGGATTCGTCGTCCACCGCAAGCCATCGTGAAACCTGAAGTTCCTCGAGTGTCGAAAGCAAGTAGTTGGCTTTTAATGGGTCAATTTCCGCGCTGAGGTCGTGTCCGTCGTCATGTGTGGCAGTCCATGCTTCATCGATGAAGCGGTATTTAAGAGTCAGCGAAGGTGAATTTCCGCCACTGCGTTTTATTGCGAGAAGATTGACCTTGTCGATCGACCAGAGCCTCGCGCTTCGCCATTCATAGGGACGCACGGCGATTGAGCGGATGAACGACTCGTCAATTTTGATTACGGTTGGAGTGCCTAGACGGTTGGCGAAGCAGTCGCCGTTTCTGTCCATTCCGAAACGCAGCTCGAATGTTTGGTTGTCCGTTGCAAGAAAGCGCAATCTTAGTATCGGTCGATCCAAGCCCCAAGAGGTAAAATCCGTTGCTGCATCACTTTCGAATGAGAGGGCTTTGCCGGTTGTTACCGTCTTAAGCAGTAGATAAAGATTTGGTTCGTTTGCCTCCTGCGAGACTCCGTTGATAACGCATGTCCATGGTTTTGCTGCTTCGCGGCTAAGCAGGATCTCAGGACCGGTTGAAGGCAGGATGGCTATTGCGCTTAGGGCCTTGATGTTGAGATGTGTGAGCGCCGGGTCGCGCAGTTCGTTGATGGTTAAGGGTAGATCCGCAAGGGATGTCATGCCACTCACCGGCTTAGCAGGCATCAAGAATTCGACACCTGGGCGATCTGAAACAAATGCTATGGCATCTTCGATGCCGGCGGATTCCGTGGGGCGGATTTCAAGTTCAGTCAGAGCCTCAGAATCAAAGGTTCGAATGCCGATTCGCATGACATCCTTGTTTTCCGCGGTGTTGGCGGCATTGCCTGCCGCTTTGTCGTTGACCTTCAATGCCTGCAATTCAAAGAGGCCTTTGAGTAGGGCCTTGATTGATGCTGGGTTGGTTGCGAGATCGAGCGGTTTGACGATTCTCCATGGCTTGTCTGGGGATTCACGGGCGACCAGCAGTTGTCCTTCTTTGGAAAAAATTGTGATCGTACCTAGTTTGAGGGGATTGAAATAAAACGGCCGGTGGTCGCGGAGAAAACGGAAACCGTCCTTAAATATTGCATTGATGTCGCCGGTGCATGCATACACATGTTTTTTTCGACCTTTTTCCCGTGGATTGATGTACACAGTTGGAATGGGTTCCGGTGTGTCCATTGCCGATGCTTTCCATGGTGTGACGCGTCCGATCTTGTAGTGGGCCAAGGGTTTGCGATTTGCGTCTTCCAGCAAAATTGTCACAGCTTCGTGGTTAAGGCCGGATTTTTCCTCTGAGATTTTTTCGAGCGCAACATGATCCTCCACACACATGCTGCGAGTGAAATTGATGATGGCGACCGCTGCGCGGGGATCCATTCGATCGCGCCATGGCGAGGTCGAATGCCAGCCGTTTTGCTGAAGCGAGAATTTTGCGGATGCGCCGGAGCCATTGACCGTGATGTGTTTCACCTTCGCGGGGGTGAACGACGGATAGAGCGTTTTACCAACTTCAACCGGAGGCGCGCCTAGCAGGGCGTCGAAACTGCCTTCGCGCCATTGCCACGATGCCAACCAACCCACGAATGCCGCGGCCGCAATGAGCAACAAGGTGGGAATGAATCGACGCATGGTGGATCAAGCTCTGCGTGCCGACCAGACATAGATGCCGATCAGCAGAAAAGCGGCGGGGATGAAAAAGAGGTTGATGCGATTGATGAAGGAAACTTGTGCCTCCAGTAGCGGAAGCTTGTAGGTGCCGAGCGCGCGCGGACCAATGCCGGCGAGGGACTCGCGGCCGACCATCCAGTTTACGGACGATGCGAAGAAATCGAGGTTTTCGGCACGGTGGTTTTCCGGCGAAAGAAAGTCGGTGTTGGAAATCACGATCATGCGCGAACTGTCGGCAGCGAAGCGGTCGTCGGATTCGGCGCCGCGAATGACGCAGGCCGCGAGGTTGAGCGGTAGGGCGTTGTCTTCGCGTTCGTCAAATTTCTCGTTGCCGCCACCAAAGCGGGTTTCACCCCAGAAACCCGGCGCAGCCTCGATCAAGCCCATGGGCAAAATCCGTTTATTGAGAAGATCCTCCGCTCCCTCTCGAACTTCAAGCGATGAGCTCGCGCCGCCAAACTCGGTAGTCTGGCCCGCGAGGTCGGTGGTGAAGGGGATGCCTTTGGTGAAAGTGCCACGCGCGTTGGTGACGAGATTCGACTTCTGGCGGGAAATGAGGCGGTCCTTGCGTGGAGTCACGCCTTTGCCACGCAGGAAGGCACGGATATTCGGAGGAGTTTCGCCATCTTTGATCAGCATGAGGATCGCTGCGCGGGGACGATTCCAATAATTTTCCAGCACGGCAATTTCCTGCGGTCCAAGATCGTATTTCGGAGCGGCAAGAATCACGCCCTCGCAATGATCGGGGATTTTTTCCAATCCGCTCATCTGCAGTTCTTCGACCTCAATGTTTTGGAAGCGCAGCGTATCGATCAGAAACCGTCGCGGCGATGCAGCGCTGTCTTCGCCGATTTGGCTTTTATCGACAATCAAAGCCATGCGGCGCGGTCGGCCTTCGATGGCCTCGACCAATCGGGCGGTGAGGACATCCTCGCCCCTGAATGCGGAAATTTTTCGTTTGCCTTCGCTGGTGGTGAACACGCCCATGTCATCAGCGACTGCCACTTTCACATTCGGATGAAACGAGCGAGTCTTGTCGGCATTTTCTACTACCGCTGGTTTGTTGTCGGTACGGGCGTCGATGAGCATCAGGTCCCGTACGAGCGTGATGCCATACGCGGCGACCGCTTCGTTCATGCGGTCGGGGTTCCGGATCGGGTCGATGACATCAAGCTTCACACGGCCATTGGAGAGCTTCGCATACTCTTCTGCGAGGGCGCGGACGCGTTCGTAAAATGGCGAGCTGCGGCGGTAGGCCATGACCCATTTCACTGTCTGCGGGTGCTTTTGCACGGCATCGCTCGCGAGGTAGCGGCGCGTAGCTGGGGAGAGCGAATAATCCGCGTCGCGGCTCAGGTCGATGCGCTGATAGTGATGAAAAGCAAGGTAGTTGGCGCACAGGACCACGAACGCGAGCAACAGCGTTTGGAATGCGGAAAGCGAGCCGATGCGCCAGCGGTTGAGCGCGCGGGCGGGCTTGCGGGTAGCTTCGTTTTCGTCGGACATTGGCATTCGTTCAGCTTTTCCAGCGGCGGTGATCGACCACTTGGAAGGTGATGAAGAGCACGAAAATGGCGATACTCAGGAAATAAACGACGGGTCGGGTATCAAGCAGGCCGCTGGCGAAATAGTGGAGGTGTCGCTGTGAGGAAATGTAATTGAAAAGCGCGGCACCGGCAAACGACTCACCCCAGATCGCGGTGATGAATCCGAGAAAGTACTGGATCACCAAAAGGCCGATGGTGATGAGCCCGGCAATGATTTGGCTCGATGTGAGTGCGGAGGCAAGGCAGCCGACAGCCGTGAAGGCCGAACCCATGAGCAGCAGAATGGCAAATGTGCCGGCCATAGCGCCGGGGCTCCAGGCTGGAGGCAGGTCAGTGAGCCACACAAAGAGTTTGAACTGGATCAGCGCCGGAATCCAAAGGGTCGTGTAGAAAACCATCGCTGCCGCATATTTCGAAAGGACGACCTGCCAGGTTTTCACCGGCGCGGTGAGCAAGGTCTCGAGTGTGCCGGAACGCTCTTCTTCGGAGAAAAGCCGCATCGTGATGAGCGGAAAGATGAAGAGGAAATAAAACCAGAAGACCGGCGTGTGAAAGGTGACATAGACGAGGCTGTCCTTCACTGGCGTATCGCGGAAACCCTTCATTGCCGAGGACAGCGATACGCCCTGCATGATCGTGACAAATGCCAGCACCACCCAGCCGAAGGGGCTCAGGAAATAGCCTTTCAGTTCTTTGAGGGCGAGGATGCGAAACAATCTCATTGCGCGTGCGACGCCTTGGTAGGTCATTCCCGGCCGTAGGCAAAGGGAAAAGGCTTGTTCAATGGCAAACCTGTAGCCCAGCGCACTCAAGTACCAGTCGCGTTGCCTTCAGAATTTCCAGTGCCGAATCGCTGTCGCCGTGAACGCAAAGGGTGCCAATTTCGATCGGGACCGCGAATCCGCTTATGCTGGTGACCTGTTGCTCAAGCAACATTTCCAACGCCTGCGCGCTGGCTGAGGCGGGGTCATCGATCACGGCGCCCGCTTGTCCTCTCGGTACCAGTGAGCCATCGGCGTTGTAGCGGCGGTCGATGAAACCCTCGGCTCGGAATCGAAGTCCGGTTGCTTGCGTCGCTTCCATCATGCACCCATTCGGTGGCGCGTAGACGGTGGCCTGCGGCAACAAATCCCGAATCGCATTCGTAATAGCGTTTGCAATGAGCGGGTCTGTGTTGGCTTGGTTGTACATTGCGCCATGGGCTTTTACATGATGAATGACCGCTCCAAGCTCATCGGCGATTTGCGCGAAGCGTTTGAGCTGACGACTCACGAGATCGGCGATGGCGCACGGTTGAAGATTCATCGGGCGGCGGCCCAAGTGCTCGCGATCCTCGTATCCGGGGTGAGCGCCGATCGCGACACCGTGCTCGATAGCGAGGCGGATTGTTGCAAGCATCGTCTCATCATCGCCGGCATGACCACCGCATGCGATATTGGCCGAGCTGATCAATGGCATGAGCTCGGCATCATGCGTGCCGCCTTCACCAAGATCGCAATTGAGATCGATGCATCGCATGGCGGTTATCTCAAGAGCTCCAATCCGGTACGGAGAAATTTCATGTCGCGCTCAAGTTCATCCCATGCTTCGCGGGCCTCGTCGAGCGTGACCTCACGAAACCGCAGTGATGCACCAGTGCTGAGACGAGCGAGTTTCGGCAGGTCGGCCGAAATCACATGACCCATCTGCGGATAGCCGCCGATGGTTTGGCATTCGGCCATCAGCACGATCGGCGTACCGTCTGGCGGGACCTGGATCGAGCCGCGTACGACCGCTTGTGAAACCATTTCGGCATCCGTCATTCGTGACATTTTGGGACCATCGAGTCGTATGCCGACACGATCGGATCTGCTACTGATTCGAAACTCGGAATTGGCAAATGCATCAAGCGATGACGGACTGAACCAGTCCGATTGTATGCCGCAGATGTAGCGCAAGGTCTGTGTCCGGCCTTTGGCGTGGTCGTAGGGCCAACGGACATGCCAGTTTTCGGGCTGTGGACCGCATGGGGGTTTAGCTATTTCTAAATGATCACCATTTTGCAGTCGCCTTCCATCATGTCCGCCAAATTCGGCGCGCAGATCAGTCGACCGACTACCGAGTAGCTGCGGGACATTGATGCCCCCGGCGATGGCGAGATAGGCATAAGAACCAATGGTTGCTGAACGCAGATCAAGTACTTCTCCCGCTGCCATTTCGATCGGACGTCCGCATCGATGATCGCTCCATCCGAGCATCGCGATCCGGCATGCACGGTGAAATTTGAGCACAGGGCCAAGTATCGCGCATTCGAGCAGCGCATGGTCATCGGGATTGCCAAGCAATCGATTGGCAACTTTTGCTGCGATCGGATCCATGACGCCCCCCTGAGTCACGCCGATCGATTGATATCCATGACGCCCCAAATCCTGCACGCTTATCAGTGGTCCGGCCTCAATGATCTCGATCGCGCCATGAGCTTTGGTGGCCGGGCTTTTTGAAATCGTGATGCGTGAAGGCAAAGATTCGACTGAGGTGAATTTTACCTGATCACCCAGAGCGAGTAGGGAAGGTGAGTCATTTTGCGGATCGAAGAGCGTGAGCGAGGTTTGACCTATCACATGCCAGCCACCTTGCGAATCGAATGGATAAATACCGGCCTGATTGCCAGCGATGGCGACCGACCCGGCGCACACGGGTCGCGGGGTATCGAGTCGTGGGAGGTGAAGTTCTTTCGGCAGACCGATGAGGTAGGGGAAGCCGGGTGAAAATCCGATCGCCGCCACGGTGTAAGTCGCAGCGCTGTGTAGTCGAATCACCTCATTCACCTTGCGCCCGAGTTTTTTGGCGACCTTGCCTAGGTCATTGCCATATCGCAACGGAATCTCATGCGTGCGGACGGATGTTTCCGCATCTTTGAGCACCGCTGGAATTTCGAAGGACTTGAGCCACTCCATCACCGCTTCGCCATCACGCGGATCGAAATGCACTGCGACGCTGTCGAATGAGGAAACGAGATCACGGATCTGCGGTATCCGGACAGAATTGAGCTGCTTTCGCATGCGCAGGATTTGTGCAAACTTTTCAGATGCCTCACCCGCATTGGCCACAAACAACCATGCGGAGTCCCCGAGCGCGTGCCAAACCATGTCCAAATCATCGCACGCTTGGATCAATCATCAAGCCAGACCGCTTGCTGGCACAAGGTGTGGGCTTGCGATTTCAACGCCATCGTGCTGTTTTCCCTGCGTGCCGGTGATCACCAACATCTCAACCTACTGCTTTGCCGAACTCGGCGGACTCAAGGACTTGAGGGAAGAACTTCAAACCAGCTGCAAGGCATGGAATTTGAAAGGCACGATTTTGCTCAGCACCGAGGGGATCAACCTCTTCGTTGCGGGCGATGAAGAAATGGTTGATCGCTTGCTCGCAAGACTGCGCGCGATTCCCGGATTGGAAAAACTTACTCCAAAGGTCAGTCACAGCGATCATCAGCCCTTCAACCGCATGTTGGTGAGGATCAAGAAAGAGATCATTTCCTTCGGGGTCGAAGGCGTGCGCCCGGGCAGCTACACCTCACCCAAGCTCGCTCCCAAGGAACTCAAGCGCTGGCTCGACGAAGGTCGGCCGGGGACCTTGCTCGACACGCGCAATGATTATGAGGTCAAACTCGGTACCTTCAAAGGTGCAATCTATCCGAACATTCGAACATTTCGCGAATTTCCCGATGCGGTGCGCCAGTTGCCCGAAGAGCTGAAAAACCAGCCGATCGTGATGTTTTGCACTGGTGGAATCCGCTGCGAAAAAGCCGGACCGTTCATGGAGATGGAGGGCTTCAAAGAGATTCATCAACTCGATGGCGGCATTCTGAAATACTTTGAGGAATGCGGCGGTGAGCACTACGACGGCGATTGCTTTGTCTTTGATCAAAGGGTGGGGGTTGATCCCGCACTGCGAGAGTCGGGTCATGCCGTCTGCTACGCTTGCCTTGCCCCGCTCGATGAGAGCGATCAGGAGGATCCGCGATTCGTGCAGGGAAAAAGTTGCCCGTATTGTTACAAGAGTGAGCCACAGCAAATGGTCGAGCGCATTGAGGCTTTGGAAGAGGCCTTGAAAAAAGTCAGTAACCCCTTGCCCGGATCAATCGCGCAGGAAAACCGCAGACCGGTAAACATCCCTGCGGCATTGGATCACCAGTTCTGCTTCGAGGGCC
>JAPOLH010000076.1 GCA_029977225.1 Verrucomicrobiaceae bacterium | reverse complement strand
GCGATCTGAAACACCTCCTTGGAGGTTTGCAGCGGCTCCTCGCGCAGAGGATTGCCGATCTTGGCTAGGACGACTTTGGTGGCAGTGGCGGTGAGTTCGGAAAAATCTCCGGCCATCACACCAGTGAGGTTGTGGGTGGTGAGGCCAATGCGGTGATCGGTGACGCGCGATTGAGGGAAATTGTAAGTGCGTATTTTTTCAGAGCGGTCGCCTGATCCGATGAGCGAGCGCCGATGCGAGGAATACGCCTGTTGTTGGTCCTGAAGTTTTTGCTCGTAGAGCTTCGAGCGAAGGATCTGGAGGGCGAGTTCCTTGTTTTTGATCTGTGATCGACCTTCCTCGCAGCGGACATAGATGCCGGTGGGAAGGTGGAAAATCTGCACGGCCGATTCCGTGCGGTTCACATGCTGACCGCCGGCACCGCCTGCGCGGCAGACCTCGATTCGGAGGTCATCGGGCTTGATCTCGACATCGACTTCCTCGGCCTCGGGTAGAACGGCGACGGTGACCGTCGAGGTGTGCACGCGGCCTTGCGTTTCGGTCGCCGGCACGCGTTGCACGCGGTGAACGCCGGATTCATATTTCATGAACCGAAAGACTCCTTCGCCGGTGATTTTCAGAATCACTTCCTTGAATCCGCCCACCTCCGACGGGCTACTTTCGAGGTGCTCGCATTTCCAGCCACGAAGGTCGGCATAGCGCTGGTAAGCACGCATCAACTCGGCGGCAAACAGCGAGGCTTCGTCACCACCTGCACCGGCGCGGATCTCGATCAATGCGTCGCGGTCTTCGTTCGGATCGGCTGGCAAAAGCGCGTATTGGATTTCCTCGGAAAGTTTTTCGATCGATGACTCGAGCGCCGGAATTTCCTCGGCCGCCATCGCGGATATTTCACCATCGTCGGACTTCGCGAGTTCCTGGTTTTCCGTGAGTTGTTTTTTGGTCGACTCCAAGCGGTCCCACAGCTCGAGCGTTTCTTTGATCCGCCGGTGCTCGCGCAAAATTTCACGCGCACGCTTTGGATCGGAAAACAAATCCGGATCGCCGACTGCATCTTCCAGCTCACCAAAGCGGCTGCGATTCTTGGCGATGAGGGTCGAGTAGTCCATGGGAGCGATGCGCGTTGCGGATTGAATCGCGGATTGACGGGGGATTCAAGGAACAAGGCGATTGGCAGGAATTCGAAAAATTTCATTCATGACAAATCCCGATCCGTGTCCTTAAGTTCGCCGCACCCAACCCATGAACAAACTCACACTCAATGTCTTAGGCGCTCTCGCATTTGGTACTCAGCTTGCCAGTGCGGCGGAAGCAAGCACCCCGATCGATGGCGGCAACACCGCATGGATTCTGACCGCCACCGCATTGGTGTTGTTCATGACCATGCCCGGACTTGCCTTGTTTTATGGCGGCCTTGTCCGCGGTCGCAATGTGCTTTCGGTGATGGCCCAGTGCACGGCGATCGGTTGTGTGGCGTCGTTGCTTTGGATTGGCGGGCTTTACAGCCTGGCGTTCAAGGGTGATGGCGGCTGGATCGGCACATTCGACCTCAGTTTCTTTAAACCCGAGTCGCTGATGCAAGCGGCGCCAAACACCACGATCCCCGAAGCGGTGTTTCTCATGTTTCAGATGACTTTTGCGATCATCACACCTGGCCTCTATGTCGGCGCGGTGGTGGAGCGGATGAAATTTGGCGCGATTGTTTTGTTCTCTGCGCTGTGGCTCGCCTTGGTTTACGCGCCGGTTTGCCATTGGGTATGGGGTGGCGGTTGGGCCTTTGACATGGGCGTGAAGGATCTCGCCGGCGGCATCGTGGTTCATGCCACGGCTGGCACTACGGCACTGGTGCTGGCAATCATGCTCGGCAAGCGTCGCGGTTTTCCGCAGCACCCACATCCGCCGCACAATCCCGGCATGGTCTTCATCGGCGCAGCGATGCTTTGGGTCGGATGGTTTGGCTTCAATGCCGGCAGTCAACTGTCCGCAGGCGCCAATGCAGGCATGACCCTTCTCGTCACTCACCTTTCCGCCTGCGCGGCAGCGCTTGTCTGGTCGCTCATGGAGCGCATCCGAAATGGCAAGACCGGCCTCGTCGGCATGGTCACCGGTCTGGTTGCAGGCCTCGCGACTGTGACTCCAGCCTCAGGCGATGTCGGCCCTCTCGGTGCCATCGCGATCGGAGCGATTTCCGCCGTCGTTTGCTATTTCAGCGTGAGCCTCATCCGTGAAAAAATGCACATCGATGATTCGCTCGATGTCTTTGCGGTGCATGGTGTCGGTGGTATCCTTGGCACTTTGCTCGTGGCCGTGTTTGGTCAGGCATCCATGGGCGGGCTTGGCCTCGTGAAACCCATCGGTGAGCAACTCATGATCCAAACGACCGCGCTTGGCGCGACGATTCTATGGTCGGCGCTGGCAACGGTGGTCATTGCTCTTGTTGTCAAAGTTCTCATCGGCCTGCGTGTCGATGCCGAACAGGAAAGCGAAGGCCTCGACCGCTCGGAGCACGGCGAAAATGCCTATCCGATGGAGCCTTGATTCTTACCTCGTCGCGATCACCTCGACCGTGAAGCCCTTGAGGTAGCCGGTTTCGGGGATCGTGATGAGAATCGGGTGGTCGGCGCGTTGCGAGTGTTCCTGCATGAGGCGCAGGGATTTCTTCGCGTCGACCGAGGCATCGGCCATGTTTTCAAGAAACAGCTCGCGCGAGGCATGGTACGAGCAGCAAAAGGTCGAGAGGATGCCGCCTTTTTCTAACAGCTTGAGCGAGCGAAGGTGGATCTCCTTGTAACCACGCATCGCATCCATGAGGGTCTTTTTGTTGCGGGTGAAACTTGGCGGATCGAGAATGATCAAGTCGTACTCCGGCGCAGCGTGTTTGAGGAAATCGAAGACATTGTGTTCGATCACATCGATATCGAGACCATTGAGTTTCGCGTTGTGACGAGCAGCCTCGCAGGCGGCGGCCGAGACATCGACCGCGGTCACTTTTGCCGCACCGGCTTTTGCGCAAGCGAGGGCGAAACCGCCTTGGTTAGTGAAGCAGTCGAGCACGCGTTTGCCTTTGGCGAGCTTGGCGACTTCGGCATGGGATTGGAGTTGATCCAAATAGAGCCCAGTTTTCTGGCCATCGAAGAGGTCGACTTCGAAATCTAGATCATTGGCGCGCACGACAAATGAGCCCGGATTTTCGCCATGCAGCAACTCAATGCCGGTTTCCATGCCCTCAGCCCTGCGCGATGGTGAGTCGTTACGCAGCACGATCGACTTCGGGTTCAGCAGTCCAACCAAGGCATCGCGGATCAGCTCCTTGCGCAGATCCATCGCCAGCGTGAGCGTCTGGACCGAAAGGTGATCCCCATAGCGATCGATGATCAGGCCCGGGATGCCGTCGGATTCGCTCCAGACGAGGCGGCAGAGCCTTGGGTCGATTTCCTTGCGCTCGCGGTATTCGATCGCTTGGCGAATGCGGCGGGTGAAAAAGTCGAGGTCGAGGTCCTGGCGGCGGCGCGAAAATCGACGGGCGACGATCTGTGACTGCGGGTTGTAGATGGCCGAGCCGAGCGGGCGATCGCGAAAATCTTTAAGCGTGACCACATCGCCGGGTTGCGGATCGCCGAAAGTTTTGCGGATTTCGGTGGCGTAAACCCACTCGTGGCCGTGGAAAATGCGGGCGCGGGGAGCGATGATGAGACCTGCCATGGGGCGAGGAATCTGCGGGCCAAATCGGCCGCTGTCGAATGCGAAACCATTCAATCAACACAACTTGTAAAGAATTCCGCTTGATCACCGGCGCTGGAACCCCTAGCCAATGGCCACCAACCATGGGCCAGCAATCAAATAAAATCATCAAACGCCGCCGTCGCGCCGATTACCTCAAGCGCAAAAAAGAGCAGGTGAAACTCGGCGGAATCGTTAAAAAGTCCGTCGCCAAGAAGGAAGCAACTGCCAAGAAAGAGCCGGCCAAGAAAGCCGCCACGAAGAAAGTAGCTGCCAAAAAAGCTCCAGCCAAGAAGGTGGCCAAGAAGGTCGCCGAGGAAACCGCGCAAGCGCCGCAGTCGGAAGCTGCGGAGTAATTTTTCCACCCGTAGTCAGGCTCGCGCCGAATTAAGGCGCGGGTTGACTGCGCGGCAATGGTGTCACAAATTTTGCCGTGAGTTCGACATTGAACTACAAGATCGGCAACGAAAAGCTGGTGCGTGTGCTCACGCCCGCTGCCACCCATTTGCGTGGCATTCTCGACAGGCAGGGTAGGCCCGATGGTGCCTTGCGCATCGCTGTGGTCGGTGGCGGCTGCTCGGGATTGCAGTACAAGATGGACCTTGTCGATGGTCCGCGAGATCGCGACATCCTCGTGCCGAGCAATGGCGTGAATGTGGTGATCGATCCCAAAAGCGCGCTGTTTGTGAGTGGCAGCGAACTGGATTTTTCCGACGACCTGCAGCAAGGAGGTTTCAAGGTGAGCAACCCGAACGCGGTGGTCACATGCTCGTGCGGTGAGAGCTTCGCCGCATGATTGGTCTGTCATTATCGCGAATTTTCATCAATCGATCGCCATATCCGCATGAACCTCCGCATCCCCATTTTGCTGCTCTGCATCAGCATGCTTGGCGCATCAGTTGGTTTGGCGGAAAAATCAGCGGATGAGAAAGCGCTAGACCGCCTCATCACTGCGCTGGCCGATGAGGATTTCAAGGTTCGCGAAGAAGCGGCGCAAGAATTGTGGAAACTTGGCGAGGTGGCATTGCCGGCTTTGAAGTCGGCGATTGCATCAGGTGATCCTGAAAAATCATCCCGTGCGCGCGATATTTCACGCCGCATCGAGTTGGGTATCACGCCTCAGACCGATCCGAGCATCGTTGAGTTGGTTGATCGTTATGTCGGAGCAGATGTGGAGGAAAAATTTTCGATTCTTGGAAAGCTCAAGAAGCTCCGCGCATGGCGACAGCTTTTGAAGCTGTACGCCGCAGAGGAGTCGGCAGACACACGTGATGAGCTTGAAGCTGTGCTCGAAGGGGTAGCGCTCAGGGCGGCGCGGGAGGCGATCCTTGCAGGGAAACCGCAAGCTGCGATGGAATTTCTTGAATGCGCGCCTGGCGATGATGCGGAGCTTCTGTGCCGAGCGGACTTGTTGCGCAGCCAAGGCTTGCTTGATCGAGAGTTGAAAAAGGTTCCCAGTGGTGGTGGTCGCGATACCGAGAGATGGCGGCTTGCCATGTTGAGGGCTGCGGGTAACACCCAGGATGCTTCGGCCTTAGCATCGAAATTAGGCATGAAAGAATTGGCCGCATCGATGTCTGCACTTTCGGGTAATCCATTGCCATGGCTTGAACACATGGCGAAGCAACCGGAAGCAGGTCGCATTACTGCAGCTTATGCCGCGGCGGCTGCAAGCAGGTGGGATGGCAAGACACTGGATGCCGGCGAACTTTCGGTTTTTGAAGCAGCGCTATCTGGCAAAAGTCCTACCGATCGTGATAATGCGATCAACGCACTCTATGCCCTCGGCTTGCCGAACTTGGCTGAGCCAGCACTGATCAAACATCATCCATTGATCGCACTCCAATACTTCGACATGCTCGAAAGGCTGCCCGATGCGATGAGAACTGTGGGTTTGAATCCGGATTTTTCTAATGCAAACCAGTGGATCGGTGGCTTGATTGATGAAATCATCGGCCGTGATATCGAAGATCAGCAAAAACCATCCGATGCGATGGGAAATGTGGCATCTTTGGCGTATCTCAACGAGCGCCGCGGACTTCATGACCGCAACAACATGCTTTTTGACGAGCCGTTGGCGATGATGGCCGAAAAAAACCCTCAGAGATTTCTGGACTTGATGGGGAATTTTTTTGGTGGTGGGGAAGTGCCGTTTCACGCACCGGCACTCGCGCTGAGGATTTCTGGCAAGTGGGCCGGGCAGGAGCCAAATCGTTGGCAAGCGTTGGTCGATGAGGTGCTTGGTGACGAGGAGATTGTGACCCAATGGTGGCAATGGCTTGAAGAGCTTGATCCTGAATCTGGACCCGCAGCGAGGTTTGATGCCATGCTGGTCATTTTCGGGATTCTCAACGATCGACAAAATCTGCGGGATAAAGTCATTCAGCAAATATGGAAGGCGATCGATGGAGCGCCAGAGGGGGAGAGGGCGCGTTTGCTCGCACGCATGGTGACGATGGGGGTGGCTGCCAACGACTTGCAAAACACGCTCAAGGCCGTCGACCAACTGCCCAACAATATCAAAGACGCATTTCCATGGGAAAATCGTTTGATCTGGCTTTCGGCTGCTCAACGTTGGGACGAAGTTGCTTCGCTCGTGGTTGCGCAAACTGATGTGGCATCCGATCCAGAACGTGAGCCGGTTGCCGAGATGCACGCTTACGCGGCAAGCAGTCTTCGTCGGGCAGGTCGCGGCAAGCAGGCGGCGCAACATGACAAGCTGGCGGATCAGCTCTCGCTGGGTTCGCCGGAAAGCTGCATGCGAATCGGCAATGGTTATGCATTTGGTGGCGAGTTCGAAACTGCGCGTCAATGGTGGGCGAAAGCGGCGTGTTACGCGGACCCCGAAAAATTGGAGGATTTTGCCGACATTCTCAGGCCTTATGCCGAAGACCTGTTGGAAAATTCCAATTGGAGCAAATCGGCTGCCGCTTTTGAGATGCTCAATGCCATTGTGATCGCAACCGAGCCTCGCTGGCAGTCTCCGGCGCAATTTGCACGAATGCGACTTCATGCCGATCTTTCATTTGCACTTTCACGACTGAAAGACGACCGCAAGAGGGCGATGTCGATACTCGATCGTTGTCATGCAAACGCGCCCAGCGATGGTTCGCTCGCGGATTTTTTCCTGCCCGCAGTTCGTGCGGCTGGTCTCCAAGCCGAGCATGACGCGTGGTATCGCAGGTCTTCAAATTACCTTCGTGAGCTGATCGTCATGTATCCTGATGCCGACAACCTGCGCAACACCGCCGCATGGTTCGCATCACGAGCCAATCGGGATCTCGATCAGGCCGAAAAAGACATCAAGGCAGCAATCTCACTCAATGCCAAACAAGCTGCTTATCTCGACACCATGGCCGAGATTCAGTTTGCCAAGGGCAACCGCGCGAAAGCTATCGAGTGGTCCAACCGCGCGATGGAGCATGCGCCAGGTGATGAACAAATCCGCAAGCAGGCCGAGCGTTTTCGCAGCGGTACTCTTCCGGTGAAATGAGAATTTGACGGCATTTCCTGTCCCTGCGGCTTGACATATGGCCTTGTCTGCGGCGGGATTCCCGGCCCATGGCCAAGCTCTCTATTCGTAGCCTCGTTTTTTCCGGCAAAGAAGTTCTCATGCGTGTCGACTTCAATGTCCCTCTTAAGGACGGAGCCATCACCGACGATACGCGCATTCAGGCGGCTGTTCCAACGATCAAGCACCTTGTGGAGGGCGGCGCAAAGCTCGTGCTTTGCTCACACTTAGGGCGTCCGAAGGGCGGGCCGGAGGCCAAATACTCGTTGGCTCCCACTGCCGCACACCTTGGTTCGATTCTCGGCAAATCCGTCAAACTCGCACCCGATTGCATCGGTAGTGAAGCTTCCTCGATGCGCGCCGCCCTCGGTGCGGGAGAAGTTCTTATCCTTGAGAACACTCGCTTTCACCCCGAAGAGGAGGCCAACGACAAGGAGTTTGCCAAACAACTCGCAGGCAACGCCGAAATTTACGTCAACGATGCCTTCGGCACCGCCCACCGCGCTCACGCCTCGACCGAAGGGGTGACGCATTTCATCCCTACCTCCGCGATGGGATTCTTGATGGAGCGTGAGCTTCAGTACCTCTGCCACGAGCTCGAAAAACCCGCCAAGCCTTTCCTCGTGATCATGGGCGGCGCGAAAGTTTCCGATAAAATTCAAGTGATCACCGCACTGATGGAAAAGGCCGATGCCTTCATCATCGGCGGCGCCATGGCCAACACCTTCCGCAAGGCACAAGGCTATCACACCGGCAACAGCCGAGTCGAAGCCGACAAGCTCGATCTTGCGCTCGAGATTCTTGCCAAGGCCAAGGCCAAAGGCGTGCGTTTTCTCCTGCCCGCCGATACCCGCATCACCCAAGAGTTCAAGGATGGCGCAGTCACCCAAGTAACGGCTCCCTATGAGCAGGGTGGCGAGACTCCCGACGGCTGGGAGGGTA
>JAPOLH010000075.1 GCA_029977225.1 Verrucomicrobiaceae bacterium | reverse complement strand
CTTAAGGGCTTAACGCTGCCATCAAAATGACGTGCGCTTAAAAAACCAAACGCATTCACATCCACACGGCGGCATCATCCATCCCGCAAGTGAGAATTCGATAGTCATGCGCATCGCAGCCGGTGGTTACCGCAACGGCAAAGCCATCACACGACATAACGGGAAAAACGGCACAGTCGCCGAACAAAAAATCAAAATCGGCCGCATCAACGCCCGCCCTTACCGCATCGAGGAATGAAAAATTCATCGGTAAAAATTTTCCACCGCTCCGGCTCAACACTGGTCGAGACGAGCGTCGCAATGGGCATCCTCGCACTCGCAGTGCCATTGGTCTTCGGCAGCATGGCCGAGGCGGGAAAAAGTGGCGCATCAGCGGAAGCGGAAACTCGCAGCGCATGGATCATTCCCACCTGCCTCCAAGAAATCGAAGACTCAAGAGCCGGCATACCTCAGTACTTTGCCGCTACCGAAACAGGTCAAACTTTTCCGCCAGAAAACGAAACCTGGGCGCTCGCATTTTCCAATGAAGGGTCATGCATGGGGAGAATTTCTATCGCTCAATACGAAAGCGGAATCAGAGACCTCGAAGGCAGAACAATAAGCCATCTCGCAAAGATGAGCGCCACCAAGCCTGAGGAAAATGATGGCATGCTCAAACTTCGCATCACGCTCGAATACCCAGCCACCGTGCCTGCCGGCAAGCGCAGTAAGCTTGATTTCCACTCGCGCATTCCATGAAGCCGCACATCCCATCACGCCGTGGATTCTCGCTGATGGAGCTCAGCTGCTCGATGGGCGTCGGATCGATTGTGCTGCTGCTCGCCACATCGATGCTCGGAAGCTCGGGCGACGGATACCAAAAGATCAGCAGCAACATTGCCAATGCGCGCGAAGTACGCGCAGTCGTCGCACAATTGCGATCGGATCTGGCAAGGGCGAAGTACAATCCATCGCAAATCATCGGAACCCCACCATCATCACGCCCGTCGCACCACCTCGGTTTTTTATCACTCCAAGCCCCGCAAGCGCAGTCCGAGCAGGGCCGTATCGGCGACCTCTGTGCGGTGAATTATTACCTCGCCGATCTTCGAACCGGCAACCAAGCCGTGCGCTGCCTCATGCGGGGCATGCGCGAAAGCGCCGAAACCTACGCTGCCATTAAATCGCAATCAACCGGCACGCTATTTGAAAAACAACCCGACCGCGACGAGCCGATCGGCTTCGGGGTGGTTTCATTCGAGGTGCAACCAAAAACGAAAGATGCGGCAGGCCAATGGATCGATTGGAGCTCCAACACTACCATCACAAGCGCCGCGCCCGAGGCACTCGCGCTGCGCCTCTTGATCGCAAGCCAAAGCCTATGCGCAAAACTCAAATCCAGCGATGACTGGGATGGCATCGGCGCCAACAGCAAATTTCTCGGTAAGCCGGAGGATGCGGCAACGCACCCGAATCTGGAAATCCACGAAATGCTCATTCGCTTCGGCAATCATGAATCGCCCTGAAAAATCCAAGTCACGCGCCCATGCTTCTGGTTTCACACTGGTTGTTGTATTGGTGGTGGCAGCCGCCTTGCTGATCGCTGCCATCAGCAGCCTCGCGGTCAGCGGCATCGAGCGCGGCACCTCGCGCGCGTCCATCGATCAACAACGCGCGGAACTCGCCGCACGCGCTGGCCTTGAAGAGCTACGTGGCATCTTTGACAAAGAAGCTAGCAACGACGATTTCCTCATCTTGCAATCGAGCCTTATCGACCCGATTGCTCCCAATCGCGAACTCGCGCCACATCTGTTCCTGGCACGCGGCAAGGCCACACCGAATGGCTTCAATTTCCGATACATCCCACTCTTCAGTACCCACAGCATGCCGGAAGAAACACCTCTCGCCGCACCTGCGATCGAATCACTGGTCACCACCAACGCAAACCAGCACATCGACTTCACCACCCTTCCCTACCTCGATAAGGCCCGCGCCGCTTGGCTCTACCTCAAGGATGATCAAAATCGACCGATCGCACGCTATGCCTACTGGGTCGAAGATCTTCAGGGGAAAATCGATGCAGGCAGCGCCGGCAATGACAATGGGCCCGCAAAATCTCACCAACGCGCCGCATGGCCATTTCCCGCACCTGGCCTCAACCCGCAAGCGCTCTCGGATGAGCAAACACCGCTCAATCAAATCGCACTCTACGCCATCGATCCAAACACGGCCGAAGACGCACAAGGCAACATCGCAAAATCGATTCTGAAGAACCGCGCGATTCTCATCACGCCCGATTCCTGCTTAGCCGCCGCCGATATCCCGACGCCGATCCAGCGCAGTGACGATGGCCATCAAATCGATGCAGCCGCGCGTGCGGTCGAGGAATGCCTCAGCGCGGATCTCCGCTCCTACGAAGAACGGCCGATCATTCCCTTTGCAGAAGGCGTCGACGCGACCGCCGCCGGAACACCAAAAATCAATCTCAACGAACTGCTCGCCAAGGACGCCAACACCGCCATCGATGAAATGGCCGAGCACATCAAAAAATCACTACCCCAATTCGATCAACGCAAAGGCGGATTTCCCGATGATTACCTGCATACCCTCGCCGCCAATGCCATCGACTACGCCGATGCGGACAGCAATCCATCGATATCCACGGGCCGTTACCGCGGACTCGATGCCTGCCCGCTCGTCAGCGAATTCCTGATGCGTTTCCGCTGGGAAAACGCCCTCACAGAAAATGGCCGCAAGTACCTCGTTCTGTCAGTTTCGACCTACACCGAACTTTGGAACCTCAGCGATCAAACAGTCAGCGGAAGTGCACAAATTTCTTACGAAACCGCCTACAAATTTCCGCTCGGCGCAAACCCGGAAGTCTCGCTCGCCGATCTCAGCAATGCCACACCCGCGCTCGTCGAAAGCGATGGCGGGCGCTGGTTTCCTCCAGTCGCGGTCACGCTCAAGCCCAATGAATACCGCGTGATCAACTGCGGCACCGTCACCTACAAAATCGACGCCGGCCCATCTTCGGTTTTCATTCCCAGCCCGCTCGTGCTGGAAGGAGAAACTTTTGGCGCATCAGGTGCCGGATACCGACTCAAGTGGAATGGAAAAATCGTGGATCAATCTCGCGGCGGGATTCATCGCAACAACTGCAGCTTAAATTACCCCAAGAACACGGCAAGCCAGCCGCGCCAACGCATAAGAGCCACCATCCCGTCGCACGCACACACACGCGGCGGATCTTATCGCAACAACATGGGTGATCCAAGAATGTCGTTTTACAACCAAGCGCCACAGGATGCCAACACCTACCCGGACAACTATAGCCCGAACCGTCGCAACATCCGCTGGGGCACGATTTACGGCAATGATGGTGTCGAAAAAACCAAAACCTACGGTCGCGTGATGCCGTCGGAGTGGCCCGATGGCGGACACAATTCGGGCTACGAATCCAACAGCTTCTACACCACCGACGAACGCATCAATCCAGATGATCCGCGCTTCTTTCCCAATGATGATTCGATACTACGAAATCCGGAGACCACAGAAGCGCCGATGCGAATTTCAAATCTCGGCAGGTTTCACAGCGTGACAGAGCTCGGCCGCATTTATGATCCACTTATGTGGAAAACCTCATTGCCCACTGCGGCAAACCTGCCCTGGGGCGATGTGGAAAACGCCAGCGAATCGAGCGGTGACTACGGTGGCGGAAACACACTTCGCATCGGGCGCGCGGATCATCCACGCTTTCGATCCACGCCCGACATGGACGCCCATCGCCTGCTCGATCTCTTCCACGCAGGCATTTCAACATCCGAAGATGCAGGCAAACGCGAAGGCCCTACCACACTCGTCGCCGGACATGTGAACCTCAACACCGCCAACCGCGATGTGCTGCGCGCACTTGCAATCGGCGCCATGACCATGGATCCAAAAATATCGATGCGAACATCGGAGGCTCATGCCATTCCAAACCTGATGGCACCACCTGTAAGCCCAATGAAATTCACGGCTCAGGAAATCAACAATCAAGCAAACCAAATCGCCGATGCGATCCTTCTCACGAGAAAAAACAAACCCTTCGCATCCCCCTCCGAGATTGCCAACGCCCGTGGCAGCGATGGCAAGCCGGTGTTCGGTAACAAAGAGCTCCTGCCAAACGGCAGCAAGGTCCACCTCAGCGACTCAGCATCGGAGGAGTGCTTCGCCCGCATTTACGAATCCACCACCACACGCTCACGCAACTTCCGCATCTGGATCGTCGCCCAAGCGATTAGCCCAAGCACCACGATCACCGAAAACCCCGAGATTCTTGCCGAAGTCCGCCGAAGTTTCACGGTCTTCGCCGATCCCGGCCCACGTAAGCCCGACGGCTCAATTGACTCGAAACAATCCAAACTCAAAATTCTGCATGAAAACGATTTCTAATATTTTCGCCGCCACACTTTGGATGCTTGCCGGCCTGTCGTCCGCAAGCGGCAAAGAAAAATCACCCGATGTCGGCTTTCTTCGCATCGTCAATGCGATCGCCCCGGGCAATGGCACAACCCGCATCCTCATCGATGGCGAAGATATTTTTCCCAAGGGCTATCAACTCGGACAACGCAGCGGCGGCATCGGCCTTGCGGCCGGACCCCACACAGTCACGCTGCAAAAAAATGGCGTGGAAAGCGGCACGACAAAGATCGATCTCAAATCGGGCGAAACCCTCAGCCTCATCGGATTTGCGGAAAAAATACCCGCACCAAATGACAGCGCCCCACCACGCTGGGCGACCAAAATCTTGCGTCTCAAACAAAGCGATCCCGAACGCGGATTCCGCATGACGCTGCTGTCGGTTTGCGATCTCGACGAAGTGAGGGTCGATGCCGTCATCCCAGGAAAACAGGACGTCACGCCTGCACATGTGAAGCGGCTCAGCACCGCCGCCATCGACCTCGGTAGCACACGCAGCGAAGCCATGGTGAAGGTCGGCGGCGAAATCATCACCACCGTTTCCCCCGACGAACCCGGCAATCATGTGGTCGTGCTCTACCAGGACGCCGAGGGTAAGATCTGCGCGCTTACATTCTTTGATCCGAAGTTTGTGATCGCGCACTGAATCGCCATCGGCGAAATTTGTTTGGTGTTTCCAACCCTATACATTAGGTGTGGTCGATATCCGACCCATGAAAAACAACCTCACGCTTCTGACTATTCCGCTCATCGCACTCGCACTGTCCTCGTGCTCGATGAACCCGCTCTTCTACGGCTACCGCTCCGCACCGGGCGTACCAAAACGCGAAGCGCCAAATCCCAACCCAAGCCTCATCGAAACCTCAATGCCCTCCCATAACGCGGTGGTCGACAATTACAGCCGCCGCGGCTTCCGCGTCATCGGCTATGGCGATACGACCGCACGCCACAATATCGACGCCCAAAACGCGCGACTGCTGGCGATTGAAAAAGATGCCGATATCGCAATCTACTCCAGCGTCTACGGCGGCATCCAAACCGAACGCGTCGCAGTCCCGGTCGCCGGACATTACTCCAGCGACTACTCAAGCTATTCCAACAGCAACAACGATTACAGCAGTTCGCAAAGCAACTCGCAATCGACAGTCTACGAATACCAAAACCGCGACTACGAAGTCTGGCATCACAAAACGACTCTGCTGCGCGGCAACTGAGGCGCCGACAATCAACGCGATTTTCACTGGGACGATTCCATCAATCCGCCCTAGCGTGAGAGCGGAAATCAGGATCATTTTTCAATTCGCACGAACATGAACGATTCTCCGCTCAATGCCGGAAAATGGATCCGCCGCGCAGGACTCATCGCTGGCCCTTTGCTCGCGCTTGTTTGTTACTCGCTGCTGCCCGATCGCTACACGGCCGATGGCGGAAATATGATCGAGTTCACCCACCAGGGCCGCGCTACACTGGCGATGATGCTGTGGATGGCGGCGTGGTGGATGACCGAGGCGGTCGATGTCGAGGTCACTGCGCTGTTGCCGATCGCCTTGTTTCCGTTGTTTGGCATCAGCTCGATCGCCGACGCCACCAAACCCTACGCCTCGGATGTGATCTATCTTTTCATGGGAGGCTTCGTGCTTGGGCTGGCCATCCAACGCTGGGGACTCGACCGCCGCTTGGCATTTTTCACGCTACGCCTCACTGGCGCAAAGCCCGCGGCAATGAGTGCGGGGCTGATGACTGCCACAACAGTTCTCAGCATGTGGATCTCCAACACTGCCTGCGCAGCGATCATGGTACCCATCGCAATCAGCGTCATCAACCTCGTGCTGAGCACACGCCACGGCAGCAGACTTGGTGATAGTAGCGAGATGACAGCGTTCAATCAGACCGAGCGAAATTACGCCACCGGTCTGCTTCTCGGCATCGCCTACGCCGCGTCGATCGGCGGCATCGCCACCCTCATCGGCTCGGCTCCCAATGGCATCGCCGCACGCTTCATCGAGCAAACCTACCAGCATGAAGTCACCTTCGTGAAATGGCTGATGATTGGACTGCCCTTCACGATCATCTTTTTGCCAATTGCATGGTGGCTCATCACCTGCGTGATCTTTCCCGCGCCACTCGAAGAAATTCCCGGCGGACGCAAGATGCTTGCGGAGGAATACCAAAAACTCGGACCGCTCTCACGTGGCGAAAAGGTGACACTCACGGTCTTCGCAAGCACCGCCATGCTGTGGATCTTTGGTGGAGTATTGCGCGAAATTTCCTTCGCCGGAATGCACCCGCTCAAAGGTCTCACCGACAGCAGTGTGGCCGTGCTCGCAGCGATCGCACTTTTTCTGCTGCCCGCCGACCGCATTGGCAACCGCGCGATGGACTGGCAAACCGCCGCCAATTTGCCATGGGGCGTGCTCATTCTGTTTGGTGGCGGGCTCAGCCTCGCCTCCGCCGTCGAGGCCAATGGTGTTTCTCAATTCATTGGTCATTCGACACGTGGCCTCGGCCTGCTGCCACCTTTTCTCATGCTCGCCGCAGTGGTGACACTCACGGTCTTCCTCTCGGAGTTCACCTCCAACACCGCGCAAGTCGCGACCATGACTCCCGTACTCGCCGCCATGGCACCAGCCCTCGGCATGAACCCGCAAGTGCTCGTGGTGGTCTGCGCGCTCAGCGCCAGCAGCGCCTACATGATGCCCGTCGGCACTCCACCCAACGCGATCGTCTTCAGCACCGGCCTCATCCGCATGCCACAAATGATTCGCGCTGGCATCATGCTCAACCTCGCCGGCATCGCACTCATCACGATCCTTGGATGGTTCTACATTCCGAAGTTGTTTTGAGGTGAAACAAGGAATGCGAACCACTGACTTAGCTGATTAACTGATTGGGGGGAAGCGCAACTGAGTTTCTGATCTCTCTCCACATCAGCGAAAGCAGCTCAATCAGTGGTAAAAATCTTCAAGAGATCCCCCACCTGCGAATCAGTTATTTACCTCACCCCTCACCCGGCGGCGTGATCACTGCCACGCGGTCGACGCCGTGTTTGGAAAATTCTTCCCAGTAGCGTTTCTCCCAGGCGCTGGTCCGGGCGCGGCGTTCTTCTTCGCTGAGTTTTTCCCATGCCTTGAGTCCAATTGCGCGGATCAAATCACGGTCAGCTAGGCGCACGGCCATTTCGTCCCAAAAACTTTCGTTGCGAAATTCGTCGTAACACTCGTGGTAAAACAAACGTTCCTCGACTTCCTGCTTCACGCGGAAGCGTTGGCGTTCTTCATCAAACTCGATCCAATCACCCAGCCCCGAGTGCCCGGCCTTTTCGAGAATCTTGCTCTCGAGATCCTCGAAGGCCGCCACCTGCTCGCTGGCGGATTCCTTCTGGTTCCACGACGCGACATTCGCCGCGAGGCTCACCATTTCCACCAAGGTGGCCAGTTCCTGATCAGAGAAGCGCAGATGCATTCGTTGCCGCAACAAACCACCTCGCCGCCGCTTCCGCAAGCTCGCAACCACCCACCAACCGACGCAAACGCGCAAATCCCCGCTCGCGCCCCCTTCCCGCTTGCTTCACCACCCCAATGCGCCGACTCTTTCCCCGTGCCAGACGCCACTTATGTACGCGACGCCTTCGCGCGAATTGCCGACCGCTATGTGCTCACCAACCATGTCCTGAGCCTCGGCGCCGACATCTGGTGGCGCAAGGTCGTGGCCGCCCGCGTGAAATCATGGCGGGCAAGAACATTGCTCGATGTCGCATCGGGCACCGGCGATCTGGCTTTGGAAATCCAAGACCACTGCCCCGACTGCGAAGTCATGGCCACCGACTTCTGTGCCGAAATGCTCGCGCATGCCTCAAGCCGCGGGGTCGGCCACACGATGGTCGCCGATGCCTTGAGCCTCCCCTTCGATGATGCGAGCTTCGACGGCGTCACTGTCGCCTTCGGCCTTCGCAACATGGCCGACTATCCGGCGGCGCTTCGCGAAATGCGTCGCGTGATCAAGCCCGGTGGACACTTGCTCATTCTCGATTTCTCGATCCCTGACAATCTCCTGCGCATCCCCTATCGCTGGTATCTTCACCACATCCTGCCCAAACTCGCCGGCCTGCTCACCGGCCAACGCGATGCTTACGAATACCTTGGCGGATCGATCGAAACTTTCCCCTCGGGCAAAGCGATGGAAAGTTTGCTCCACGATTGCGGGCTCACGCAAACAAGCAGCACACCACTCACCTTCGGCGTGGTCACGATCTACGAGGCATCCAAA
>JAPOLH010000074.1 GCA_029977225.1 Verrucomicrobiaceae bacterium | reverse complement strand
GCCATTCTTGCAAAAGTCATCGCGCGTTGGCCTCGGCGTGGTCACGCAGTTCAATGTTCGGGTGAGTTCCGCGAATGATCTTGAGCGAGTCGCTGCAGCCATTGATGAGGGCTTTCGTTCGGCACAGATGCCGACCAACACGAAGCCCGAAAAAGCGTTCTTTGCGGAAACGGCAGCCGAGTTGGTGGAGTTGATCCGCTTCACGCGCTGGCTGGGAATTGGTGCCGTGCTTGCCGTGGCTGCATTGGTGGCCAACGCGCTGCTTTTGGTGGTGCGTGGCCGGGTGAAGGAAAACGCGGTGTTGCGCACGCTCGGTTATCCGGGCAGGGCGATTGCCTGTCTGGTGGTGGGTGAGGGTGGCATGCTCGGCTTGGGAGGTGGCTTGTTGGGGGTGCTTTCCGCCACCGCGTTTCTGCATTGGCAAAGCTTCACCATGGGCAATGAAGGTCAAACGCTCGCGATCCTTCCCGATTTCACCGTGATCCTCATCGGAATCGGTGCAGGCCTCTTGCTTGGCCTGCTTGCTTCCTTTTGGCCTGCATTTCAAAGCATGCGCCAACCCATCGTCCGCTCACTTCGCTCCTGATTCACCTAATACCGAAAATTTCCCATGCTTCCCTTCAGCTATGCGGCACGGAACTTGTTCCGCTCTAAGACACGCCTGCTGCAAACCATCGGCGGTAGCGCCTTGGTCGTGCTGCTGGTGATGACGGCTGTGGCGATCAACGCCGGAATGGCTCGTGTTCTTTCCGCCTCGGGATCCGAATTCAATGTGATTTTGTTGGGTTCGGGATCGGAGGAGAGTGTGCAGCGCAGCGAGGTGCCGGACAGCGCGGCCGGAATCGCCTCCACATCTGTGCGCGGCATTTCCGAGCGCCTTGGTGTGCGCGCGGTTTCTCCCGAGATTCATTACATGAACCACATCGATTTGGGTGATGGCCGCCGTGCGCAAACTTTGGTGCGCGGTGTCGCGCCGGAAGCGCTGCGCGTGCACCCTCAGGTGAGATTGACCGAAGGAGATTTTCCCAAGGCGGGAGAGGTGATGCTTGGGCGTCTCGCTTGGCGCAAACTTGGAATCGGCGAAAACTATCTGCGTGTCGGTTCCAGCATTGTCATGAATGGACAGAGCTTCGAGGTGTCCGGCATCTTTGCGGCACCCGGCACGGTGATGGAGTCCGAAATGTGGGCAACGATTGGCGATCTTCGTGTGGTGGCGCAGCGCGAGACGGTCTCCTGTGTGGTGTTGCGATTCGACGATGCCCAAGACGCGGCGGAGGCGGATTTGTTTGCCAAACAACGGCTCGATTTGGAGCTCACGGCGATTCGCGAAAGCGAGTACTACGGCAAGTTGCGTGAGTTTTTTTCTCCGTTGCAGGCAATGGTGTGGATCACCGCCGGGCTGATCGCCGCTGGCGCAATGTTTGGTGGCGTGAATACACTCTACGCCGCGTTTGCCTCGCGGGTTCGCGAGATCGGCACCTTGCAGGCGATTGGTTTTGGGCGGGGCGCGATCCTCTTGAGTCTGGTGCAGGAAAGCACTCTTGCATGCCTTGCGGGAACGCTGGTCGCATCTCTTGCCGCACTCGTTTTGTTGGATGAAAAAACCATCCCATTCTCCATCGGCATATTTGTGACGGAAGTCAGCCCCGGCGTCGCTATCACTGGCTTGATGACCGGAATTTTATTGGGCTTGCTCGGTTCACTGCCCGCCGCATGGCGTTGCCTCAAACCTTCTTTGCCCGCCGCTCTTCGCATGTCCTAAACCAACCACAGAATCCAACCATGAAATATCAAAGCATCAGCATCTTGCTCGCCATCGCATTCGTTTCCTGTGACAAAAACGATCCTGTCGAATCCACTTCGTCGTCACCCACACATTCGGTACCGAGTTCCGCATTGAAAGCTGTCATCGACGCCACGGTGGCCGGTGAGGCGAAGTCAATTCACATGGCGCGCGAAAGCGCAAAACCTGGCGATGTCATTACTGTCACGGGTCGTGTGATGGGCGCGCAAAATCCGTTTGTGGAAGGTCGGGCGGCATTCATTCTCGGCGATCCAGCTTTGCTCACGCCGTGCAATGAGCGCCCAGATGA
The DNA here is from genome assembly GCA_029977225.1 of Verrucomicrobiaceae bacterium. GTDB lineage: Bacteria > Verrucomicrobiota > Verrucomicrobiia > Verrucomicrobiales > Akkermansiaceae > Luteolibacter. The sequence continues at coordinate 6,770 of JAPOLH010000074.1, read as the reverse complement.
CCATTGCCAGACGCCATGGGACAATTGCTGTGACAGCAAGGAAAACAAGAAGCGCGGAACAGCGACCATTCAGATCGTCGATGCCGAAGGGCGTGTGCTTAAGGAGACCATCGAAGGCGTGGAGGGCATCGCGAAGCTTTCGCGCCTGGTGGTTTCAGGCACCGTGGCGGCAGGCAGCACGCCTGATTTGCTGATCATCAACGCCACCGCCATTGATTCCGCGCCTTGAGCTGAAAAGGGGCCTTTGCGTTCTCGAAATATGCAAAAAAATGGCGATTTTCTTTGCATATCACCCTTAAAGTGATAAGAAAAACCAACTTTTCTTGTCATGTCCTCCCTTCCGCCACTGCCTCTCACAAATCTTTCCGCGTTGGAGACGCGGGCGGTATGGGCGGCGTTGACCGAGGCGCACCGGCGTTTAGCGGAGCTGAAAGGCCTTTGTGAGTCGCTGCCAAATCAGGGGATTTTGCTCGATACTCTCGGCATTCAGGAGGCGAAAGATAGCTCGGAAATTGAAAACATCATCACCACTCACGACGAGCTCTATGCCTTTCAGGATGACTCCGGTGGGACCGCGGCTGCCAAGGAGGTTCGGCACTATGTTTCCGCGCTGCGCACGGGCTACGAAGCAGTGCGGGACTCAGGCTTGATCCGATTGGAAACGCTGCTGGCCGTGCAGGCGGAGCTGGAGCAGAACCGAGCGGGTTTACGAAAACTGCCGGGCACCGTTTTGAAAAATGAAGCCACCAGGCAAACGATCTACGAGCCACCGCAGGACGCTGATGAGGTGGAGGCGCTGATGGCCAACTTGATTGACTTCATCCACGCCGACGATGGTCTCGATCCCTTGCTGCGGATGGTGATTACCCATCATCAGTTCGAGAGCATTCACCCGTTTTACGATGGCAACGGACGCACCGGGCGCATCTTGAATCTCCTGATGCTGCAGCGTGATGGTTTGCTTGATCTGCCCGTGCTTTACCTCAGCCGCTACATCACCACCACCAAGCCGGACTACTACCGCTTGCTGCAAACCGTGCGCGATGAAGACCGCTGGGCCGAGTGGTGCCTCTACCTGCTGCGCGGTGTGGCGGTGACATCCCAAAGCGCGATTCATTTGGTGAAGGCTTTCCGTGACCTGATGCAGAAAACCAAGAACGATCTGAGGGATCGCCTGCCGAAGCTCTATAGTCAGGACTTGCTCAACAATCTTTTCCGATACCCATATACGAAGATCGAATTCATCGAGCGGGAGCTTGGCGTGTCCCGCCCCACCGCCACCAAATATCTGGAGCAACTCACGAGTGCCGGTCTGGTACGCAAACAGAAGATGGGCAGGTCGAACTTCTATATCAACGAGCCGCTTTATGCACTGCTGAGCGGGGTCAGTTTGGAACAAGCTAGCAATAACGCCTGAGCACAAGGCGTCGGCAAAGCGACGATCGATCGCTGAAAATCATTGTCCGCGTGTGAGGTGCCGATGCATAAGAGGCGCATGCGTCCGCACTCGCGTCAGATTCTTGTGGTTGAAGAAACCTTTGGCCGCAATGGCTGGCATTGTGAGCTGGTTGAGGGTCGCGATGTGTTGCGTGCCGGATTTGAGGCGCATCACACGCGGGTGGATCTCATTGCACAGGCATTTCCCGAGCTCAATGCATTGAGCATCGTCTCCGAGGTGCCGATGGAGCTTGGTGCAGGGCATCTGCCATCGGCGCTTGAGTTGCTCGCGCGCGCCAACAAGCCGCTCACGCTGGGTGGATTCGAATATGACCTCGATCGCGGCATGCTGGTTTTTCGCGTCACCAATCTTTTTGAAAGGGAGAGGTACGATTCGGACATCATCAGCTCGATGGTGCACTGCGCGATTGCCGAGCTTGATCGGATCGTGCCCTATGTCGCGATCGTGAGAAGCACGGCGGAGGATCTTCTGCCGGATCTCGACATCAAGCGCCTCTTGATGCGCGAGGATGTGATCCCGCCGGTGCCGGGTGATGAGGAAGAGGAGTATTGAGGAAGAGATTATTTTCCTGCTTTCAAGGAGTGTGGCTTTGTTCAGGATGGATTTCTATGATGCGACGCAAGGACATCGTGAACACTCGGTTCCAGACTCTGGAGGTGTGGAAGTCCGACTGTGCGGCAGAATTTCGAGTCGCCGGGGCGGTCCATGCGTTTTATCACCGTGAGCGATTTCTAACGGGCTTGGCGTGGGACATGATTGCGGCGGCTGCTTTGTTGGGGCAGGCGCATCCGCCGCGTTCGGTATTGATGTTGGGTTTGGCTGGTGGCACGGCGTATCGCGTGTTGCGACATTTACTGCCGGATTGCGAGTTGGTGGCGGTGGATATCGATGCGGAGATTGTTGAGTTGGCGCGAAAGCACATGGATTTGGATGCCTTGGGCATCGAGGTGATTCATGCGGATGCGTATGCGTGGTTGGCGAAAAACCGCAGGAGCTTTGATGTCGTGATCGATGACATCTATCTGGCGGGGAAGACCGATGTGTTTCGGCCGCAGTCGTGGGATGGCAATTTGATGGGTCATCTGCGCCGGGCGATCGCACCGGGCGGGGTGTTGGCGGTGAATTTGGTGACGGGTGCGGGCCATCGAGCGATGCAGGTGGCGACGCGGCGGGTTTTGCGCGAGGAATTCGATGAAGTGCGGGTGATCAAGTCCGAAGAAGCGATGAACGAGGTGCTGGTGGCGGGGGGAGAAGTCGCCGGATTGCGGCGCCTGCGCGAGTATCGTGAAAAGTTTCGCAACCGGCGGGACCGGGCTTGTTGGGATCGGCTGACCTTAAAGCGCCTTACATGATGGCGTGATTTTCCGCATTTCGCTTGCCACGGTTTGGGGGAAGCCCCACAAAAGCGCCCGCTTGTCCGGGACGGAGGGTGCACAGAGCGTCGTTCCAATCGGACCGGTGCAAACATACCCATTCTCGACCCCCTATGGACAGCATCTCATCCCGCATCGCAAAGGTTTCTCCGTCCCTCACTTTGGCCGTCACCGCACAGGCCAAGGCCATGATCGCCAAAGGTGAGGAAGTGTACGCACTCGCCGGTGGCGAACCGGAAGTGGATACTCCCGATTTCATCAAGCAGGCCGCGATCCAGGCCCTCAACGATGGTCGCACCAAGTACACTCCGGCTGGTGGCATTCCCGAGTTGCGCGAAGCGCTTTCGGCCAAGTTTCTCAAGGACAACAACCTCAACTACGCCGCCAATCAGATCTGCGTGACCGCTGGTGCGAAAATGGCCTGCTTCAATGCCATCCTCGCGGTGGTCGAAGAAGGCGATGAGGTCATCATCCCGACGCCCTATTGGGTTTCCTATCCCGAGATGGTTCGCCTTGCCGGTGGTGTGCCGGTCTTGGTCGAGACCAAGGAATCGACCGGCTGGAAGATGACCCCCGAGCAGTTTGAAGATGCGATGACGCCGGCGACCAAGATGGTGATCATCAACTCGCCCGGCAATCCGACGGGCGCGGTGTACACTGCCGACGAACTTCGCGCGCTGGGGGAAATCGCCCTCGGTGAGGACATCGTGATCCTCTCGGATGAAATTTACGAGAAGCTCGTTTACGGTGAGAGCAAGCATGTCTCGATCGCATCGCTCAGCGATTAGCTCTACAACCTCACCATCACGGTCAACGGATTTTCCAAGGCTTATTCCATGACCGGCTGGCGTTTGGGCTACACCGCCGCGCCGAAGCCCTTGGCCGATGCGATCGACAAGATCCAGAACCACACGATTTCCAACGCGAGCAGCTTCTCGCAGTACGGTGCACTGGCTGCGCTTGAGGGCGATCAGTCGTTCATCGAAGACCTGCGTGGCGAGTACGATGTGAAGCGTCAGTTCATGTTTGCTCGCTTGAAGGCGATTCCGAACATCCGCGTTGTTGAGCCGCAGGGTGCCTTTTACTTCTTTGTGTACACCGGCGGCATGCAGCTCAAGTCGGTGAACCTTTGCGACAAACTTCTTTCGCGCTACAAGGTGGCCGCCGTGCCGGGCATTGCGTTCGGCTATGACGAAGGCATCCGCCTCAGCTACTGCACGACGCTCGACATTTTGAATGAGGGCCTGACCCGCTTCGAGCAGTTCTGCCGCGAGCATTGATTTGCCCGCTCAGAAGTGATCTTCAGAACGCCGGCTCCGTGAGGGGTCGGCGTTTTTTTGTGTTTAGAGTTCGGCGGCTTTGGCGACGCGCAGGAGTTTGGCTTCTTCGAGGTGGGGGGCGAGGATTTGGAGGCCGACGGGGAGATTTTTTGCGCCATCGAAATCGGTGCTGCCGCAGGGGATGGAAATGCCGGGGATGCCGGCTAGGTTGGCGGAGAGGGTGAAGATGTCGGAGAGGTATTCGTGGAGCGGGTCGGCGGCGCCGGCGCCGATTTTGCGGGCGGGGCTTGGTGCGACAGGCGAGATGATCGCGTCGACTTTTTGGAAGGCGTTTTCGAAATCCTGGCGGATGAGCGTGCGGACTTTTTGGGCGCGACCGTAGTAGGCGTCGTAGTAGCCGGAGGAAAGCACGTGGGTGCCGAGGATGATGCGGCGTTTCACTTCGGGGCCGAATCCTTCTTCGCGCGACTTGCGGTAGAGGTCGGCGATGTCGGCGGGTTGCTTGGTGCGATGACCGTAGCGAATGCCATCGAAGCGCGAGAGGTTGGATGATGCTTCGGCGGGTGCGATGATGTAGTAGGTGGCCACCGCGTGTTCGGTGTGGGGCAACGAGATGTCGACAATTTCCGCGCCGAGCTCGCGAAGTTTGGCGATGGTTTTTTCCACTGTGTGACGCACGCCGGGGTCGATGCCGTCGCCGAAATATTCGTGCGGCAGGCCGAGCTTCATGCCTTTTACGCCATCGTTTAAATTGGCGAGGTAATCGGGCACCGGGACATCGAGCGAGGTCGAGTCGAGCGGGTCGAATCCGGCGATCGCTTGCAGGATCATCGCCGCGTCTTCGACCGATTGCGTGAGGGGGCCGATCTGGTCGAGTGATGAGGCAAAGGCCACGAGGCCGTAGCGTGAGACGCGGCCGTAGGACGGCTTGAGTCCGACCACGCCGCAGTGTGAGGCAGGTTGGCGGATTGAGCCACCGGTGTCGGAGCCGAGGGTGGCGATGGCGGTGCGATCGGCCACGGCGGCGGCGGATCCGCCGGAGGATCCGCCTGGAATGCGGGAGTGGTCGTGGGGGTTGCGGGTCGTTTGCAGCGCGGAATTTTCCGTTGCCGAGCCCATGGCGAATTCGTCCATGTTGAGGCGGCCGAAAGGAATCGCACCGGCGGCGCGGAGTTTGCGAATGACGGTGGCGTCGTAGGGTGAGAGGTAATTTTCGGCGAGGAACTTTGAGCCGCAGGTGCAGGGTTGGCCGAGCACATTGATGTTATCCTTGATGCCGATCGGGATGCCGCCGAGTGGCAATGAGAGATCCGCCTTCGAGGCCTCGGCGAGTGCCGACTCGAGATCATGGCTGAGATAGGCGCCAGTTTGCTTGTCGCGGGTGGCGATGTCGTTTGCGAGATCGCGGAGTGCGGCTTCGGGCGTGGTTTCGCCAGCGAGAAATTTTTGGCGGAGCGTGGAGAGCGTCATGAATGCTTGGGGAAAAGGATGGATGCAGCGGTGGGAGCGATCAGGCATCGGTCACGACCTTGGGCACGCGGATTTGGCTTTGGGCTTGGTCGGGTGCGTTTTGCAGGACGGCGGCGGGTGGCAGGCTTTCGTGTGGCTCATCGTTGCGCATGCGGCCGAAGACGGGTGAGGGGTGGGCGGTGGGGTCGATGTTGGCGACATCGAGCTGCATCAGCGAGTGGGCGCGTTCGATGATCGCCTCGAGTTGCGGTTGGAAAACCGCGACCTCGTCGTCGTTGAGTTCGAGTCGCGCGAGATTGGCGACATGGCGGACGTCGATGTCAGATTGCTGCATGGCCCTAGGTTGCCGCGATCCCGCCGCTTTTTCCAAGTTTCAAGTTCAGCGGAAATGGGTGGGCCCTGATTCAGCTCGGATTCCGAAGAAGGGACCACGAAAGGCACGAAAGACCACGAAATCAATTTACCCGGGAAATCGTACCGGTACGGTAGGGCGATGCGGTCCGCAGCCTCGACTCTTTAAGAAATTTTTTGAACCGCGAATTCACACGAATGGACGCGAATCAAAATGATCGCCGCTGCATTAAAAAGGATCAAAGGCAACGATCAGCGTTTCCGACGGAGCAGGATCACTCCGCTGGCGAGCATCGTCATAATCAACGAGCTTGGTTCAGGGACGGCACTGGCGAGACGGAAGCCGATGGAGAAGGAATCGAACGACGAGTCGGAGCTGCCGTGGAACGAGGAGGCCAAGTATTCGGGGCCTAGGTTCCAGGCGCCACCCCGGCGCCCGCGTGACGAGCCTATCACCGCGTCGTTCCATTCCCAGACATTGCCCCCTTGGTCAAAGGTGCCACTTGGAGATTCGCTATAGGTGCCGAAATCTGTGCTGGAGCCAACCCAATAGTCGGGAGTAAAATAATTCGCATCCGCCGTGGTGATCGTGTTCTGACCGTTCGGGTAGAGCGAGTAGCTCGAGGTGCCTCCATTGTAATACGCCGCCTTGTACCACTCGTTTTCGGTGGGGATGTAGACTTGAGCTCCTGCGTTCTTGGTAATAATGCCGCTGGTCGCGCCATTGAGCGTGTAGGCTCCCGTTTCCGTGTTGCCGCTTATCATCCAGTTGGCCATTCGCGCCGCATCAAACCAAGAAACATAAACCACCGGGCGGTCTTCCAATCCACCGGTCAC
>JAPOLH010000073.1 GCA_029977225.1 Verrucomicrobiaceae bacterium | reverse complement strand
ACAAGACAGGCGGCTTTTCAGCCGCCTTTTTTGTTGCGCTCAAAACAGAGTCCCGGCGTGCGTTTTAGGGCTTCGCGTTGATCAATGTTGCATTTTTTCGATCTGCACTGACGCGAATGCCGATCCTATCACCCACTTTAATATCAGAGATAACACTCCAATTTACTTTTACAGTATTGGGTGTCACCACGAAAGTCTCAACGCCTTGCAAGTTGCTGAGCGTGAGGGAGGATTCAGAAATCGAAACTACGATTCCAGCGACGACCTCATCAAGGTGCGGGGACGGCGGGATGACTCTGATCAAAAGCACAGCTGTTCCCTCCGCATTGCAGCGAACAGACACCCGATTTCCGACAGCGACCTCGGCAATCGATTTCGCGTTTCCGACGACTTGCGTGTTAGGACTCAAGGATAAAGTCTTTTGCTGTTCCCCACTCTTAATCGTGATGGATTCTGCCGATATTGAGATAACGGACCCATCAACAACTTCTTCCGCGGAGGCTAAGCCATAGGTGCCGATGATGGCGACGGCAACAAGCAGCCATTTGATGATATTCATGTCTCGCGTGTTAGGGTTTAGTAGGCTTTTCGACGTCTTACATCATAAGACATTACTTCCTACATAGCACTTCCATGCGGAAATAAAAGCTGAAACTTCCCTCTCAATGCCTATTGGCCATGGCATCCTCGTTGGTGCACGACTCCGGCAATTCGGCCCGAGATAGCCGCCGACCTTGGCCAATCTCAAAACGCAACGCATGACCCCCTTCAGGCTGGTTCAGCGCCGGCGTGCAGCGGAGGCAAGGATCCTATTGAGGATATAGCCAGTAGATCCATTTTGAATGCTATATCTTTTATCGAGTTTTTTTCTTTTGAATTAAAGACTTACGGTTGCACCGGCTCGATGAGGAAGGAGTATGCGTAGGGGTGGTTGGCTTCGAGTGTGTGGCCGGGTCGAGGGAAGGATCTCCAGCTATCTTCGCCGCCGACCCCCATGTTGCGGTGGGCAATACGAAGTCCAATGAGGTCGCGGGCGGGGATGTCGGCGGGGTGCTGGCGGTTTTCGAGATCGGTGGCGAGGAAGGGCCACGCGGCGATTTCGAGGGGTTGGTTGTCGAGAGAGCGGATGCGGATGCCTTGTTGCCGGGTGTCGGTAAAGGTCGCCCAACGCACGCCGGTGCGGTTGGCGGTTTCCTGGGGTCGGCCATAGGGCCACCAGAGTTTTTTGACATTACCGCTCCATACGCCGAGGAAGGCGCTTTCCTTGCGGTCGCTGTAGCTTTCCTCGGGGCCACGGCCGAACCATTTCCAGTCTGAAAATTCTGGGACGAGGGCCCCTTGAAAGGAGATCGAGGGGATGATCGGCAGATTCGCGCCGGATGGCTTGAGGCTCAGTGAGATGGCGAGAGCACCATCGGCTTTCAATTCATAGGCCAGATCGGCGGTGGTTTCGCCTGCGGGGATTTTAAGCGTTAAGGAGACGCGCACATGGTCCGGAGCGGTTTTCTGTGAAAGAGAGGTCACGGTGGCACCGGCTCCCGCTTCGCGCCAAACGGCGAGTTTTACAGGCATATGGGCTCCGATGTCGTTGTCGGTGGGTGGGCGCCAAAATTGGAGTGCCAAGGGTTGAGCCAAAATCTCACGTTTCCCGAGTTGATAGGATGTGATGCGCCCGCTGGCACGATCGATCGTCACTGAGGAAATGGAGCTATTGATGCGAAGTGAGGATGGGGTTTCTTCGATCTCGAAGTTTGCAATCTGGGTTTTTGCGGAAGGGGTTGCCGGAGGAGCGATCCAAGCGAGGGAGAGTTGATCGCTGGCAAGAAGATGACCCGCCTTGGCCCAAGGTTTATCCCCAACTTGAGGGTAGGCTATGTCGAGATGGTATTCCGCGTTGGCAGGAATCGTGACCGCAGCCAGCGGGATTTCGAGTTCCGTGCGGGTTTGCGGGGCGAGTTCGCTGAGGAGAATTTCGCCATGTTGGATCGGCACGCCGTTTTCGCGCAGAGTCCAGTGCAGGGGTTGATTGCGCAGGGGCACGAAAAAGTTTTCGTTGAAAATTTCAACGCGCGGGTGTGGGGATTTCAGGTCGATCCCTGTCGTGAGAATCGAGCGGTATTGGTGGGCTACCTCGATGGCGTGGGGGTTCGGAGTGAGGTCGGCATGAACGATGCCGTTGAAGCAAAAGTTGCCATTGTTTGGTTCGTCGCCGAAGTTGCCGCCATAGGCAAAGTAGCGGAGTGAGCCATTGGGCGCGGCAAATCGATTCAGGTCGCGGTCCAGCAGGGCGGAGCGTTGATTGGGTGTGGAGGGTTTTTCACGCTGGATGCCTTGGTCGCGCCAGTCCCAGATAAAGCCACCTTGGAGCAGGCGTTCGCGGCGGATGTGAGTCCAGTATTCCGCAAGGCCGCCGCCAGAGTTTCCCATGGTGTGGAGGTATTCGCATTGGATGAGCGGGCGTTGCTTTGCCAACGGAAGTTTTTCCTGCTGCCGGCACCAGGGCTCGAGTTTTTCGATGGGAAAATACATCGGGCTGAAGAGGTCCGCATAATCAAGCATGTCGCCAATTTGAAGTGTGTCATGTTGCCAGGTTTGATTGACGCAGGCGCCTTCATAGTGAACGGGACGCGTGGGATCGCGGTCTTTGACCCAGCGGGAAAGGGCTTCCATATTCGGTCCCGTGCCTGATTCGTTGCCGAGCGACCAGAGGATGATGCTGGGGTGGTTTTTGAGGAGTTCCACGGTGCTCTGCACGCGGTCTCGCATCGCGGGTAGCCAGGTTGGGTTGTTTGCCAGAAGGTTTTTCGGGTTCACGCCAAAGCCATGGGTCTCGAGGTTGGCTTCGCTGACGACATAAAAACCGTATTCATCCACGAGTTCGAGGAAGCGCGGGTCGTTCGGGTAGTGGGCGGTGCGAATGGCATTGATGTTCAACCGCTTCATCGCCTCGAGGTCGGCTCGCATGGTTTTTTCTGAAACATATTGGCCGGTGAGGTGGTCGTGATCGTGACGATTCACGCCCTTGATTAGAATTGGTTGGCCATTCACCAGGAGTTGACCGTTTTTGATAGCGACTCTTCGGAATCCGGTTTTGACCGCATACGACGCCACGGGTTGGCCTTTGGCATCATGAATTTCAACAAGGGTCTGGTAGAGCGTGGGTTGCTCGGCGGACCATGGGGAGACTGGGAAATTTGCTGAACGGATGCGGGCGGTGGTATCGGCATTCGAATTCACGGATCCAGTGGCTTGACCTTCGGTGATCAGCTTCCCCTGGGCATCGAGCAGCTTGCATGTGACTGAAAAGCTGGTGGGCTGATCCGAGTTGTTTCGCACCGGCAAGAGGACCTCAAGCGACCCGGTGTGGTTATCCTCGGCCAGGGAGGGTTTGATTTCGAGATCCCGCAAATCCAATCGGGGAGCTGTCCACAGATACACATCGCGAAAGATTCCAGAGAGTCGCCAGAAGTCTTGATCCTCGAGATATGCACCATCGCTAAACCGCCGAACTTCCACGGCCAAAAAATTTTGGCCCTATGAAGGAACGGGGTGATGTCAAACTCCGCCGGAGTTCGGCTGTCCTCTGAGTACCCGACCTCTTTGCCATTCACCCACAGGAGCAGGCTGGAGGCGACTCCATTGAACACCAGAAAGACCCTCTGACCCTTCCATGAATCCGGCACATCAAAGGTACGGCGGTAGGCAGAGATGGGTTCGCGCTCGGTGAATGTGGTCCAATTCTTCGGCGGCTCGCCGTTCGTGCGGGGAGGAGTCTTGGCGAAGGGGTATCTGGCATTCGTGTAAATAGGAGTGCCATGGCCGAACAGCTCGACATTGGATGGTACTGGGATCGTTTTCCATTTTGAGATGTCGAATTCAGGTTTCCAGAAATCCGTTGGATGACGGTCTGCGGTTGGAGCCCAGTGGAAAGTCCAGTCGCCATTTAGAGATTTCACCCAGGGGCTCTCCATGCGTGGCTTGGCGAGCGCATCGGCAGTTGTCGGGAACGGCGTGAACACGGCGCGGGCCGGTTGCTTGTTCACGCGGAAAACAGCTTCATTTTCCCAAGGAGCACTGGCCGTCGCCATGCTGACGGCGAGGAGAAAAAGAAAACAAGAGGTTGCGGACTTTTTCATAGGTGAAACAGGAATGTTTATCGATAGCTCGTGAAATCAGCCCCCTCTTGGAGTGCATGGACAAGGGTGATGCGTTTGGAGGGGGCATTTGCTCCCAAAACATGGGATGGGGTAATGGCAGAAAAACCGACGGCTACGCCTGCTGCGGTTCCGATGTGCTTCAAAAATTTTCTATGACCAATCACGTATCTCTAGCCTTTTTTGGCGATTTGAACTGCGGTTTTTTTGGGGATGGGTTCACTCAGCTTTTTTAAAGACCCACCGCGAGGTTGGTTTGCCGTCGAGCGGGATGTTGTAGGACACGCGGTAGGTGTTGGTGGTGCTATCGTGGTCCGTCTGCCAGAAGTCGTTTCCTTTTGCGGCTTGGTTCAGTTCGATCGGCTTACCATTCACGATCTCGTAGAGTTTAAAGCCGTCCACGGATTTCAAGCCGTCGAAGCGGATGGGCACATGGCCGACCCCACCTCGGATGTTGAGGGTGGTTTGAAAAGGGAAGAGGCGGCGGATCCACTCGGGGGCGGCCTCCGAAGCGGCGACTCCGAGGGTTTGATGGAAAAATTTCCAGAGCGGATCGAGAGCGGCGAGCGGTTCTTCGATATGGGCGATGACGGGGTAGTTGCTCAATACTGTCGCTCCGGTGGCGGTAACAAAAAGGTCATTGCCGAGGGCTTCGCGATGGATGGTTTTCCAGGAGCCGGGCGACTCGGCGAGGTGCTTGCGGAGGGCCTCGTTCGGGCCGTAGTAGTCCACCGCATTGTGAGGAACGGTGATCCACTCGACGTCGAGTTCCACCTTGTCGCCGGGCTGGTAGTCGGTGAGTCCCGCCGGGGGGGTGAGAAGGGCGGTGTAATCTAGGCGTCCATCGGGGTGGACGCCGTTCACCACAAGGCTGATGGAGGGTTGGCTGACCACTTTTCCGCCGAAGGTAGCCTTGTAGGAGCGGACGATGAGGGCCTTGGCCGCTGTGCCGAAATGTTTCCGCCCAGGGGGAAGGTGGACTTTCGATTCGGGAAACGCGATCCACCACGGACCGGCGCCAGTGAGTTCTAAGCAATCCAGCGGTGTGTCTCCCTTTTTGGCTCCGGGCAGCGGCAATTGCTCACCAAGGAGGCCCTCACGGTTGCCGTAGCAGACGCGGGGGGTCGAGTAGTTGTGGGAATTGCCCACCTTGAAAAGCCACGAACCCGAAGTGGGCAGGGCGGTTTGGAATTCGTAGGTGTTAGAAACAAGGGTTCGGACATAATCATCGGATCGCGGCACATGGACCGTGCTCTGAACCTTGACCTCTCTTTTCCTGCCGAGTTGGCCGGAGTATTCGACCTCGCTGAGGCACGGGCCGTGGGCAGCGTAGTAGGCCTTGAAGCCTATGGAGTCGAGTTTTTGCCCAGCGGCATTGTTCACGCTCAACCAATCCCCGCCCCAACCCGCCTCGACCCATTGCCACAGCGGCCCGTTGGCGCCGTTGCGTACCAGCATGCCGCGGTTGTCGGTCACAAAATTATTGGCCAGGGAGTGGTCCATATCGAGGCATTGCGTCTCGCCCCAGGCGCCGATCGCAATTTGATCCCAACGGCCATTGCCGCCGTGTCCAACTAGGGAAAGTTGCGCGTGGGTGGCTTGGGGGAGCGTGCCGTAGAAGCCATAGCTCAGGCGCAGGACGTATCGGGAGGTTCCCACGGGTGCGGGAAGATAGGTATAGCCGCGGAAATAGGCGGGGGAACTGTGCCAATTCTTTCCGTTCTGCACATGGATACCGGTCGGCCGGCCGTCCTCGTGGCAGAGGGTGGGATGAATGCCAGTAATCCCTAAGGGGGTCAGCAAGTTGAGGACGAAAGGAACATTTCCAGGCGTCGTGCCTTTGTTTTCGACCTCGATCAGAAAGTCGTCGTATTCGCGGAAATCACAAGTATTCCCTTCCATTTTCCAGGTGCGCTTGGGTCGCAAAATGGGTGCAAATTGGCAATTGTAGGCGGGGTTGTAGGCCACCTTGAAATCCTGATTCAAAAGGCGAACGGTCACATCCTCCGTAGGAAGCCGCTTGCTCACCACATCGCAAGGCAGAGAGAAGGATTTCATGATGCCTTCAGGCCAATCGCCGGGGATTTTTTGAGAGGTCTTCCAATCGCGACCGCCACCTTGAAACGCGATCGAAATCTCTGCGTTTTTCCAGACTTCCTTGGGAGGCGACTGGCTGCCGAAGGTCTCTTCATAAACCAGGCCTTCAGGAGAAGCCGGCGCATTGGGCTTGGCCTTGCGGGCGGCGATTTCCCCGGGAGGCAGAACGCGACTCCAGAGGCGGACATCATCCACAAAGCTGCGTGACACAGCGGTCGGCGTTCCGTCCTTTCCGATCAACAGACTGTCTTTCCCAGCGGCGCGTTCGCGACCGATGTCCATGCTCTTGGCGGGCTTGCCATTCACATAAAGGCAGGCTTTTTGACCATCGTAAGTCAACGCGAGATGGTGCCATTTTCCTTTGGCGAGAGGGTAACTGGTTGAAAGCCAAAACCTGTTTTCCTTGTTGCCGCCGATATTGAGGATGGCTGCAGGACGGTCGCCTTCGACCAAAAGCCCGAAGAAACCATCGGTGTTCATGTTTTTATTTTTGGTGGCAATCCAAGCGAACCGCTCAGGGAACATCCATTGCTCGGGAAGCTTGAACCACGCTTCGAGGGTGAAATGAGCGGGGTCGATGGCTTCGGTGTGGGGAATTTCCAAGCCGGACTTATCGATCGCCAATCCCGCTCCGGACACTCCGGCAACCGGCCCTTGGGTGTAGTTGGGGGACGGGGTGATTTCGGCGGTGAGCGTCAGGCTGTCGGGCCACCCGATCATGCGAAGATTGGAGTTTCCTCCCAGGAGGTTCCCCTGTTCGTCGGCGAATTCCAGATTGTAGAGTTCGTAGTGCTGAACGAATCGGCCGGACTCCCAAAGCCGAATGTCTTCCATGCGCTTGGCATCGGCGCGTGTGCCAGCCTGAGAGCACACGGCGCGATAGATTTTTCCGTCTTTGTTTATTTCGATGGTGAGCTTCGCGGGGGCCAGTGAGGCGGTGCGGGATAAGCCTGAGGCGAGCGCCTGGCGGGCGGTCAGGCCGTCGTTGAGCAATCCGAAGCGGGGATTCTGGATGTCATCGGCATCGATCTCGAATCCGTAGTAGCCAGTTTCAAGACGGAGGAGATCCTTGGTCGATTCGTCCACCTTGTCCCGCCGCCATCCCTGCGGGAAAAATCCGAAACTGTAATCCCTTGGCGCTGGGAGCACGGGGAGGTTTTGGCTGTTTGGAGACGCTGCGGGTTCTGCCTTGGCGGTGGCGAGGGCCAAAATAAGGGTGGCTGCGCCGATGGAAAGCCGCATCAAGGAATCTTGTTTATGGCTCATATCACAGAATGGCGGCTCATTGAGTTTGCTTGGAGCTTTCAACAACCAGTGGGTAGTACGCTCAGGGCTTGGGTGGTTGTGGAAAGTGAAGGTCGAGTTTGAGCGATCCTTGGGGACGGTGTTGGGAATGGGTTGCCAGGAAATGCTCATCGATAGCTCGTGAAATCAGCTCCCTCTTGGAGTGCACGGACGCCGGGGGGCCTTTGAATGACCGCGGTGCCCTCCAATATCCCTTGGCGGACGAGGAAGGCGTCTTGCAGCCCAAGCACCCAATAGAAAAAAGGATTTTTTGGGTTTCCTCCATTGGCGAAGCCGTGCTTGCCGCCGGTGCCGACATGGAACTCGCTGACGTTGCCCTGTGACTTTAGCGAGTCATGAAATTGCTTGATGCTTTCGACAGGGATCGCCTGGTCCGAATCTCCCAGAAACAGGATCATCGGCGGAAGGCCGGGTCTGACAAAATTCGGCGGGGTGAGTTCCGGGGTGCAGCCGGTTTTCCAATACGGGCAATGCAGAATCACCGCGTTGGCGATGCAAGAGATCTTCGGATCATCGGGGTGGCTTGTGGCATTCGACTCGATCGAGGCCGTACCTGCCGCCAGCATCCCACCAGCCGAATCCCCGGCGACCACCAGTCGCTCGGGATCGACCTGCAGATCCTTGGCATTGGCGCGCACAAAGCGGATGGCGGCTTTGGCGTCTTTGAGGCATTCGAGCGGCACCTGAACTTTGTCGCGCGTGCGAAGCCGGTAATTGGCAGACGCTGCCACCATTCCCCTTTTAGCCCAATAGGCACAGTCGGGGTAGTGGTTCGCGGGACTGCCTTTGTCCCAGGATCCTCCATGAAAATACAAGAGGAAGGGAAATTTCCGGCCCGGTTTTCCGTATCCCTCGGGCAGAAACACATCCATGGTGAGGTCTTTGCCCGCAACGGTTTTGTAAGTCCAACATTTGTCCGGCTGAGGCAGCGGAGCGGCATGGGCTAATCCGCTGGCCAGCACGATCGTAAGGGCTGCTTTGATTTTCATGGGGATGCCTTCTTCGGAACCGCTCAGAAATTCGGATCGTAAGGAAAGCGGTTCACGAATTCATTTCGGGATTCGGCAGTGCCTTTTTGATTGCGGATCGCGGCGCGCAAATTGTGAACGCTAGTGGCCAGCGAGGCTTCGGTCGCTTGGGGATCGGCATGGGCTTTCTTCGCTGCTTCGATCGACTTCAATAGGTCGTTGGAATTTTTCCCGTCTCCCGAAGCGGCGGCTCGTTCGCCGAGTTTGATCAGAGCCGAGAGCCCTGGCTTCCAAGCGTAACCATCCTTCAAGGTTCGGGAGTTGGCAGCGTAACCGGGGTTTTCCTGCCAATCGGGCAAGGGTTCCGAGGTGATGCAATAGCGGTTCGAGTCGAGCAGGACAAAAGCGGCATGGGTCGCGCCCGGCGGCATCTCG
>JAPOLH010000072.1 GCA_029977225.1 Verrucomicrobiaceae bacterium | reverse complement strand
ATCAGGAAACACACGCTGCATCCATGCCGGATCAGCGACGGCCTGGACCACAGTGCCAGTCGCATGCGGGCAAATCGCGGCCAAGCCATGCGTTAGGTCAGCGGTGAACAGTTCCGAACTGCGACCGCCATCCGCCGGAATACCCACCGGATTTCCCGCATCGGAATTGCAGGCGTAATGATGCAGTCGAGGATGATTGCTCTCACCCGCCTCAATCACCATCGCTGCCGCAGCCTCGGCAGGCACAAATCCGGTCGTCGATGAATGATATGGATCCAGTTTAGCGCTTTTTGAAAGAAGGCCCGAAGACGCATACTGGTCGAGCAGCATTGGCACCAATGGTAAGTCCACCGCCACGGCCAATGCACGCGTTGCGAGCCCGCACTGGAGCATCATCATCGCCACACCCACCGCATCAAGCCCTGCAGCACAACCACTTGCGACAACATGGTTCGGACCGGTGATGCCAAACTCGATACTGATCGCCGATGCTGGCTCGCTATGAATGGTGTTGCTGGCAGCCATCAATTGGAACGGTCTGCGCCCAGGCCAAGGACCAAGCCACCCAGCGGCATTGCCGCGACTGGTGCCCACCACCAACGCCGCATCACGCAGATCACTTTCGCTCCATCCGGCATCGGCGATCGCCTCTCGCGCCGCATGAAGGGCTGCCATGGTCGCAGGGCCCCATTTGCGACTGGTCAAACATTCGCGATCCGCAATCCACGCGCCTGGCGTTTTTGCGTGCCGACTGTCATTCCCCAACAATTCACCCAGCGGCCGAAACGGCACGAACCCATTCGCGATCGAATCAAGATGCGAAGGCAAATCAGCACCGAGTGCAGACAAAGCACCCAGTCCCTTGATGGAATATGACTGGCGGATGCCCACGGGTAGCAAGATGCAAGCGCACCGCAAATCAAAATCCAATCAGCGAGAAACACCGCCACCAGCACCTCGTTGCCCGCCAAAACGCCCGCCGAACCATCCACCACCATTTAAAATACGGTTTTTGTCCGCCTCCGGCAAAAGCTGACTCTGCTCGACATACTCCTTGGCAGCAGCGGCATCCTCACGCATCCAGCGCGTTGCTGCGATACTCATCGAGCGGATTCGCTCACTCTCATCCTGAATGTTTTCCGCAACCAAAATTACCTTCGCTGGATCCTCTGCGGTGTTGGCCATGACATATGACTGCAAAGCACTGTCACGCACATCCCCTGACTCAAGCGCAAAGGCATATGCAAGCGCGTTTGGCGCATCTTTACTCACCCATGACGGAATGAGATTTCTCATGCCCAGCCGCATGGCATCAGGGCTACCCTGATCCTTTAAAAACTCTGCCGCAGCCTGGGGCTTATCCCTAGCCATGTCACTGACCACCTCTGAGACCGCACGATCCTTGGCCGCGCCCTGCGACATGTGCTTCACTTCCTTTGCAGCCGATGACGGATCTACAACCGACAAACCACCAATCGCGGATGCCAGAGCTTCGGCCTGTTGATCTGAAGGGAGACTGCTTATCCACGCCTGTGCTTCAGTAAAGTTTTTCGCACCGTAACCAGCCGCCACGGCCCGAAACGCCTCAGACAAGCCATCATCATTCATTCCCGCCAGCATCTGCGATGCCTTGGCCGGATCCAACTTCGCGACCTGCCCCACCACGGCACTGATGGCCTCCGAGCGCCCGTCATTCAATGAACTCGCCCACGCCATTGCAGCCACAGGATTCTGTCGTGCCCACTCGGCACCAATGATCGAAACTCCACCGCGTCCACCCGCGGGCCCACCATATCCCATCATCGCAAACTCGCGCGGATTGGCCGCGAGATATTTCGCCGCACCCGCGGGATCAATGCTGGCCCAACCCTGAAGAATTGTTGGTTTCACAAACATCGAGCCATAGCCCATCGCACCCGAAAACGCCATCGCCGCCGAGGGGTCGACTTCAGCCCATCGCCCGAACAACAAAAAGGAGGCAAGTATGCGCTCGCTCATTGGAAGTTGATCAAGCTTGGCGGCCTCCGACTCAAATTGGGATGGACCCAGATTGGCATACAAAGCCAGCATCGCTTGCACCCGCTGCGTGCTTCCCGGCATGCCGCTAATCTGCTCGATGTTGAGCGGCCGCTTCGATCGCTTGCTGTCGCGGGCCAAGTCTGATTTGACGCGCGCCTCCAAAGCCGCCTTGGCGGGAGCTGATTTCACCGCTTTGGAGGTAGGCTCATCACCGTCGCGATCCAGCGAGGTGTTTCTACCGCTGATGAATCCACCAAGCGCGCCAATCACCAGTGCCGTGAGTGCGAATAACCAAGAGTTTTTCATAAAAAATTGAGGTAATTTTGAGACATCCAATCACAGGTCCATCATTTCGTCGCGATGAATTTTCGAGACTTGCATATGAGCTTGAATCATTGATTCTTCGCCCTGCATGAGCCGTCTAGAAGGAAAAGTACTGGTCGCCCAAGGAGGTGGCCCCACACCCGTCATCAACCAAAGCGTCGTCGGCGTCGCCCTCGAAGCCCGCAAGTTCACCCAGGTCAGCTCGATTTACGGGGCCGTCCACGGCGTGCGCGGCATTATCGAGGAAAACTTCGTCGACCTCACCCGCGAGACCACCCACAACCTCGAGCAAGTCGCCGATACACCATCCTCGGGACTACTCTCCACTCGGGACAAACCCGATGAAGAATACTGCGCCCGCATGTTCAAAGTCATGCAGGCCCACGACATCCGTTATTTCTTTTATGTCGGCGGTAATGATTCGTCCGATACCGTCCGCATCGTCAACGAACAGGCACAGCAAGCAAACTACGAACTGCGTGCGATCCACATTCCCAAGACGATCGACAACGATCTGATGGAAAACGACCACTGCCCGGGCTTCGGCTCGGCAGCCCGCTTCGTCGCGCAGGCCTTCACTGGCGTGAACCTCGACAACCGCGCGCTCAAAGGCGTTTACATCGGCGTCGTGATGGGCCGTCACGCCGGATTCCTCACCGCCTCATCCGCCCTCGGCCGCAAGTATTACGACGACGGGCCGCACTTGGTCTATGTGCCAGAACGCGCCTTCGACACTGAAAAATTCCTCGCCGATGTCGACCGTGTGTACTCGAAGTTTGGGATGTGCACGATCGCGGTCTCGGAAGGAATCTCCGACAAGGATGGCAATCCGATGATCACCAAGCTCATGGGTGAAGAACGCGACGCTCACGGCAATCTTCAACTATCCGGCACCGGTGCCCTCGGCGATCTGTTGTCGCAGACGATCAAGGATGGCCTCAAACTCAAGCGCGTTCGCTCCGACACTTACGGATATCTTCAGCGCTGCTTCATGGGATGCCGCTCCGATCGTGATGCCCACGAAGCCCGCGAGGTCGGTGAAAAGGCAGTGCAGTACGCCATGTGGGACAATGTCGACGGTTCGATTGCGATCCGTCGCCCCGTCCTCAACTACAGCGTCGATTACGAATTGGTGCCCATTGAAAAAGTCGCCGGCAAAACCCGACATATGCCCGACAACTTCATCAACGCCGATGCAAATGGGGTCACCGAGGACTTCCTCAACTACTGCCGACCCCTGCTTGGTTCGGACTTCCCGCAAGCTCACCGCCTGCGCGCTCCGATGGTGCCCAAAATCCTCCACAAATGATACGGCAGTAGCCCTCATCAAATTAATCCAATTCCAGGCCGGTGGACTCCCCTCCACCGGCCTTTTTTGTTGCGGATCAATGTGACCAAAGCCCATTCGGCTTGCCCTCACCCCCTCATTCCCTAGCATCAACGCCCTCCACCAATGCACCGCGTTTTCGTCGAAAAATTCACTCCACACGATATCGAGACCCGACACCTGCTTGCCGATCTAAAGGAGTCACTCACACTCCCAGGACTCGAATCTCTGCGCATCATTCAGCGCTACGAAGTCGACGGCATCTCAAAGGATAAATTCGACGAAGCCGCTCAGCTCATTCTTTCCGAGCCGCAAGTCGATCGTATCAGCCCCACACTCGAAATCGGCGCCAATGAACAAGCCTTCGCGATCGAGTACTTGCCGGGGCAATTCGACCAGCGTGCGGACTCGGCGGCCCAGTGCATCCAAATTCTGACCGGCGGCACACGGCCGAACGTTTCATCCTCCAAGGTGATCGTGCTCCGCGGCAAAATTTCGCAAACGGAATTTGACGCGATCCGCTCATTTGCAATCAACCCGGTCGACTCACACGAGGTCCCCCTCATCAATAGCAGCGAACGCAAGTCACCCGTCGCTCCGAACGACGTGACAATACTCAGCGGCTTCAACAAATCCGATCCCGCGCAGCTTCGCAACGATCTCGGTCTTGCAATGTCCGCCGCCGATGTCGCGTTCACACAGGCATACTTTCGTGATCAGGAAAAACGCGACCCAAGCATCACTGAAATCCGAGTCCTCGATACCTACTGGTCTGATCACTGCCGCCACACAACATTCCTTTCGGAGATCACCAATGTGGTTTTCGATGACGAAAACAGCCCAGTCCATCGCGCATGGAATGCTTACCTTGAGACCCGCAAAAAACTCGGACGCGACAGTAAGCCCATCAGCCTGATGGATATCGCTCTCATGGGCATGCGCGAACTCCGCGCCTCTGGCGAACTCGATAACCTCGAGGAGTCCGATGAAGTCAACGCAGCCTCGATCGTCGTGCCGGTAACGATCAAACAATCCGCCACCTCTGAACCGACCAGCGAGGAGTGGCTCGTGATGTTCAAAAACGAAACTCACAATCACCCCACCGAGATCGAACCATTCGGTGGAGCTGCCACATGCCTTGGCGGTTGCATTCGCGACCCGCTTTCGGGCCGCTCGTACGTCTACCAAGCCATGCGCGTAACCGGCGCCGGCAATCCGCTTGTTCCATTCTCAGAAACCCTTCCAGGCAAGCTGCCGCAGCGCAAAATCTGCCGCACTGCCGCCCATGGCTATTCATCCTATGGCAATCAGATCGGCCTAGCCACTGGAGAGGTCGCCGAAGTGTACCACCCTGGCTATGTGGCGAAACGCCTTGAAATCGGCGCGGTTGTCGCCGCCGCTCCTCGCTCGCAAGTATTTCGCGGCAAGCCAGCCACCGGTGATGCGATTCTTTTGATCGGCGGACGCACCGGACGCGATGGCGTCGGCGGTGCCACCGGATCATCAAAAGAGCACACCGACACCGCACTCGAAAATTCGGCCGAAGTTCAAAAGGGCGACGCACCAACAGAACGCAAAATCCAACGACTTTTCCGCAATCCGGTTCTCACTCGAAAAATCAAGGTCTGCAACGACTTCGGAGCCGGTGGTGTATCGGTCGCCATTGGCGAAATTGCGCCCTCACTCCTCATCAACCTCGATGCCGTCCCGAAAAATACGATGGCCTCGACGGCACTGAGCTCGCCATCTCCGAATCGCAAGAACGCATGGCCGTGTGCATCGACCCTAGCGATATCTCGTATTTCCTCGAAGAAGCAGACCGCGAAAACCTCGAATGCACGCATGTCGCAGATGTCACAAACGACGGCCGCCTTGTCATGACTTGGCGCGGTCAGAAAATTGTCGATCTTTCGCGCGAGTTTCTCGATACCAACGGTGCGAGCCAATCGGCTCAAATCCATGTGTGCGCCGCACACAGTCCGTTCACCGAGGCCAAGCATGTAGCTTCCAAATCACTCGTTGAGATTCTTTCCGATCTTAGCACCTGCTCACGCAAAGGCCTTGGTGCCATGTTCGATGCTTCCGTCGGCGCTGGCACGGTGCTCTGGCCTTTCGGTGGCAAAAACCAAAACACTGCACCCGATGCGATGGTTGCAAAGCTGCCGCTTCTCGAGGGTGATACCGATGCATGCACCTTCATGGCTTGGGGCTTTGATCCCTTCATTTCGGAAAAATCCCCCTTTCACGGCGCCATACACGCAGTCACCGAATCCGTCTGCAAAGTCGTCGCAGCCGGTGGCCGCCTGAAGGACATCCGCCTTACATTCCAAGAGTATTTCCCAAAACTTGGCAACGACCCAAAACGCTGGGGCATGCCCTTCTCCGCTCTCCTCGGGGCCTACCACGCACAACAATCGCTGCGACTGGCCGCCATCGGAGGCAAGGACTCAATGTCGGGATCTTTCAACGATCTTGATGTGCCACCAACACTCGTTTCCTTCGCACTCGCACCTGGTCACGCAAGCCTAGCACTCAGCCCAGAATTCAAAAAACCCGGATCGGAAATTTCGTTGATCCAAATCCCATTCGATGACGAAGGATTGCCCAACTTCGAAATTCTCAAATCAACAGCCGAGGCAATTCATTCACTAAACCAAGAGGGTCATTTCCTCTCATTGCATCATATCGGCGAGTCAGGAATCGCTGCAGCACTCGCCAAGATGAGCTTCGGAAACGACATCGGTGCCCAGGTCGATGCCAGCTGCGATATGTTTGCTGCCGCAAGTTTTTCATTCCTAGTCGAACACACAGCAAGCTCCAGCTCGGCAATCAAAGGAGCAATCCCAACACTGATCACCCTCGGTCACACCACCGAAACCCAAACCCTTGCAATCAACGGCTCCAACTATCCGATCGCTACGCTCAAGGATGCTTGGCAAGGAACCCTCGAACCGGTCTACCCGACAAGCCCTAGCACAGGTCTAGACAACACCACAGCGGACTTGCCCGACTTCAAAAGCACCACTGCCCGACGGACAAATTCCAAGTCCATCATTCCAAAGATCATCATTCCGGCATTTCCTGGCACCAATTCGGAATACGATTCCGCCAAGTCGTTCCGCGAAGCAGGCGGCGATGCACAAATCTTGGTTTTCCGGAACCTTGGCGCTCAACACATCAGTGAATCCATCGATGCACTCGCTGCAAAAATCCGCGAGAGCCAAATACTGATGTTTCCCGGTGGTTTCAGCGCCGGCGACGAACCCGACGGCTCCGCAAAATTCATCGCCACCATCATTCGCAATCCCAAGGTAGCGGATGCCATCATGGATCTCATCCACAATCGCGACGGACTCATCCTCGGCATCTGCAATGGGTTCCAAGCGCTCATCAAAACCGGTCTCGTTCCATACGGCGAGATCCGCACCCCGTCGCCCGAATCGCCAACGCTCGTGCACAACACGATAGGCCGTCATATCTCTCAGTATGTTCATACCCGCGTGACTTCAAATCAGTCACCATGGCTCGCACTCAACGCACCCGGCGATATTCATACGGTACCAGTTTCCCATGGCGAGGGACGTTTTTACGCCGATACGGATGTGATCAAACAGCTCGCCGCATCGGGCCAAATTGCCACGCAATACTGCGATGCAAACGGCAAGCCATCACTCGACAACGCGTTTAACCCGAATGGATCGGCCTTTGCAATCGAAGGCATCACCTCGCCATGCGGCAGGGTCTTCGGGAAAATGGCACACTCCGAGCGCGCCGGAACGCGTGTCGCAAAAAACATTCCCGGAAACAAGCACCAGCCGATCTTCGAAGCCGGCATCCGCTATTTCCAATAAGCCGATCAAAACGGCTCGTCATCCGACCATCCATCCTCGTTGCTCACCCGCCATGGCTCGACCAGCTCGGTAGGAAATTCGTCAAGAAATCCCGAAGGACGGCAAATGATGTCTCCACTGTAGGATTTGGGATTCATCATCGGATAAGTGAGATACAGCTCATCCTCGGCTCGGGTAAGCGCGACATAAAACAAGCGCCTCTCTTCCTCGAGCATCGCATCGTCGTCGGCATCCAACACCTTACCGATCGGAAAATACCCATCTGCAAGCCACACCAGAAATACAACCTTCCATTCCAGACCCTTGGCTTGATGAATCGATGAAAGCGTCACCCGTTCCTCGTCGGGTAGATTGCGATCACCCGTCGGCTCACCATCAACGGCCCCCATCAAGGAAAGTTGCGCAAGAAATTCCACCACATCCTCGAAACCGGAGCCATACTCGCTCAACTGCTCGATGTCCGCACGACGACTTTCGGAGTTGTCGTAGGTGGCGGTGAGATAGTCCTCATATACGCCTTCTAGAATACTGAACACCATGTCGCTGGGCTTGGTAAATTTTGCGCCCGTTGATAATTCGTCGAGGGTATAACAGAGCTGTTCCCAATGCTTCGCAGCTTTTTTGGGAACCTTGAACGCGAGAAAGACTTCCGACCACTTTGCCGGGGTCTCATCACGCTGCGACCAACCGGAAGCCAGCCATTGATGCCACAATTTCGCCGCGGCCACCGGACCACAGCCCGGCATGAGCGAAACCATCCGCAAAAAACTCACCTCATCACGGCGATTCACCACAAAGCGCATGAATGCCGATATGTCCTTGATGTGTGCCTGCTCGAAAAACCTCAGGCCGCTCGTGATGTTGAATGGAATGCCACGCGCGGTCAGTTCCATCTGGATTTCAAGACTCTGGAAATGGGCACGGTACAACACCACCATGTCTTCAAGCGCAATGCCCTCGCCATCACGCAGCTCAAGCATCCGTTGTGCCACAAAGGCCGCCTGCGATGCGGGATCTGGCAATGCCACCAAGGCTGGCTTCAAACCCGTCCCACCGCGCGATGCACGCAAATCTTTCTCAAACCTGCCGGTGTTTGCACGGATCGCCGCATTCGAGAGCTCCAATATCTCCGGCACACTGCGGTAATTGGTATCGATCGTGAAAACCTCCGCACCCGCATAGCGCTGCGGAAATCCAAGAATCAACGACATGTCCGCACCACGCCACGAATATATCGACTGCGCGTCATCCCCCACCGCCATCAGGCTGTTTTGATCGCCCACCAGCAAATCAATCATCCTCGATTGCACCCGGTTGGTGTCCTGATACTCATCGACCAAAATGTGACTGAACCTCCTGCGGTACACCTCCAGCACATCCGGATGCTCCTCGAAGAGCCTCACAGTCAATACGAGCAAATCATCAAAGTCCATCGAGTTGGTCTCGAGCTTGCGCTTGATGTATGCCTGCCGGACTTTTTCCAACTCCTCAATCCAATCATAAAAATACGCGTAGCGGT